>CANETF010000117.1 GCA_947440575.1 Verrucomicrobiaceae bacterium
AAGTTCGGCAACCTCAACCGCCTCCTCGCCTGGGGCCACGCCAAAGTCATCGAAACCCTCCTCGAACGCGTCCCCTCCTGCCCCCGCGCCCTCTCCGACCAATTCGCCAACCCCGCCGTCCTCCAAAAAGCCCTCCAAGAACGCGGCCGCCAAATCGAACTCATCCAACGCACCAAAGCCGAAAGCGACCCCGCCGTCGCCGCCGCCTCCATCCTCGCCCGCGAAGCCTTCGTCCGCTGGCTCAAATCCGCCGGCGACCGCTGGGGCCTCGAACTCGGCAAAGGCGTCTCCGCCCAGGTCAAAGCCACCGCCACCCAATTCGTCGCCCGCAATGGACGCGATCCATTGTCAGAAATCGCCAAACTCCATTTCAAAACCACCACCGAGATATAGCCGGACCTTACGTATCCGCGCCCAACCACTCTTCTTAATAAAAAGAGACCCATCATGTAAGAATGCGTTTGCAGAACCATGGATGTGCGGTAACTCGAACGCCATGGCAACCGTCACCAAAAAAGACATCGTAAACCGTCTGAGTGACAAACTCGGAATCACCCAGGCCCAATCAACTGCGGCCCTCGAGAACCTCATCGAGATCATCAGCTCCTCCCTCATGGAAGGCCACGACATCGCCCTCCGCACCTTCGGCACCTTCGAATTGAAACTCACCAAAGGTAAGCTCGGCCGCAACCCAACCCGCCCCGAAATCGAAATGGAAATCCCGCCTCGCCATGTCATCCGCTTCAAGCCCGGACGCGAGATGAAAGAACGCGTCGCCGCCCTGCCCCTCGATCTCAAGACCAAAGAGTAACTTCCGCCCAAAACTCGCCCACGCGCGTACCTTTTTTGCAGGTCAAGCCCTCGCCCACGGCAGTTGATCAATGGCCCCCCCTGCTCTAATGTCGCCCTCATGAAAGCCCTTCTCACGCCCAAACGATTGCTCCAGGCGCTTCTTATCGTGATCGGCATCATCGGCGTCACCGTCGCCGTCCGCCAGGACCCCACCGCGCGTGAAGTCGTCAGAGACGCCTTCGCCGGCCTGTTCGGCTTCTTCACCACCCCTTTCATTCTCGAAGCCAGTGTCGCCATCGGCGGCCTCATCGCCGTCGTCACTTACAACCAATGGCGCATCAATCGCGAAGGCGACGGCTGGGTCACCCTATCAGATCCCGAACCACCCCTTCCTACCCCTCCACATTCGGCTCCTACCACGCCCTCGCCCGACTCAAAACACTCTGCCTAGTGTTTCCTGTTCCACCTTGACGGTGCCGGGGAAAACGTGCGACACTACCGCATCTCCTCATGGCACGCGCCTCTAACGTCACCCTCTGTTCTTTCTGTGGTAAAAGCCATGCGGAGGTCCGCAAACTCATCGCCGGCCCAGGCGTCTACATCTGCGACAGCTGCATCAACGTCTGCAAGACCATCCTCGACAAGGAAGCCGCCACCGAGAGCGATCTCTCCCCCGCCCTGTCCGTCCCAAAACCGGCCGATATCTCCGCCCTTCTCGACCAGCACGTGATCGGTCAAACCCACGCCAAAAAAGTCCTCAGCGTCGCCGTTCACAATCACTACAAACGCATCGTCCACAGCCAGCAAATGCAGCAACGCATCGGCTCCGGAAAACGCGGCACCTTGACCATGCCCACCCCTGAGGACGTCGAAATCGAAAAGAGCAACGTCCTCCTCATCGGCCCCACCGGCTGCGGCAAAACCCTCCTCGCCAAAACCCTCGCCCGCATCCTCAACGTCCCCTTCAGCATCGCCGACGCCACCACCCTCACCGAAGCCGGTTACGTCGGTGAAGACGTCGAAAACATCATCCTCCGCCTCCTCCAGGCCGCCGACTACGATGTCGCCCGCGCCGAAATCGGCATCATCTACATCGACGAAATCGACAAGATCGGCCGCAAAACCGAAAACGTCAGCATCACCCGCGACGTCTCAGGCGAAGGCGTCCAGCAGGCCCTCCTCAAAATCATCGAGGGCACCGTCTGCAACGTCCCTCCCCAAGGCGGTCGCAAACACCCGCAACAGGAGTACATCCAGGTCAATACCGAAAACATCCTCTTCATCTGCGGCGGCGCCTACGTCGGTCTCGACAAAATCATGGAACGCCGCCGCGGCAAAACCGTCATGGGTTTCCTCGGCCACGAAACCAAACTCGAGTCCCCCAGCAAAGGCATCGAACCCGAGGACCTCCTCTCCTTCGGCATGATCCCCGAATTCATTGGTCGCCTCCCCGTCATCTGCGCCCTCGAAGAACTCACCGAGCCCGAACTCGTTCGTGTCCTGACCGAACCCAAAAACGCCTTGGTCAAACAATTCTCACGCCTCCTCGGAATGGAAGGCGTCGAACTCAACATCACCCGCGACGGCATGCTCGCCATGGCCAAAGAAGCCCGCACCCGCGGCACCGGCGCCCGCGGTCTCCGCAGCATTTTCGAGCGCCTCATGCTCGATGTCATGTACGACGTCCCAAGCCGCAACGACGTTCGCGCCGTCAGCATCAACGAAGCCGTCGTCCGTGGCGACCGCCCACCCCTCATTCGCAAAAAACCAGATCGCAACGCCGCCTAACCCGCCTCCATCCTCCCAACCAACCACCATGACCTCCTCTTCCACCGCTCGCCGTGGCTTCCTCAAGCTCGCCCTCGGCACCGCCGCCGCCTCCCTCACCGCTCCCCGCGCCATGGCGCAAGCCGCTTCCAAAGACCCCCTCTTCAAAATCTCCCTCGCCGAGTGGTCCCTCAACAAGCGCATGTTCAAACGTAAAGGCGCTGAACCTCTCGACCACCTCGACTTCTGCAAAACCGCCCGCTCCTTCGGCATCGACGGCGTCGAATACGTCAACCAAATGTTCTTCGACAAAGCTGAGGACAAAGCCTACCTCGCCGACATGAAAAAGCGCCAGGATGACGAGGGCGTCAAAGGCCTCCTCATCATGGTCGACCGCGAAGGCAACCTCGGCGAATCCGATGAAGCCAAACGCACCACCGCCGTCTCCAATCACCTCAAATGGCTCGACGCCGCCGCCTCCCTCGGCTGCCACAGCCTCCGCGTCAACGCCGCCAGCAACGCCAAACTCCCCTATGACGAGCAAATGAAACTCGCCGCCGACGGTCTCCACCGCCTCTGCCTCGAAGCCGACAAACGCAACCTCTTCGTCGTCGTCGAAAACCACGGCGGCCTCTCCTCCAACGGCCAGTGGCTCACCGGCGTCATGAAAATGGCCGACCACCCCCGCGTCGGCATCCTCCCCGACTTCGGTAACTTCTACACCAACCGCGAAACGGGCGAACTCTACAACCCCTACAAAGGCCTCCGCGAATTCATGCCCTGGGTCAAACAAGGCATGAGCGCCAAAGCCTACGACTGGGACACCGGCGCCGGCCCCTTCTTCACCGAAGACCGCCGCGAAGGTCGCGAAATGACCCTCGACTTCGAACGACTGCTCAAAATCGTCGTCGCCGCCGGCTACCGCGGCTACATCGGCATCGAATACGAAGGCGACGCCCACACCGAAATGGATGGCATCGCCCGCACCAAACGCGCCCTCGAAGAAGTCCGCGCCAAGTTGTCTGCCTGAGTTCCTTCCCTGGATTCGCCAATGACCGTCAAGGGCATTCGCTACCTGCTCGCCGCAGCGGCCCCATTGGGCCTCATGGCCTGCGCAGTCAGTCCGGCTTCCAATCCCTCTGTCTCCCAGGCCAAGGTCGTGGGCATCGCCAGCAACATGCCCGCCGGACGCGCCAACAAGATCACCGTCGGAACCACCGTCTTCACCAATGAGTCCTCGGTCGTCTCCGTCCCGGGGCTCGACCTCGTTGGCGGCATCGAAAGGCAACTCCGCCCCGGACTCTCCCTTCGCCGCGTGCCCTTCCCCCCAGCGAAAAAAGGCTTCGCTGGTGCCATGGCCGCCGCCTATTCCCCCATTCCGACCAAGGTGCCCCCTCGCACCGACTGCGACATCATCCTGCTCCTCGATGGCACCACCCTTAACACCAGCGGAGGCTACTACAACGCCGCCGCTGGCGCCTATATCCCGAGCTACTCCAATCGCCGTGGTCTCTTCATGCAGGAAGGCTTCCTCCTCGGCGCAAAAGTGGATCGCTCCGCAGGCTGTGAGTTCACAGTGGTTGTCTTTGATGCGAAGACCGGATCCCGAATCGACTACGCTTTCATTTCAGAATTCGAAAAGGTCCCGAAAGATCAATCCCTCACGGCAGCCCTCCTCCGCACCGCCGCCAAAGCCGCAACACGCACCGCCACTGCTGCAGGCCTCAGCTCTCGCTCCGCCGCCGAATCGAACACCAAGAAGGAACCATCTATTGCGGACGCAAATGCCCAATTCAAAGCCGACATCAAGGCTGCCAACAAGGAGTTCGCTGACGACATGGCCCAAATCAAAGCCGACATGAAGTCCAACTTCAAGACCTCCAGCAAAATGCTCGAATACAGCAAAAAAAACTTCCGCAAATCCTTCGGCGTCAAAGACCCGACTCCCGCTCCAGCAGCATCACCCGAAACGACCGCCCCATGATCCCCGGGTGCGTCAAACTCTGAAACTGCCGCAGCAACGCCCCCACCTCGCCCACCGGCACCTTGCCCTCCAGCGAGCGCAGCCAAGGCGCCGCCAACCGCGTCAAAAATCGCCCCTGGTCCTCATACGCTGTCACCCGAAACCCCGCAGCCGTCGCAGCCTCATGGACCACCGTGAAATTCACGTGGCACGTCAAATCCGCCTGCCCCAAGTCCTCCAAAACCCGGTCATCCATCCGATGCTCCCAATACCGTCTCAGTGTCCCCTCCGGCCTCTCCAGACTCCAATACTCCTCCGCATCCAACCCATAGTCCGCTAACCAAACCGCCCCCTGAAACCCACTCCGCCCCAACTGCTCCACCCAGTCCTTCACCGCCCTTTGCACCTCCGTGACAAACCCCTCCGGCAAATCCCCCGGCAGTCGCTCCACCTCCGCTCTCAGTGCCTCATCGCGAATCGCCCGATCCTCCCAAACAATCGTCCCGCCATCCCCCTCAAGAGCAACCCCGCATTCCATCCACCGCCCCTCCCTCTTCACCACCCGCCGCACCACAAAAGCATCCAGCAACTCATTGCAAACCAGCAAACCCTCCGCCCCCTCCAACTCCCCCACACCATCGATCCACCTCACCCCCCCACTCCAAACATCGCGCAACGTCTCCCCCTGCACCTGCCGATAGCCCGACTGCGGCTCAATCAAAACCACCTCCAGCAATGCCGCCAATTCCCCACAACTCCCCTGAATCTCACTCAAAATGTCAGACATCAATTGCCCGTCATGCGCCGCCTGCTCTGCCAAAACCCATCGCCTCGGTTTGCCCGCCGCCTCCCACAACTGCACTGCCTGCCTCGCAATCAGCTTCCCATACAAAGGCCCCACGCTCACCGCCGTGTAAAAATCACCCGTCCTTCCAATCCGCCGGGGCTTCCCCGAATAATAGCCATGAGTTTGATCATAGAGCGCTTTCTCCATCACTTCTGACCAGGACAGCCAGCCTCCAGCCTCCCTCATCCGCTCCCCCAACCACGACGGACATCCCTTCCCTCGCTTCTCTAGCGCGTTCGAGTCAAAGAATGTGGAATCCGGTGGCAAAAGAATCAGATCGGGCTAGGTTGGGTGCCGTTCCAGTCCTACGCGGCATTCGGACGGCGGCAAACATCGCGTTATGTTCCCGGACCATATCGAACTTGAAACCAAGAGCAACTGGCGTGGCAACCAGCGCTTCAAACCTCCCTTCTACAAACGCGGCTGGTTTGGCGCTCTCATCGCCCTTTTCATCGTCGGTAGCATCGCCGCCTTCATCGTCGCCAGTCTCACCCTCGCTCCGCTCAAAGCCAAAGCCGAAACCTTCGACCTCAACGAACTCCGCAAACTCGAAGCCGCCAGCGTCATCTTCGATCGCAACGGCGAAGAACTCGCCAAGCTCTACATGCTCAACCGCACCCCCGTGCAGTTCAAAGAAGTCCCCCAGCACCTCGTCGACGCCCTCGTATCTCAGGAAGACTCCCGCTACTTCGGCCACAACGGCGTCGATTACCAGGGCATCGCCCGCGCCATCTGGCTCAATTTCCTAGCCGGTCGTGACACCCAAGGCGCCAGCACCATCACCCAGCAACTCGCCCGCAACACCTTCAAACTCACCGAGAAAAACTACAAACGGAAACTCCTCGAAGCCATGACCGCCATGCGGATCGAGGAAAACTTCTCCAAATCCCAAATCCTCGAACTCTACCTCAACCGCATCTACTTCGGCGGCGGCTTCTACGGCATCCAGGCCGCCTGCAAAGGCTACTTCGGCAAAGACGTCAAAGACATCACCATCCCCGAAGCCGCCACCCTTTGCGGCCTCATCAAAAGCCCCAACAACATCCAACCCATCCGCCACCCCGAACGCGCCCTCAAAGAGCGCAACCAAGTGCTCGATCGCATGGTCACCGAAGGCTACCTCGGCTCCCAAAAGGCCGCCGAATTGAAGCGCCTGCCCATGATCACCGCTCCCCAAAACCCCAACGCCCACCTCAGCTACATCTTCGACGAAGTCCGCAAAATCATCGTCGATCAGGTCGGCGAAGACCGCGCCGCCGTCGGTGGCTTCCAAATCTTCACCAGCATCAACAAGAGCCTCCAAAAGAACGCCGAGGAAGCCGTCCACAAACGCCTCCTCCAAGTCGAAGAACGCGCCAACTACCCCCATCAAACCTTCACCCAGTATCGCGCCCTCACCGCCGACCACGCGCAAAAAATCAAAGCTGGTATCATCAAACCCACCGAGCCCAAACCCACCGCCGAATACCTCCAGGGCGCCGCCCTCGTCATCGACAATGAAACCGGCGCCATCCTCGCCATGGTCGGCGGTCGCGACTTCCTCGACGGCCAGTTCAACCGCGCCCTCCACAGCCGCCGTCCCGCCGGCACCGCCTTCCTCCCCTTCGTCTACGCCTCCGCCTTTTCCACCACTGATATCTTCCCCGGCACCCTCGTTGAGGATGCCCCCATCGACAACCGCCGCGTCATGGTCGGTGCCACCACCGGCATCCTCGGCGAGTGGGGCATCGAAGACTCCAAAACCTACAGCATGTCCACCATCAGCCTGCGCGAATCCCTCGTGCAGTCATGGAACGCCGCCACCGTTCGCCTCGGCGATTTGATCGGCAACAACCTCATCAAACTCCTCCCGGAAGCCCAACGCCAAAAAGCCATCCCCTGGACCACCGCCCTCGCCTCCATCCAGCAACTCTCCAAAAATGCCGGGATCAATTCTCCCCTCAAAGAGTACCCCTCCACCTTCCTCGGTGCCAGCGAAGTCAAACTCGACGAACTCTGCCTCGCCTATTCCACCTTCCCCAACGGCGGTGTTCGCCCACCCAAACTCCATCTCGTCGAACGCATCACCGAGGGCGAGGACAAAGTGATCTTCCAGGTCGATCTCGAAAAACAGGGCCGTTCCATCGCCATGGACCCCATCGCCGCCTATCAAACCCACTCCTGCCTTGTCGATGCTCTCGAACGCGGCACCGGTAAAGCCGCCCGCGCCGAGTTCGGCCTCGGCGACTTCCCCGTCGCCGGCAAAACCGGCACCTACGACGGCTTCAAAGACCTCTGGTTCATGGGCTACACCTCCGCCATCACCTGCGGCGTCTGGGTCGGTTTCGACAAGCAAAAACCCATCTACGACGGCGCCTTCTCCAGCCGCATCGCTCTCCCCATCTGGTCTGACATCGTCAACACCACCATCGATTCCTACCCCCCAGCCGACATCCCTGTCCCCCCAGGCGTCGAACGCGTCGAACTCTGCAAAAAGAGCGGCATGAAAGCCACCGACTTCTGCTTCGATCGCGTCGCCCGCGACGACGGCCGCGAACAATCCGTCCGTTCCACCTACTTCGAATACGCCCGCCCAGGCACCCGCTTCGACCTCTACTGCACCGCCCATACCGGTGAAGGCGTCAACATGGACATCCTCGCCTTCAGCCGCATCGGTCTGGGTGGACGTCGCCAGGAAACCGGTGGCTCCGGCCTCTTCAAAAACGTCGAACCTGTTCGCCTCCAAGGCCTCACCATCCTCGGCCAAGACCCCTACAACTCCGTCCAACCCCTCCCCCGCGCCGTGCTCGTCGATGACGAAGGCGGCGAAATCAAACGCGCCGAACCCGTCGAATCCCTCGAAGACGGCCCCCAGGAACTTCCCATCCGCCTTTCCCCACCGCCCCGCATCTTCATCGAAGACGACAAACCCAACTTCCCCACAGAGTCAGGCGCCCAATAACACCCCTCACCATGGAACTGGATCTCACAGGCCCTCTCCGGGAGGACGCCTATCGCATCCTCTCCGGTCTCGTCACCCCGCGCCCCATCGCCCTCACCACCACCGTCGACGAGCATGGCCGGGTCAATGCCGCCCCCTTCAGCTTCTTCAACCTCCTCGGCGATAGCCCTCCCATCCTCGGCATCTGCCCCGGCGATCGCTCCCCCGGCGTCCCCAAGGACACCGCCCGCAACATCCGCCTCACCCAGGAATTCGTCGTCAACCTCGTCGACGAGCCGCTCGCAGAAGCCATGAACCTCTGCTCCAGCTCCCTTCCACCCGGCGAAGACGAAACCCGCCTCGCCGGACTCACCACCCTGCCCTCAACCCTCGTCAAACCGCCCCGCATCGCCGAGTCCCCCGTCAGCCTCGAATGCAAAAATGTCGGCCTCTTCGAGATCGGTGAAAACCGCCTCATCATCGGCGAAATCCTCCGTGTCCACGTCCGCGACGGCATCCTCAATCCAGACACCTGGCTCGTCAACCCCGCCCACTACCGCCCCATCGGTCGCATGCAAGGCCCCAACTGGTACTGCCGAACCAGCGACCAGTTCGAACTCAAACGCCCCAAATAATCCTCCATGCTTCCCGATGACGCCATCGCTGAACGCATCCTCAGTCTCGTCAAACAACGCGGCCCCACCAAGTCCCTCTGCCCCTCCGAAGTCGCCCGCTACCTCTCCCCCACCGACTGGCGCCCCCTCATGCCCGAAATCCGCCGCATCGCTCAGCAACTCAGCCAACAGCAACTTCTCAAAATCCTCCAGCGCGGGCAACCCATCTCACTTCCCGTCACCCTCGTGAGAGGCCCCATCCGGCTCGCCAGCCCGGACCATGACGTAGATCAACCATCCCGCTAACAACGTCACCGCCCCCCACATCAGCTCCTGCGGACGTCGCTGAACCAGATAAATCAGCATGTAACTCGTCGCCGCCGCAAACAACAGCGGCGGCAACGGATACAGCGGCACCCTGAACGGCCTCACCACCTCCGGCCGCCGCCACCTCAACCAAATCACCGCCACCACCGCCAGCAGCGAAGACACCAGCAGCAGCGCCTCGACGTAGTTCAAAACCGCATCAAACGCGCCCGAAAACAGCAGCAGCAAAGCCAACCCACCCTGCAGCAAAACCGCTCCCACCGGTGCCCCATGCCGGTTCACCTTCGCCAGAAATCCCAGCCGCATCAAATCCTGCCCCAACCGCTGATGCACCCTCGATCCCGCCCAAGTCAAACCCGTCAGCATCGACAACAGCCCAAACGCAATCAACCCTCCCATCCACGCTCCCCCTCGCTCCCCAAAAATCGCCTTCGCCGCCGCCAGCGCCACCTCCGGTTCACTCCGCAGCATCTCCCAGGGCGCCCTCACCAAAAACGCCGCATTCAACCCCACATACAGCACCATCACCAGAGCCGTCCCCCCCAGCAAAGCCAGCGGCACCGTCCGCTGCGGATCCCGCAACTCCCCCGCCACATACGCCGCCCCGTTCCACCCCGTGTAAGCATACATCACATACACCAGCGACGTCGCAAACCCTCCGCTCAAGATCAAATCCCAATCCCCCGCCTTCGGCATCAACGAAACACTTGCCACCACCTCACCTCCTCCCGCCGGCACCATCGCCCCCACCATGAACGCCACAATCAACGTCACCTTCAAAATCGTCAGCCCACCCAAAAAACGCCCCACCGCCGAGGTCGATCCCAGCATGATCAACGTCACCAACACCACCGCTCCCCCGGCCAGCCAGATCGGCTCCACCGGCACTCCCAGCTTCGCCAAATAACGCCCAAAAGCCATCGCCGCCAACGCAATCGGCGCCGCAAATCCCGCCACCAGCGACACCCAACCCGCTAAAAAGCCCGCCAGCGGATGATAGGCCTCCCGCAGCAAATGATACTCCCCTCCCGACCTCGGCCACATCGACACCAGCTCCGCATAACACAACGCACCGCAAAACGACAGCACCCCGCCCACCGCCCACAACACCAAAATCGGAAACGCCGAAGGCAGCGCCTCCAACTGATACCCCAGCGAAGTGAATACCCCCGTCCCAATCATGTTCGCCACCACCAGCGCCACCGCCGGCCCGCTCCCAATGTCACCCTTCTTCATCTCCCAGCCTGCCCCACATCCTCCTTCCCTTCAAATCCCAATCTCCCCTTTCAATCCCCGCCCTCACTCCATCGAATGTCCCTCTGCACTCCCACCACATGAAAATGCGCCTCATCATCCAAAATGAAGCCCCTCTCATTCACCTTCATCCCCTCCTTCTCCAGCCGCTCCCTCTGCACCCGCGCCAGTTCCGCATCCATCTTCGGACTGATCCGCGCATCCGCTCCCACCACCCGATGCCACGGCAACCTCTCTGACTCCTCCTCCGTCAATCGACTCATCACAAACGCCACATGCCGTGCCATCACATTCATGTGCACCGCGATCGACCCATAAGTCGTGAACTTCCCCTCCGGCACCAACCCCACCAACCGGATCACTTCGGCTCGTATGCGCTGAAAGGCGATGGAAGGCGGTTTCGGCATCGACTCAAAGCTTCTTCTCCCAAAACATCGCTTTGCCCATTTGCGGGTCCAGCTCATAGCCGCTGAATCCCATCCCCGCGTACGCCTTTTGGGCGATCTCATTGTGCTCCAAAACTTCCAGAGTCAGTTTGCAACAATCCAACTTTCTCGCCAACTCCTCAACGGCCAAAAAGAGCCGCTTTGAAATCCCTTTCCCACGGAAATCCTTGCTCACAATGACATCGTGAATGTTCAACAACGTTCGGCATTGAAAGGTCGAGAACCCCTCAAAGGCAATGAGTAACCCGACAGGTCGCCCCTCCATCCAAGCGATCAGCGCATGGGCATGGGGACGCCGCGCGATCTCGGCAGGAAGATTCAGCCTCACATGCTCAGCCAATCTCTTGCCTCCACCCTCCAGTGAACCCGCATATTCGTCCAGCAACGCCACCAACCCCTCAGCATGACTTGGCTTCGATAAGTCCGCCTCGACGATCTGAAAATCACTCTCTGCCATACTCAAACCAACGCTAACAGTTCTCCTTGCTCAACACGGTTCCGCCGAACATCTTCGCCCCGCTCAATCTCAAGCAACCACTGCTTGATCTCCACCCCAAACGCAAACCCCGTCAAATCGCCACTCGCCCCAATCACCCGATGGCACGGCACAATCACACAAATCGGATTCGTCGCATTCGCACGCCCCACCGCCCGCGCAGAACTGCCCAACCCCTTCGCCAGCTCACCATAACTCCGCGTCTCCCCCGCCGGAATCTCCCGCAGCGCCTGCCACACCCGAAGCTGAAACGCCGATCCCTTCGGCGCCATCTCCACCTCAAAATCCCTCCGCCTTCCGCTGAAAAACGCCTCCAACTGCGCAATCACCGGTGCCAAAGCTCGGTCAGCCTCCGATCCCTCGATCAATTTCACCCCCGGCTCCAACCGCCTGGATAAAGCAGCCACATCCCCAAACGCCGTCGCCGCCACCGCGCCCGTCGGCTCACACGCCACCGCAAACGGTCCGACTGGTGTCGCCAACTTGCCGACCAAGAGTGTGCGCTCAGAAGAAGAAGATTTCATCGCCCCAACCTTAATCCCCCCAAAGCTCCACGTCGATCCCCCATTGTCCTCCCACCCCACTTCCCGTCCTTTTCACTGTCGCAGGTCCGCCTCTTCGTGCATGTTCCCACCATGTGGAAACAGCTCCTCGCCCTTTGGATCGCGGCCCAGCTCGCGCTGATCTCCTCCGCCCACGCCCAATCCAGCCGCCCCAGCGATCCCTTCACTCCCGCCCAGGATGATCCCTTCGCCCAAATGGAAGTCCTCACCCGGGCCATGGAAATCATCCGCCAAAACTACGTCGAAGCCGACAAAGTCACCTACGGCGACCTCATCGAAGGCGCCCTCGAAGGCATGCTCCGCAAGCTCGATCCCCACTGCGAATTCATGGGCCGCTCGCTCTTCGAGGACATGCAAAAAGAACAGACCGACACCTCCGAAGGCGTCGGCATCACCGTCGCCCTGCGCTCCGGCGTCCTCACCATCATCACCGTCCGCTCCGAAGGCCCCGCCGCCCGCGCAGGCGTCCTCGGCGGCGACCAAATCGTCCGCATCGATGATGTATTGACCGACACCGTCGGCGTCGTCGAATGCGTCCAACTCCTCAAAGGCAATGCCGGCGACCCCCTCCGCCTCACCGTCCGCCGCCCCGGCACCCAGCAGTTCCTCGAATTCAAAATGATTCGTGAAACCTTCATCGAATCCTCCGTGCATGACCCCATGCTCCTGCATCCCAAACTCGCCGCCGGCCATCGCATCGGTTACGTCCGCATCTCCCAGTTCACCCAGCCCACCGTCCGCGACCTCAGCCAGGCCCTCGATAGCCTCGAAAAGCAAGGCATGACCGCCCTCGTCCTCGACCTCCGCAACAACCCCGGCGGCCTGCTCGACGGCGCCGTCGGCGTCTGCGGCGAATTCCTCCCCGAATCCACCCTCGTTGTCACCACCGAAGGCCGCATCGCCTCCGACAATCCTCCTCCCTATCGCACCCCCAAACGCCCCGGCAAATCCCCCCGCCGCTACCCCATGGCCGTCCTCATCAATCACGGCAGTGCCAGCGCCGCCGAGATCGTCGCCGGTGCCCTCCAGGACCTCAAACGCGCCCTCGTCGTCGGCACCACCAGCTTCGGCAAAGGCTCCGTGCAAACCATCATGCCCCTCAACACCGGCGCCGCCATGCGCCTCACCACCGCCAAATACTACACCCCCAGCCATCGCACCATCCACGAGCACGGCGTCGAACCCAACATCGTCTCCACCCTCTCCACCAAAGACGAACTCGAAATCAGCAAATGGCGCGCCTCCCACAGCACCGGCGAAGCCGCCGCCCTCGAACTCGCCTCCCTCGGCGACCGCCAACTCGAACGCGCCGTCGACGCCCTCAAAGGCGTGCTCGTCTACGCCGACTTCGCCAAAAACACCACCCCCGCTCCTTCCCCACCCCCATCGAAGTCCCCCCCTTCACCCAAGCCCCCTCCTGCCACGAAACCCGCAGGCAACCCACCCGCCTCACCCAAAAAGACCACCCCCACACCGTCCAAA
>CANETF010000118.1 GCA_947440575.1 Verrucomicrobiaceae bacterium
ACCTCGCTCAAGAAATGGCCGCCGTCCGCAAAGACCTCCTCAGCGCTCCGGTTTCTGAAAAACAAATGCTGCTCGACGCCTCAACATTAGAATCCACCGACAAAGGCAATGCTCTCGACATGAAACTGATCGATGAGATGAAAACGCTGGGAAAGGGCGGAGCCGATTCTGGAGAACGAGTCAAAGGCTTCAGCAACCTCGACGACCTCCTCGGCCAGGGCGGCGGCCAACTCGGCGGCAGCACCGCCCCGATCCTAATGCCAACCGATCTCCTTTTCGAGTACGGCAGTGCCGATCTTGCGGAAGGTGCGCGACTCAGCCTCATGAAACTCGGTTTCCTCATCCAAAAGAATCCCAACTCACTCTTCATCGTCGAAGGCCATACCGATAGCTTCGGCTCAGACGACTACAACCTTCAACTCAGCCAGGCTCGCGCGCTCGCAGTTGTCAATTGGCTGCGCGAATCCCTCAAGCTCGGCACTGACCGCATCCAAGCCCTTGGAAAAGGCGAAAGCACCCTCATTGCACCTTCGAATGGCACCGTCGAAGAACAGTCTCTCAATCGACGGGTTGAAATCAAGGTGCGCCCCAAGAAGTAGTCAACCTACACGCACAATCGTCTGGCTAAACCCGCGAAACTTGCCATCATCAAAGCCGGTCAAATGACCCGCATGGAATCTGAAATCGCTACACCTTCTACCACGGCCCCGCATCCTGCGGCGTTTCCAGTCCGCATCGCGATTCGCTGGCTAGGCGTCATTCTCCTGCTTGCCCTTTACGCGTGGGTTCATTTGACTCTCGCTCGCCAGCTCATCAGCCAGACCAACCACACGGATGCCGATATCCTCAGTGCCGACCAAAAGCACAATCTCAAGCTCACCCTCCAAACCCTCCCCGATCTCACCCCAGACTTCTCGAAAGGCGTCTCAGAACCCCTCAAAAAGGCGCTCCCCCACCGCACCGATGGTGTCGTCAATCCCCTCTGGCCATGGGTCGCCGCCTGGCTAGCCAACCCTCAACACCAACTTTCCGGTGATCAAGAAATCAGCCCCCAAGATCGTGAACTCTTTAATCGAGGTCGTTGGTTTAATGTCGGCCTCACCTTGGGTTTCGTCATCCTGGTTGGCCTTGGCTTGTCAAGAGTGTGGAGCATGGGAGCCACCGCAAACGCACTCCTCCTCATGGGCATCGGCGCATTTCTTCCCCGCGCTGTCTACTATCAGCCCGAACCCCTTTACTTCATCTTCTTCACCCTCACCTGGATTACCTGCCTCTTCGCCCTGCTGCGCAATTCCCTTTGGATCTACGCTCTCATCGGCCTCTTCTCAGGCATCGCCTATCTTGCCAAAGGCTCCGTTCACCCACTCCTGATCGTCTTCATCGGCGTCAGCACCACCCGCTGGCTTTGGGGCTGGATTCTCGCTCACTGGCCCGGCAAATCAGGCACCAGCCTCTGGATTTACCGCAATCACTTCTTCGGCATCGCTCTCCTTCTCTTCGTTCACCTCATGGCCGCAGGCCCCCGCCTCGCCTACTCCCAGGAACGATTTGGCGACCCGTTTCACAGTTACCCTGGCTACTGGATGTGGTTCGACAATTTTGAAGAGTGTTACTCCTGGATGAATCAATACGGTTCACGGTCCTCCCTCGAAGCCCTGCCCAAGTCCGAACGCCCTTCCTTCTCCAACTACTCCGCCAATCATTCCTCTGACCAAATGCTCGCCCGCTTGAAGGATGGCGTCACGGTCAAACTCACGGACTTGCTCGCTCCGGGTTCAACCAAACAGTCGGTTAAAAATCCCAAACCCTGGAAAGGCATCTTCGAACAACGAGGCTGGTATCTCGGAGCCGTTCTTCTGATCTGCGTTGGCGTTGGCATCTCAAGCGTCAGCCTCGGCAAAAAACTCCCCGGCCGTGCCCGATTGCATCCCGAGTCCGCGACGGTATTCCTCTTCGTCCTCGGCTCCTTCTGTGCCTATACCCTAGCCTACGGTTGGTATACTCCGATAGGTCGAGGAGATCGCTTCATGCTCTCGCTCTACGCCCCCCTCGTCCTCAGCTTCTTATGGGCCTCCGAAAGCATGTTGCGCCGCGCCCGCCGCCGCAAAGCTCCGCGCGCACTCTTCATCGCTTACCACACCGCACAGTGGCTCCTCTTCGCCACCCTCACCTGGCGCCTCGTCGAAGTCTGGAAATACCCCCTATTCAGGAACTGACACCCTCCCGAAAGGTCAGGTGCCAGCCGAAGATCACACGGTCTCGGGCACCTCAAACCCAGCTCGATACTCCCGCTTCAACAGAGCCAGCGCTTCCGCCGTCGCTGTGTCGCCCACGAAAGTTTCTTTCTCCGCATCGATCTCCAGCATCGCCCCCAGCTTGATGTCCAGCTTCCCGGCATCCAATTCGTTGTTCTGCAAATGCTGATGGAAGTCCGCGATCACATCATTCCAAGGTTGGAAATCCTTCACCGCCGCCTCCGACTGCTCCCGATTGTAATTCTGCCCCAACCTCCATGAGATGTTCCCCAAATGGCACCACGCGCTCGAATAGTGAATCTCTTCGATCTCACCCTTCAGCGTCTCCTTCTTCCGGTTACGCATCGCCTCAATGAAATTCTCCGCATGGCTCTTCCCTCCATCACCTGAGAACGCTTGCACCTTCTTGCCCGCCGCATCAAACGCCGTGCCACCCCCGCGTCCCCCCGTGTAATAGCCGCCTTCACACTCAATCACCAAAAACGACTTCGTCCGCCGCCGCATGTAAACATCATCCGCCTTCACCCCCTTCTTCAGCGGCAAATTGTGCACATCCATGATCACCGGCACATCGCCAGTATCAATATACGCAAAGTGCGTGTTCGGAGTCTCCCCCGCATCGTCCCAGCCAAAACGACCCCCACCCGCAATCACCCGCTTCGGCAACTTCACTTTGTCCCGAAACACCACATTGCGCAGATCATCCAAAATATGCGGCCCCCAGTTCCCAAGCTCCCCGTTCCCCGTGTTCCACACCCAGTGCCAGTCATAGTGAAACTCTTCGCGATACATCGGCAAATCCTGCGCAGGCCCCAGCCACAGGTTGTAATCAACCGTCTCCGGCGTTGCTAACGGCGCCGCCAACTTTCCAATCGACTTCCGCTCGCCATACCGATTGCACCGCACATACTTCATCTTCCCAATCGCGCCGCCATCCAGGAACGCCTTGATCTCTTCCTGCAAAGGATCACTCCGCTGCTGCGTCCCCCCCTGCACGATCCGATCGTACTTCCGCGCCGCCTCCACCAACTTGCGACCTTCCCAAATATTGTGCGACACCGGCTTCTCAACGTAAACATCCTTGCCCGCCTGCAGTGCCCAAATCGAGGCCAGCACGTGCCAGTGGTTCCCTGTCGAGACCACCACCGCATCGATCGTCCTATCCTCGATCACTTTCCGCAAATCCGTCGCCGTCGTCGCATTCGGATACACCTTCTTCGCCCGCTCGATCACCTTGCTATCCACATCACAAAGCGCCGCCACCTCCACTCCCGGAATCTTCGCAAACCACGCCGCCGTCCCCATCCCCCGACCCCCAAGCCCAATCATCCCCACCCGAATCGTCTCATTCGCCCCCAAAACTCGGGAAGCAGACAAAGCAGTGGCAGCTAACACAGATTGGCGGAGAAACGCGCGACGGGAATTCATAATGGTTAAAATTTGAGGTTGGACTCGAACTCTAAACACCGAGCCAAGCCAGGGAAAGCCCAAATTCCAAGATTTCTCCCAGCCATTGACAAATCACCCCTCGGCGGTCACTTAGCCCCTGCCCATGTCCGCTCACTCCATCGACATCCACCGCGTCGCCAAACTCGCCCGTCTCGAACTCTCCGACGACGAAGCCACCCATTACGCCGCTCAACTCCATCGTGTCCTCGACCACATGGACACCCTCGCCAAACTCGACCTCTCCGGCGTCGAACCCACCTCCCACGCCCTCCCCGTTTACGACGTCGTCCGCCCCGACGAAGCCCGCCCTGGCTTCTCCCAGCAGCAAGCCCTCAGCAACGCTCCCAAATCCGTCCTCGACCAATTCCAAATCCCCAAAGTCATCGAGTAATCCCTCCTCTCACTGACCACTGGTTACTGATTACTTAATTCAGCTCCCCCTCACTCCGTGTCCCTCACCACCCTTTCCCTCACCGAGCTCCGCCAAAAGCTCACCACCAAAGAAATCTCCGCCGCCGACCTCGTCCGTGACGTCGCAAGCAGCATCGAAGCCCGCAACCCCGTACTCGGCGCCTACCTCACCTGGGATCTCGACGCTGCCCTCAAGGAAGCCGAATCCGCCGACCTCACCCAACCCCTCGGCGGCCTCCCCATCGCCATCAAAGACAACATCAACGTCGAAGGCCAACCCTGCACCTGCGGCTCCAAAATCCTCGCCGAAAACTACACCGCGCCCTACACCGCCACCGCCATTCAAAACCTTCGCCAAGCCGGCGCCATCCCCTTCGGTCGCCTCAACATGGACGAGTTCGCCATGGGCTCCTCCACCGAAAACTCCGCCCTCGGCGTCACCCGCAACCCCGCCGCTCTCGACCGTATCCCCGGCGGCTCCAGTGGCGGCAGCGCCTCCTCCGTCGCCGGCAGCATCGCCCTCGCCGCCCTTGGCTCGGATACCGGTGGCTCCATCCGCCAACCCGCCGCCCTCTGTGGCTGCGTCGGCATGAAACCCACCTACGGCCGCGTCTCCCGCTTCGGCCTCATCGCCTTCGCCTCCTCCCTCGACCAAATCGGCCCCATCACCCGCTCCGTCGCCGACGCCGCCCTCCTCACCAATCACCTCTGCGGCTTCGACCCACGCGACTCCACCTCCCTCAAAGAATCCGTGCCCGATTTCACCGCCGTCCTCGGTCGCGACATCAAAGGCCTCCGCATCGGCCTTCCCAAAGAATACTTCATCGACGGCCTCCACCCCGATGTCGAAGCCTCCGTCCGCAAAGGCATCGCCAAACTCGAAGCCCTCGGCGCTCACATCGAGGAAATCAGTCTCCCCCACACCGAGGCCGGCGTCGCCACCTACTACGTCCTCGCCCCCGCCGAAGCCTCCGCCAACCTCGCCCGCTTCGACGGCGTCCGCTACGGCCATCGCTCCTCCTCCGCCTCCGACCTCATGGAGCACTACCTCAAATCACGCTCCGAAGGCTTCGGCCCCGAAGTCAAACGCCGCATCCTCCTCGGCACCTACGTCCTCAGCTCCGGATACTACGACGCCTACTACCTCCAGGCCCAAAAAGCACGCACTCTCATCCGCGACGACTTCACCAAAGCCTTCGAAAAAGTCGACGTCATCGTCTCCCCCACCTCCCCCACCCCCGCCCACAAACTCGGCGAACTCACCGGCGACCCGCTCCAAGCCTACCTTGAAGACGTCTTCACCATCCCCGCCAACCTCGCCGGCCTCCCCGCCATCAGCGTCCCCTGCGGCACCATCGCCCACGAAGGCGCCAACCTCCCCGTCGGCCTCCAATTCATAACCAAAGCCCTCGACGAAGCCACCCTCTTCCAAGCCGCCCACGCCTTCGAAGTCGGCTGAGCCCTCTAAGCTCCGTTACTTCATAAACAAAGCAGGATCCAAACCGGACTGCCGTATGATGGACTTCAGCGTCCCCTTCTTCACCTCGTCATGCAGTGGCACGGGAACAGTATGACTATGGCCTTCTACATCAATCCGCTGCATCACTGCGTGGCTCCCTTTTGTTCTTACGAGTTCAAAACCAGCGGCACTCAAGATAGCACAAACTTGGCGCCCAGAAAAGACGCCTAGTTTAGGCATACTCAACCTCCATACTTCGGACCTTGACCCCTGGACGATAACGACGCTGAATCTCTTCCCGTTGGGCAGTCTCGAGCAGAAGATCAACCGCCTCCCTCAGATTGTCCGCAGCTTCATCTTCGGTATCTCCTTGGCTGGCAACATCCAGTTCAGGACACAGCGCAGTAAATCCACCCTCCTCGTCAGGCTCGAGCAAAACAGTCAGTTTCATCAGTCAATGAGTATAACAAGGGCCGGAGACTTGTCACCTCCACAGTTCGGAGCCCACTCACCCCACAAAGTCCGTCCCCGCCGCCTCCGCCTCGATCGCCTCCACCTCCCGCAGCACACTCGCCGCGCGGTCCTTCACCTTCTTGACCGCATACTTGCCCAGCGGCACCCGCATGCCCGTGTGCCCCCGCTCCACCAAGTCCACAATCAACTTCGCCGCCCGCACCGGATCACCCACCTGCTTGCCATCCATCCGCTCAAGCATCTGCCTGAAACGCCCCGCCGTGCCCGCATAAGCCTCCAGCGACCGCTCCGCAATCTCCATGCACCGCCCGATGAACCCCGTCCGAAACGGCCCCGGCTCGATCAACATCACCTTCACTCCAAACGACGACGCCTCCGCCTTCACCGCCTCACTCGCCGTCTCCAGCGCCGCCTTCGCCGCGCCATAAACACTGAACCCCGGATAGTTCGAAATCGCCGCCGCCGCACTGATATTGACAATGTGCCCCCCAGTCTGCTCCCGCATCACTGGCAGCAGCGCCCGCATCAACCGCAGCGGCCCAAAGAAATTCGTCTCCACATTCCGCCTCACCTGATCCATCGAGCACTCCTCGAGCGCCCCGATCAAACCAAACCCCGCATTGTTCACCAGCACATCCACGCGCCCAAACACCGCCACCGCCTCCGCCACATTTGCCTCCAAATCCGCCTCCCCCACATCCATCTCCATCACCCGACAACGCCCCTCAAACTCCTCCTCCCACGCCCGCAACGCCTCCACCTTCCGACTCGTCACCACCACCCGATTCCCCCGCTCCAGCGCCTCCCGCGCAATCGCATTCCCAAACCCACTGCCACATCCAGTAATCAACCAAACTTTGCCTTCAGAGTCATTCATCCCAACTCATACGACCCAGCCCCACCTCAGGGCATCACCCACAAGCACTCATAGCCAAAAAAAACAGGGCATCCCCCTCACGGAGAATGCCCTATCATCAAAATGCCTCGCTTGCTCAGCCGACGTTACGACCCACGCAATTCAAATCCTCAAACGACGTCACCAACCGCTTCGTAAACGTCGCCTCACCTGCCCCCAGCCACACCCGCGGATCATAGTACTTCTTGTTCGGTGAGTCCGGCCCCGTCGGATTCCCAATCTGCCCTTGCAGGTAATCGTGATTCTTCGCCTCATAAGCACGCACCCCATCCCAGAACGCCCACTGCAAATCCGTATCGAGATTCATCTTGATCGCCCCGTAACTCAGCGCCTCACGAATCTCCTCACGAGTGGATCCCGACCCGCCATGGAACACAAAATTCACCGGCTTCTCACCCGTGCCAAACTTCGCCTGAATGTGATCCTGCGACTGCTTCAAAATCGCCGGCTTCAGCTTCACATTCCCAGGCTTGTAAACGCCATGCACATTGCCGAACGCCGCCGCAATCGTGAAATTCGGGCTAATTTTGAGCAACGTCTCGTAAGCATGCGCCACCTCATCCGGCTGAGTGTAAAGGCGGGACTCATCCACATCCGAATTGTCCACTCCGTCTTCCTCACCACCCGTCACACCCAGCTCAATCTCCAGCGTCATCCCCATCTTCGCCATCCGCTCCAAATACCGCGCACAAGTCTCAATGTTCTCCTCCAGCGGCTCCTCCGAGAGATCCAGCATGTGAGAACTGAACAGCGGCCGTCCCGTCTTCGCAAAATGCCCTTCGCTCGCCTCGAGCATCCCGTCCACCCATGGCAGCAGCTTCTTCGCGCAATGGTCCGTGTTCAAAACCACCGGCACCCCGTAAGCCTTCGCCGCCGCATCCACATAATGCGCCCCCGCGATCGCTCCCAAAATCGGCCCCAACTGGTTCTCCTTGCTTACCGTCTTCCCAATGAAGAACTGCGCTCCCCCGTTCGAAAACTGAATCATCATCGGCGAGTTCACCTCACGCCCAGCCGCCAATGAAGCATTCACCGAGTTCGTGTTGATGCAATTGACCGCCGGCAGGGCAAACTCATTCGCCTTCGCATAGTCGAGGACTTCTTTGACTTCATCGCCGAAAAGAACTCCGGCCCGGAATTTGGTGTTTTGACTCATAGTGTTTTTTTGTTGTCCATTCAGTCGACACCCTGCCCCTACCACAATTTCAGGCTTTGACCATCAAGAATATTCCCACCGTCGACCACCCCACAGACACCCGCACAATTCAGACCATTCCTCATTCAAAATCCCTCCCGCCACCCCCTCTCCCGCAACTTTTCTCCTCCAGCCCGGTTCTATCTCCAAACCACTTCCCGGAACCCATGAAGGCCCTCTCCCTCCCCGCCATCGCCCTCCTCTCCGCCTCCGCTCTCGCCCAAACCGAAAGCCCGCCTCCGCACGCCGCCATCCCCCCCGACCAACTCGCCTTCTTCGAAAAGAACATCCGCCCAGTCCTCGTGGAGCACTGCTACAAATGCCACGCCGCCGATGCCACCAAAGTCCGCGGCGGCCTGCTCCTCGACAACAAACAAAACACCCTCCTCGGCGGCGAATCCGGCCACCCCGCCGTCACCCCCGGCGACCCCGCCTCCAGCACCCTCTACACCGCCATGACCTGGGAAGACCCGGACATGGAAATGCCACCCAAACAAAAACTCCCCGATGATGTCATCGCCAACTTCAAAAAATGGATCGAAATGGGCGCCCCCGACCCTCGCGAATCCAAAATCGCCAACCCCGAAGGCGGCCGTCGCCAGATCGACATGACCGAAGGCCGCAAACACTGGTCCTTCCAAAAACCCGTCGCCACCCCTCCTCCCACCACCAAAACACCCGACTGGGCCAAAACCCCCATCGACCAATTCATCCTCGCAAGCATGGAGACCGCCGGCCTCCACCCCGTCCGCGATGCCGACCGCCCCACCCTCATCCGCCGCATCGCCTTCGACCTCACCGGCCTCCCCCCCACCCCCGATCAAGTCAAAGCCTTCACCGAGGACAAGTCCCCCGACGCCATCGAAACCGTCATCGACCAGTTCCTCGACTCCGCCCGCTTCGGCGAACGCTGGGCCCGCCACTGGCTCGACGTCGCCCGCTACGCCGAATCCAACGGCAAAGAATCGAACGTCCCCTACCCCCACGCCTGGCGCTACCGCGACTACGTCATCGAGTCCTTCAACAAAGACAAACCCTACGACCGGTTCCTCAAAGAGCAGCTCGCCGGCGACCTCCTCCTCTCCGACGACAAAAAAGATCAGGCCGAGAAAATCATCGCCACCAGCTTCCTCGCCCTCGGCCCCAAAGGCCTCAACAACCGCGACCGCCGCCAGTTCCAGGCCGACCTCGTCGACGAGCAGATCGATGTCGTCTCCCAGTCCATGCTCGGCCTCACCCTCGCCTGCGCCCGCTGTCACGACCACAAATTCGACCCCGTCACCCAGCGCGACTACTACGCCATCGCCGGCATCTTCCTCAGCACCGACACCCTCTACGGCACCCCTAGCCAGCAGCAAAACAACTTCCCCTCCACCCTCATCGAACTCGACCCCGCCTCCGGTCAACCCGCCGCCATCGCCAAGCTCGCCCCCACCGAAGTCACCCGCCTTAAACAAGAAGTCGCCTCCCTCACTAAAGCCTCCGAAGAAGCCACCCGCGAAGCCATGGCCCTGCGCCAGCAGGGTCGCGACAACGGCAACGTCACCACCTTCCTCCGCATCCGACGCGCCCGAGACAACACCGCCACCGCCCAGGCCGACCTCGACCTCTTCAACCCAGACGGCACCCCACGCATCCTCACCATGGGCACCCTCGACCGCTCCGCCCCCATTGATAGCCCCCTCCTCGTCCGGGGTGACATCAATCAACAATCCGACATCATCCCCCGCGGGCTCGTCGAAGTCCTCTGCGCCCCCGACGAACCCCGCAACATCGCCCAGGGCAGCGGCCGCCTCGACCTCGCCTACTTCATCGCCTCCAAGGACAATCCCCTCACCGCCCGCGTCATGGCCAACCGCATCTGGCTCCACCTCATGGGCCAGGGCATCGTCACCACCCCGGACAACTTCGGCCTCATGGGCATGAAACCCACCCACCCCGAACTCCTCGATCACCTCGCCCTCGCCTTCATGGATAACGGCTGGTCCGTCAAAAAACTCATCAAACAAATCATGCTCAGCCGCACCTACCAAATGAGCTCCACCTACGACGCCAAAAACAACGCCACCGACCCCGACAACAAACACCGCTGGCGCATGGACCAACGCCGCCTCGACGCCGAAGCCGTCCGCGACGCCATGCTCGCCGTGTCCGGCACCCTCGACCTCTACCCCATGGATGGCTCCCCCGTCGCCCGCGTCAGCGAAGGCCGCCAGGGCCTCATCCAGCTCCTCACCCAGATGAACGGCCAGCCCTCCCCCCACCGCTCCATCTACCTCCCCATCATCCGCGATCAAATCCCCGAGTTCCTCTCCGTCTTCGACTTTCCCGACGCCTCCCTCGTCAATGGCCAGCGCGACAACACCAACGTCCCCTCCCAAAGCCTCTTCCTCATGAACAACCCCCAGGCCATCGCCCTCGCCGACGCCTTCGCCCAGCGCCTCGCCGAGTTCGACGGCAATCCCCTCGACCGCCTCACCCAAGCCTACCACCTCGCCTTCTCCCGCGCCCCCACCCCCGAAGAACTCACCGCCATCCGCACCTTCTGGATGACCTTCCCCACCAAAGTCGAAACCGGCTCCTCCAAAAACTCCCAGCAACACAAAGACAAAGCCCAAAAACTCGCCCTCACCACCTTCTGCCAAGCCCTCCTAGCCTCCGCCGAATTCCGCTACCTCAACTAAAGTAGCCATCACGCTCAGCGTGATGAACGATTCAAAAGAGCGTCCCAACCTGCCCGTTTTTGAACCCCACTTTCCCAGCCTGGTCTATTCGAAAGGATTCACCACCGGCACCCCGCAGCGGGTGAAGTCATCCACATTGCGCGTCACCACGGTCAACCCATGAAGCTTCGCAGTAGCGGCGATCATCGTGTCCTTGATTCCAATCGTGAATCCGGAGGCCTTGACCTGGTTGACCAGCGGTCCCCACACCATCGCTGTCTCAACAGTCCAGTCCAGGCACGTCAATTTCGACTTCAAGTGCAGAAACCATGCGCTCAGTAACTCTTTTCGTTGCCCCGAGGGAAGCGCATCTACCCCCCGCCAAATCTCAGCCAGCACGACTGCATCCACCTCCGCGTCATTCCGGTTAGCCTGCAACCAGTCGGCCACTCGATGGACAAACACCGGTTTGGTTGGCTCCGACAGCACATTGACATCCACCAAGTATTTCATTCAAAGCGGATGGGTTTCAAATCGTCGGTCGTTTCACAACGATCATTCGGTTCAAACCAATCCTTCACCGGGCAAGCCAGGAGCACATCCACCCAGGATTCCTCGAGTTCACTCACGTTTTGATCCTTCACACTCACCCGATACTCCCCCTGCCCCAGGCGCTCGATATCACAGCGCTGGCCAGGCTTAAGCGCATCAGCCTTGCGAAACGCCTCAGGAATTTCCAGCAGGCCATCGGCGGAAAGGATTGTTGTCATAGGGAGAGGTTACGCTTCCCATTGCACTTGGTCAATCCTTGCCGCTGCCTCGCAGACTAGCTCGCCCCACCCTCTAAGAACTCACTGCCATCCGCACCTTCTGGATGACCTTCCCCACCAAAGTCGAAACCGGCTACTCCAAGAACTCCCAGAAGAACAAGGACAAAGCTAAAAACTAGCCCTCACCACCTTCTGCCAAGCCCTCCTAGCCTCCGCCGAATTCCGCTACTTGAATTGACCCACCCACCCATTTCCAAATGATACGCCCCACTCTCTAAAGTCAATTAACTCATCATTCTGGACCCCCCGTCTAAACTCTGGCACAAATTGAGCGGGTCTGACACTTCTAAATCATGGAGAACTCAGCCGCCCCATCTGTGGCCAGCAGCGGTTTATTGATGCCTCATGGTCAATGGGAGATCTTCGATCATAGATCTTTCTTTTCTGTGGCGTTCCATCCGTGGTCTGTCTCGTGAAATTACCACGTGGGAATAACCGTCCGCAGATCGCCCTTTGTCATTTATGCCGTAGCCCCGGAAACGATTTTGCGACAACGATCGATGAATCGATGACTGCAAAATTACAGTCTTCCAGAAAATCGATCTTTGCGCTGGCACACACCAACATGATGAGCCCCAAATCCTTTTCTCTAGGCTTGTGAAATTCCACCAGTTTAATGAAAAACTAAGAGTAAATTTTAAATTTTTATTTTATAACTAAGCCAGCATCAACCTCCGCAGGCCCATTGGGTTTGCTGAAAAAGGCACATAAAGACGCAGCGGTGAACAGTGGTATCACAAGTTGTGCGGTTTTCATGTATCTTTCGTTTTTGGGAGGCGCGCTATGCTGCCTAACGTTTGAACCCAGACACCAGATATGGCCCTGATAAAGCTTGAGACTTCAGAGTAAAACTCCCTGGCCCTAGCTGATTGGCTGCGGTGATTTTGTTCTCCTTATTGTCGCTGTCGTGCTGGAAATCAGGACTATCGGCCTGTTTGGAGCTTAGTAGATTGTGCCTCTGTAACCACCTCCATATGTTGGTCTAAGGTTGATCGTCCTTGGTGGCTGATAGATTGGAGCGGTGTAGGAAGGGGTAATGTATGTCGGCGGGCGATACATCGCGGCTGACTGGTTCATAGCAGCTGCAGACTGATTCATTGAAGCTGCGGCTGAGTTCAGACCTGCTGCAAAAGCCTGCATATTGGCAGCCTTGCGTTGCTGTTCAGCGGCCTCACGCATGTCCAAAACTGAGGTCAGATGAAGTCGTTCCCTCTCGTCGATGGTGCCCTTCGTAGCTGCCAAGTTGATTTCGGCTCGCTCGGGGTTGTTCGAAACCCAAGTTGCAACGAATCTCTCGATCTTCTTCGGGTCCCATTTAGCTTCCGCAGGCCTGCCTGTCGATTTCCTGAGAAACAAGTCCTGCTCTCCTCCAGCATGGACTACACCCGTCTCAACTGCTCGCTTTGCGTAGGCTTTGGCTTCTGCAATGCAACTAGCCTTGTAACCTTGAGTCGCACAACTCGAAAGGACAGCAGCAAAGGATACCACAAAAAGACGGATGGCATTAATCATATCTGGGTATGCACTTTACTCCCCTAGGGGCTATCAGTTATGTTTCCCAAAAGTTTGCCGCCGATCAGATCCTTCCCTCTTACAGGTTCCAAGTTTACGGCCTGCTGCAACAAGCGATAGAAGAGCAGGCCGCGAAAGGTTGAGGTGCG
>CANETF010000119.1 GCA_947440575.1 Verrucomicrobiaceae bacterium
ATCCGCAATCCGCAATCCGCAATCCGCAATCCGCAATCCGCAATCCGCAATCGCAGATGCCCCCCCTCCTCTGCCTCCTCACCATCGCTGCCCTCCTCACCAGCGCCCCCCCCGCCGTCGCCCAACTCGTCCGCCGCACCAACACCTCCATCAAGCTCCCCAGCACCACCCCGCTCCCCTCCGGATACACCACCACCAACGCCCTCGGCAGCCTCTCCTTCAATAGCCCCATCTTCACCGCCACCATCCCCGGCGACACCACCCGCCTCTTCGTCATCGAACGCGGCGGCACCGTGCAACTCGTCACCAACCTCACCGGCACGCCCACCAAATCCCTCTTCCTCAATCTCGCCAACGTCACCGGCGTCTCAGGCCTCACCACCTCCGGCGAAAACGGCCTCCTCAGCCTCGCCTTCCACCCCAACTTCACCACCAACGGCGAGTTCTTCATCTTCTACTCCTTCAACTCAGGCGGCCTCCGCCAGCGCATCGCCCGCATGCGCGTCCAGACCACCAATCGCAACCTCGCCGACCCCAGCTTCATCCAGCCCCTCATCACCCAGTCCGATGAAGCCGGCAACCACAACGGCGGCACCCTCGCCTTCGGACCCGACGGCTACCTCTACGTCTCCCTCGGCGACGAAGGCGGCGCCGACGACACCTTCAACAACGGCCGCTTCATCAACAAAGACTTCTTCAGCGCCATCCTCCGACTAGACGTCGACAAACGCCCCGGCTCCCTCACCCCGAACGCCCATCCCGCAGTCCACACCGGCACCTACACCATCCCCCCCGACAACCCCTTCATCGGCCTCACCTCCTGGCACAACCAAACGATCAACCCCACCTCCATCCGCACCGAGTTCTACGCCGCCGGCCTCCGCAATCCCTTCCGCTTCAGCTTCGACGCCCCCACTGGCCGACTCTTCTGCGCCGATGTCGGACAGGGCAGCTTCGAAGAAATCCACCTCATCCAAAAAGGTGACGACTGCGGCTGGAGCTGGCGTGAAGGCCGCTCCCCCTTCACAGACGGCCCTGCTCCCAGCACCCCACCCACCACCGGCTTCACCCCCGCCTCCCCCATCTTCGACTACGGCCGCTCCGGCACCGTCAACGGCTCCTCCATCACCGGCGGTGCCGTCTATCGGGGCCGCCTCATGCCCGAACTCATCGGCCAATACCTCTACGCCGACTACATCAGCGGCCAAATCGTCGCCCTCCGCCCAGGCACCCCCACCTGGCAGCCCACCGTCCTCACCACCGACGCC
Organism: Verrucomicrobiaceae bacterium; assembly: GCA_947440575.1. Taxonomy (GTDB): domain Bacteria; phylum Verrucomicrobiota; class Verrucomicrobiia; order Verrucomicrobiales; family Verrucomicrobiaceae; genus JAGRPD01. The sequence continues at coordinate 1,269 of CANETF010000119.1, forward strand.
AGCATCGTCTCCTTCGGTCATCACCCCGCCACCACCGAACTCATCTTCTGCGACCTCAGCGCCGGCCAGGTCAAACGCCTCGCCCACACCGGCCTCAGCACCACCCTGCCAGCCACCCTCTCCGCCACCGGCGCCTTCACCGACCTCACCACCCTCACCCCCGCCACCGGCGTCATCCCCTACGACATCAACACCCCCTTCTGGAGCGATCACGCCACCAAATCCCGCTTCTTCGCCGTCCGCAGCAGCACCGCCAAATTCGGCTTCCAAACCGACGCCAACTGGACCCTCCCCACCGGCACCGTCTGGATCAAACACTTCGACATCGAAACCACCCGTGGCAACCCCGCCACCCGCCGCCGCCTCGAAACCCGCTTCCTCATCAAAACCGCCACCGCCTCCTACGGCCTCACCTACCAGTGGCGCGACGATCAAACCGACGCCGACCTCGTCCCCTCCGAAGGCCTCGACTTCCCCATCCCCGGCTCCTCCCCCGCCCAAACCTGGCGCTTCCCCTCCCGCGGCGAGTGCCTCAGTTGCCACACCCCCCAAGGCGGCCACGCCCTCAGCTTCAACACCGCCCAACTCAACCGCCCCAGCCCCACCCCCGGCCACGGCAACCAACTCCTCGCCCTCGCCCAGGCCGGCTACCTCAACACCAAATCCCTTCTCCCCCCCGGCACCCTCCCCGCCCTCGTCGCCCTCGACAACCCCCAGCACAGCCTCACCGACCGCGCCCGCTCCTACCTCAGCGCCAGCTGCGCCCCCTGCCACCAGCTCGGCACCGGCCTCCCCTCCACCTGGGACGCCCGCCACACCCTCCCCCTCGAAGACACCGGCCTCCTCAACGCCATCCCCGCTAACCCCGGCACCAACCCCGACAACCGCCTGCTCCTCCCCGGCGACACCACCCACTCCATCCTCCTCCATCGCGTCGCCGGAACGAACGGCTTCTCCCGCATGCCCCCGCTCGGCTCCAATCAAACCGACACCGCCGCGGTCACACTCCTCACCTCCTGGATCCAGGCCAACCTCACCAGCTCCATCACCATTACCACCCAACCCGAAGACGTCCAGGTCAGCGCCACCGGCACCACCACCTTCACCGTCGCCGCCACCGGCACCGGACCCCTCACCTACCAGTGGCAAAAAGACCGCATCGACATCCTCAACGAAACCACCGACACCGTCACCCTCTCGAACATCGCCCCCACCGACATCGCCGGCTACAGCGTCATCATCACCGACGCCAACGGCAGCCGAACCAGCCGAGGCGCCCGCCTGCAAATCGTAATAAAGAGACCCACCATCACCAGCCCACCCCCACCCACCGACGCCACCGTCAGCGCCGCCTTCACATGGCCCCTCACCGCCGACGAACCCTCCACCACCTTCACCATCCGCGGCCTCCCCCCCGGCCTCCGCTACGACAGCCGCACCCGCACCATCACCGGCCTCCCCACCACCCCCGGCACCTACACCCTCACCATCACCCCCCGCACCAGCGCCGGCACCGGCACCCCGCAAACCCACACCCTCACCATCGCCCCCCTCCCCCTCGACAGCGGCGCCGGCGCCACCTACACCGCCCTCATCGATCGCTCACCCACCCTGAACCAATCCCTCGGCGGCCGCCTCCTCCTCAACGTCACCCCCACCGGTTCCGCCAGCGGCACCCTCACCCTCGGCACCCGCACCTTCGCCCTCCGTGGCCGCGTCACCGTCCGCCCCGCCATCGACGTCACCTACACCGCCACCCTCCCCCGCACCGGCACCACCCCGCTCACTCTCACCCTAACACTCCCCCACAACAACACCACCGTCACCGGCACCCTCACCGACGGCACCACCACCCTGCCCCTCACCGGCCACACCTACCTCCCCGCCACCTCCCTGACCCCCGCCGCCCGCAGCACCATCGCCAAAAGCGCCTTCCAAACCCACCTCACCATCCCCACCGCCGACCTCGGCAATCTCGCCAAACCCCAGGGCACCAGCTACCTCCGCATCACCGGCCTCAGCGGCACCCACTATCAAGCCGCCGGACGCCTCGCCGACAACAGCGCCCTGTCCTTCTCCCTCAACGCCCGCGACCCCCGCTTCACCACCTACCTCCGACTCTACAACAACAACGGCAGCGCCCTCGGCCACCTCACCCAGGGCCTCAGCCTGTTGACCATCTTCCCCGTCCCTTTCCTCCCCGGCACCCTCGACTGGCAAAAAATCCGCCCCGCCTCTCGCACTGATCGCTCCTACACCCCCACTGGATTCGCCCTCTTCCTCGACACCCAAATCACCCACGACACCCCACCCGCCCCCACCTTCAACCGCCTCGGCAATCCCGACACCCCAGACAACACCCGCATCCAGTTCGATCACGGTGGCCTCACCACCCCTCAAATCGCCCTCCTCACCCAAACCCTCCGCCTCAGCCCCACCGGCCGCGTCACCCTCAACCCCACCGCCACAGCCACCGCCCTCAAACTCACCGTCAACCATCGCACCGGCGAGTTCACCGGCACCTTCCAACTCACCGACGGCACCACCAAACGCACCGCCACCTACCGCGGCCTCATCTCCCCCACCACCGGCCTCCCCATCGGCCGAGGCTACTTCACCCTCCCCGGCTCCCCCCCCACCACCACCCCCATCCTCAGCGGCCCCCTCGAACTCCTACCCGCCCCTTAACGCTTCAGCCCTCCGCACCCTCCAGCGAAGAATAGGCTCCAAGCATGAGCAAAGAACGCGCTCTCTTGGATTGCGGCAGCCCGCTGCCGCTTTCCCCCAGCCCGCCTGCTGGCGCCCCCACAGCGGCAAAGCCGCCTATTCACATCCGACATACGCCCGCTGGAGTAGCTTCGGTCCCAGTCACACGCGTGCCAGAGCCATCACTGACTCTTCCACCGGGTAATCATGCGCCACGCAGATGGTCGAGTGAGGCCAGGTCAGACTGAAACTCCTCCACCGTCGTCCCAGGCCAAACACCGTGTTCAGAAAGGAATGCCTCCGATTCCCAGCGCAAGGCATGGGCCAGCATCTCACCCACCTGCGCACTGGAAGGCCTCCCACTGCGATAACCTTCTACCGCCAAGCTTTCGAGCGTGGCAAGCGGCTGACGCAGCCAATGAGGCCGCTGCGCCGCTGGGCAATGTGACAAGCATTTCGAGAGTCGGTCTAGGCGACGTATCGGCTGATCCAGAATTCATTGCCCGCCGGATAGATGTGGCGACTTTTCTCCGAGGGTGTGATGTCTTGCTTATGGTTTCTCTCCCGCTTGCGGCAGACGACCCGCCTTTTTTTCGAGCTTCTTTTCCTCGCTTTTCACCCGTCGTTCCAGTTTCTTGATGTCTTCTTCCTGGGGCAAGCTTTCGGGCTTTATGCCGCGTTCGCCAAGCATCTGCCTCACGCTACTGTTGTTTTGCACATGCTCGCGGGTGATGGATTGCTCCCCTTGAAGATCAGCCTGCTGCACATTGTGGTTGGTCATTTCTGTGGCCAGATTCTTGGCCGCTATGGTCAGTGTGGGTAGGAAGTCCGCCAGCGGCCTTGACTGGGTGATGCCAAACTTGTCCTTCATGGCCTGCGTGGTGTGCCCTCCAAAGAGGGCAGCGTCGCCCTTGGACCGGATGCGGCCAAACCCGGCATCGTCCACGCCGCGCTCAAAAATGTTGTCCGAGAGCGCTTTTTCGGAAGCACGGAGCTTCTCACGTGCCTCCAACCGGCCGATGAGATGCATCCGCTCTTCAATCAGCTCTTGCTTGCGCGTCTGCACCGCAAAATAGCTCTGGGCAAAGGCGATTGGCTCCTTCCTCGGGTCGCCATTTTGGGCGATGAGGTAGCAGGCGTAGCGGGTGAGCATGAAGTCCTCGATGGGGCGTTCCGCTCCACTGCCGAGGGGGACCATTTTCGTGACGCCACGAAAATGGTGTTCAGCTTCGTAACCCGTGGTCTTGCATGACTCAATGGCCCGCTGGATGGCGGTGAGGAAGTTCTCCCAGCGGGCGTAGCCCAGGGGCTCCTGCAAATCCCGGGCAAACCAGAACTCCAGATTGGGTTCTTCGGGGTGCGTCTGGGCCAGTTGATCAAACTGGCCCTGCATGCGGATGATGATGTCTTTGTTCATGGCTTCGTGAGAATCTCTAAACTATGCCTCCTGTTTGATCATGTCGATGAGCAACACACAGTGGCTGATGGTGTTACTGGGGGCTCACATTTGGAGAAAGCAGAAGAGAGCCTTCTTTTCGCTGTTGCTCACGAATCCGCCATCAACAAAGGCAGTTCATCAGAAGGTCCCTCTCGGCATGGCCATGGCAATCAAAGGCCTTTCGTCTCAAACACCCGCCTATCAAAGCCCCCCTCCCCCTCTCTAGCAACTCCTCGATCCAACTTTAGCCCCCCATTCTCCTGCCTACCACCACCCTTCGCAAAGCGAAGAACCGCCCCCAATTCGTGCCCATTCGAGACATTCGTGGTCCAATCCCACAAAAAAAGGGAGGCCGTCACCAGCCTCCCTTCTCAACTCATTCACTTTCCCCAGCTCACCCCAGCGCCTTCGCCACCGCCTCCGCAGTGATCCCCAGCTCCTTGAACACCGTGTTCCCCGGCGCACTGATCCCAAACCGGTCGATCCCGATCACCTGACCCTGCGTCCCCACATACTTCCACCAAAGTCCCGTCACCCCCGCCTCGATCGCCACCCGCTTCACACACGCCGCCGGCAACACCTCCTCCTTATAAGCCGCCGACTGGCGATCAAAGATCTCCGTGCACGGCATCGACACTACCCGCACCCCGGGCTTGCCCTTCGCCCCCTCAACCGCGTGCTGCACTTCCGACCCCGTCGCGATCACAATCGCCTCCAGCTCCGACGTCTCCTTCACCAAAACGTAACCGCCCTTCAGCGTCCCCTCACGCCGCGCCGCCGACGAAATCCCGCCTTGATGGGGCAAATCCTGCCGACTCAATGCCAGCAACGTCGGACCATCCTTCCGGCTGAACGCCAAAGCAAACGCCGCCGCCGCCTCTTCCGCATCGCCCGGCCGAATCACATCCAAGTTCGGAATCACCCGCAGCCCACTCACCGTCTCCACCGGCTGGTGCGTCGGCCCGTCCTCACCCACGCCCACACTGTCATGCGTGAAAATGTAAACCACCGGCAAATGCGCCAGCGCCGCCAACCGAATGCTCGGACGGCAGTAATCCGCAAACACCAGGAACGTCGCCCCGCTCGCCAGGAACAAACCGTCATAAGCGATCCCATTGCAGATCGCTCCCATCGCATGTTCCCGAATCCCAAACCAAATGTTCCGCCCGGTCGGATTTGACGCACTGAAATCGCCCCCGCCCGTGATGTAGTTCTTCGTCGACCCAAACAAATCCGCGCTGCCCGTGATCAAGTTCGGCACCGCCTTCGCCAGGTGATTCAAAATCTCCCCGCCACTGTTACGAGTCGCCGCCTTGCCCTCAGCCGGATACTCCGGCACCAACTTCAACAACTCCACCGGATCGAGCGACCCATTGCGCGCCGCGTCCAACTCCGCCGCCAGCGCCGGATTCGCCGCCGCCCACGCATCAAAGCCCGCCTTCCACGTCGCATAAGCCGCCCCACGCTTCGCCTTCAAATCCGCAAAGTAACCCTTCACCTCGTCGCTCACATAGAAGTGCTTATCCACTGGCAAACCCAGCCCCAACTTCGCCGAATCCACAAACTTCGCCCCACCCTCACCATGGCCCTTCGCCGTGCCCGCCACCTCGGGAATCCCCTTCCCAATGATCGTCTTCGCAATGATCAACTTCGGCTTCCCATTGTTATCCGCCTTCGCCTTGTCAATCGCCGCCGCGATCGCATTCAAATCGTGTCCATCAATCGTCACCGCATCCCAACCCAGCGCCGTGTACAACGCCTGCGTGTCCTCGCTCTGCGTCACCTTCGCCATCGCATCCAGCGTCACATCGTTGGAATCAAAAATCAGAATCAAATTGTCCAAGTGATTGTGCGCCGCAAACGCTACCGCCTCACGCGCCACCCCCTCTTGCAAACACCCGTCACCCGCCAGCGCGATCACATGGTTGTCGATGATCGCATGCTCCGCCGTGTTGTACTTCGCCGCCGCCATCTTCCCGGACAACGCATAGCCCACCGCATTGCCAATCCCTTGACCCAACGGCCCCGTCGTCGACTCCACACCTGGCGTCTCGTGAAACTCCGGATGCCCCGGCGTCTTCGAATGCAGCACCCGGAAGTTCGCCACCTCCTCGATCGGCAAATCATACCCACTTAGGTGCAGCCACCCATAAAGAAACATCGACCCGTGACCCGCCGACAAAATGAAACGATCCCGGTTCAACCACTTCGGCTCCGCCGGATTGCACACCAGCTTCTCCCCAAACAAAACCGCACCAATATCCGCCGCCCCAAGAGGCAGACCGAGGTGACCAGACGAGCACTTGTGGACAGCATCCATGGCCAGACCACGGGCTTCATTGGCAGCTTGAGCGAGCAGAGCGATATTCATAAAAGATTCAGAGCGTTTTTTCAGGGTTCAACCACCTCACAAGAAGCAGCCAAACAAGGGCCGCCTGACATATCCGCCCCAGCCCCAAGGTCAAGCCCCGCCTTCACCCCAGCCCCCCACAAAAGCACCCATTCCCCTCCAGATGAAGCCCGCTACTCACCCCAAAAAAACGTCAATCCTGTAAATCCTGCAAATCCTGCCATCCTGTCAAAAAATCCTGTCCTTCCTCACGGCGCCCCAATCACCACCCCCCCCGACACAATCGGGCTCGTCGTCGACTTCGTCGGCGGCACCGCCATCGCATCCGGCAGCTCCGGCATCACAAAACAACCCTCCGCTGTCGTCCCCAAAACCACCCCATAAAACAACACCGTCCTCAACAACGGCTTCGTGCTCGGCGGCACCACATCACTCGCCACAAACGACCCGCTCACCAACCCCGTCGTCGAACTCACCGACAGCTTCACCGACGCCAAATTGTCCGCCGACCTCGCCGCAGCAAACACCGCCTTGTGCTTGTCCGTCAGCGTGAACCGCGTGTCCCCCAAACTCGCCGCCAGCGCCGCCGCCGTCACCACCGGCCCCGAAAACACCACCTTTGCATTCCGATCCGTCGGCAGCACCGGCGCTGTCAACCCCATCAAAATCGCTCCCACCCCCGGCTTCACAAAAGCACTCCCGTTCACCGTCAAGGTCCCACTAAAACCCCCCGCATACAACCTCGTCCCCACCGGCTGCACCAGCCTCCGCCAAGCCAAAGTTCCCGCCACAAAAGGCCCACTATATGAGTTATCCGTCGCCGTCAGCCACCCATGCACCGATGACCGCGTCGAATCCGTCCGCGCAAACACCGCCACCTCCCCGGTCCGCGACAGCACCGTCGACACCGTAAACGGCCGCGCCTCACCCGTCCGACCCACCATCCGCATCGACCCACTCGTCGCCACCGTCAACGTCATGAATCCCTTCCCAGGCATCACCCCACCATTCCCCAGGCCAACCGTAAAATACCGCGCCGTCGCCGGATTCGTCTTCGAATTCCAATTCGCCGACTGCGCCGTCCACTGCACCGTGTCAGGCCCCACCACCACCGACCCCGCCATCGTCGACAAATTCGGATCAATCTCAAACCCCACCACCAGCGAAGGCAACCCCGTCCGCCGAATCGTCACCGACCCCGTCGGCTTCGCCCGCCCCGGCAGCCCCACCAACAACCCCCGCAACGTGTAGCTCTTCCCACCCAATACCAACGTCCCCGAATACGACCCCGACTTGCCCACCGTCACCGTGATCGACCCACCCAAGTCCTGATTCAAAACCGCATTCGCCAACACCACCCCTCGAAACACATTCACCACCTCCATAGGCAGTTCCTCCACCGTCACCGTGTAGTCCACCGTCGGACTCCGCCCCGCCGTATTCGTCGCATACACCTTGATCGTGAACGTCCCCGCCCGCGTCGGACGCCCGCTCAATTCACCCGTCAGCGTGTTGAACTGCATCCCCGAAGGCACCCCCGTCGCCACATACCGTGTCGCCCCGTTCAACGCCACCAGCGAGTAAAGCGGCGCCCCGCTGATCACCGTGTTCCCCAGCACCTGCGGCTGCATCACCGGAATCAGAGTCACCGAAACCGTCCGCACCCCCGCACTCTTCGTCCGCACGCCATCTGAAACCATACACTCATAGCTCGCGACCTGATCCGGTCCGCTCGCCGCCACCACCATCGTCCTCGTCTGCGTTCCCGCCCCATCCACACCTTCCACCATGTCCACATTGTTCCGCTTCCACTGATACGTCAAAACCCCCGGCCCCGCCGCCGTCGCCGTCAGCATCAGCGACCTCCCTTGCACCACCGTCACATTCTGATTCTCCTCCCGCACCACCGACACCGGCACCGGCAAACTCGCCTCCTCACCCACCGACGTCATCGCCGCCACCGTGTAGTTCCCCGCCTGATTCACCAAAATCCCCGGCACCGTGAACGCCCCCGTCAGCGTTCCCCCCACCGCCGTCCCCTCACGCCGCCATTCATACGCAAAACCGCCCCCAGTCGCCGTCGCCGTGAAACTCGCATCCTCCCCCTCATGCAACATCTGCGCCGCCCCAAACGCCGTCAAATCCGGCACCGTCTCCTCCGTCCCATAAATCCTCACCGTCGCTGTCCTCCAAAATCCCGTATCCCGAGCCGCCTTGTCCTTCACCACCACTTTCCACGTCCCCGTCGATCCCTCCCCCCAGTGCCGCACACTCGAAAACGTCCACGGCTCAAACCCCTGCCCAGACGTCTCCGTGTCAGGATCATACCCATCATCAAATGCGGAAGCCGAAACCAACCGACTCCTCACCCCCTTCGGCGAGACCAATTCAATCTCCAAATCCCCACGGAAGTCGTGCGCTATATTCACCGTCACCTCCACAGTCTCCACCCGCAGTCTTGGACTGCTCCCAAACACAAAATCCCTCGACACCTCTCCCGTCCCATCCGGCACGGCTGTATTGACAGTGCTCGACACCGACTGCGCTGCCGCCAGCGCCGGCAAACTCGTCCACCCCTGCGCCATCGCCACCGCCGCCTCCGCATCCACCCGACCCCCGCCAAACCCGTGATGATGCTCAATCGGTGCCAAATCCGGCCGACCTCCCGTTTGCCGAATCCAATCCGTCGACGTCAGTGCTTCCTTCACCGACGACCGCAAAAAAATCTCCTTCACATCCCGATAACTCAATGCCGGATTCGCCTCCAGCATCAACGCCACCACCCCCGATACCAACGGCGTCGCCGATGATGTCCCACCAAATGTGTTGGTGTAATTGTTGTCCTTCGGCTCCCCTGAAGTGCTCCCCGAGTTATATCCTCGGGTCCCACTCAAATCCGTCGTCACAATATCCCGCGTCCCCCCGCTAGAAGGCGTAGCCACCACCACATTCGCCCCGCTCTCACTGTAGCTCGATTGCAAACCCGTGTTCGTCATCGCCGCCACCGCCAACACATGCCGATTGTTCGCATACGCATCTTTGTTCGACTGATCCTGATCTTCCCGTCCGTTCCCAGCCGCCCACGTCAAAATCACCCCCTTGCCCCCCCGCCCCGTCGTCGCCGCCGTCCCCAGCGCAGCCTGCATCAATGTCCCGATCGTCCCCAACGTCGTCGGATCATCCGATGGCCCCCAACTGTTGTTCTTGATCGCAATGTCCGTATTCAACCGCCCCATCGCCGCCGCCTCATCCGCATCCGTCGACGGCGCCGAAATCAATCGAAACCCAACCAAAGTCGCCACAGGTGCCACTCCCGATACCCCAACCCCATTGTTCCCCCGCGCCGCCGCTACCCCCGCCACCGACGTCCCATGAAAATCCTCCGAACTCGCCGCAGTCCCCGGTGACGGATCATTTGGATCACCATCATTCCAATTGAAGTGCCCCGTCGCCGCTCGGTTTGGCAAAAGATCCGGATGCGCAAAATCCACCCCGTCATCCACCACCGCGATCTGAATCCCCGACCCCTTGAAGTCGTCCCACACATCCACCACATTCGCATCCACGCCCACCCGGCCAGACCCCTGACCCGTGTTCCTCAAATGCCATTGCGTCGTGAACAGCGTGTCATTCGGCACCGACTTCTTCTGCTGCTGCCGCGCCAACTGAGGCTCGAACTTCTGTAGCCCCGGCGTGCTCTCCAAAGCCTCCATCGCCCTCAACGCCGCCGCCGGATCCCCCTCCACCCGCGCCACCCACAACTCCGGCGCATAGTCCGGTTGCTTCAAATCCCGCACCCCCGCCGCCTCCAGCTTCCGCCGCGTCTCCGCCCGCCCATCCCACTCCACCAAAAACGATTCCGTCAGCAACCTCCGATTCAACTCCGTCCGCTCCACCGTCCCCCTCGGATACAGCACCAGCCGCGCCTTCCCTCCCAAACTCGCCGCCAACGCTTCCGCTTTCGCCAACAACAACTCCAAATCCGGTTGCGCCGGAATCGACCGCAACCCGCCCCCCTCCTTCGCGCCAGCAATCCAAATCTCATCCAGCGCCACCTCCATCACCACCGGCTTCCCCCCCACACTCATCCGCCATTGCCGACCCGCCACCAACGGCGCATCCAAAGCCACTCCGGCACCCACCCGCTTCGCCTTCGTCGCCGCCTTGTCCGCCGCCAATCCCGTAAGCACCGACACCGCAGCCCCACCCCTTTTCTCACCCGCCACCTCGCCCGCTTCATCCACCTCCAACGCCTCGCCACCCTTCGCCGCCAATCCCGCTTCCTTCGGACCCGAACCAGTCCCCCGCACCCCTCTCACCTCCCCATCCCTCATCCCCAAAAACAACAACCCTCCGACAACAGCTGCCAGCACACAGGATCCCAAAACAACGCGTTGTCTCATAGGGCAACGATCTTAAGCCTCAATTCCCTTTCCACAAATAGATTTGCCCTCTCAAAACCATTCCCACCATTTTGCGTCCATCCCGCAGTTGTGCCCCCTCCCGCCCATGTTACCCTCCCCCTCTTCCTCCCCTCTCATGCGCGTCCTCTTCATCGGCACCGGCGACATCGGTCTCCCTTCCCTCCGCTGGCTCATCAACACCCCCAAACACCAAGTCGTCGCCGTCGTCACCCAGCCCGATAAACCCGTCGGCCGCAAACTCATCCTCACCCCTCCCTCCACCAAAACCCTCGCCCTCGAACACAGCATCCCCGTCCTCCAACCCCTCAAAATCCGCCACGCCCTCGACGACCTCCGCCCCCTCCAGGCCGACATCGCCATCGTCGTCGCCTACGGCCAAATCCTCTCCCGCGCGGTTCTCGACGTCCCCCGCCTCGGCTGCCTCAACATCCACGCCTCCATCCTCCCCCGCCACCGCGGCGCCGCCCCCATCCAGGCCGCCATCCGCGACGGCGACCCCGAATCCGGCGTCACCATCATGTACATGGACGAAGGCCTCGACACCGGCGACATCCTCCTCATAACCCGCACCCCCCTCTCCGATTCCGAAACCGGCGCCTCCCTCCACGACCGCCTCGCCCTCCTCGCACCCGCCGCCCTCGAGCACGCCCTCGACCTCCTCGCCGCCGGCACCGCCCCCCGCACCCCGCAGGACAACACCCTCGCCACCCACATCGGCAAACTCACCCGCGCCCACGGCCGCATCGACTGGACCCAGCCCGCCAACCAAATCGCCCGCACCATCCGCGCCTATCACCCCTGGCCCGGCACCCACACACAACTCGAAGGCACCCAACTCAAAATCTTCAGTGCCCTCCCCCATCCCGAAATCACCAGTTGCCCCATCCCCGGCACCATCCTCGACAGCCACGGCAAACTCCTCATCGCCTGTGCCATCGGCGCCCTCGAACTCACCGAACTCCAACTCGAAGGCAGCAAACGCCTCCCCACCCCCCCCCTCCCCCCCCCCCCCCCCCCCCCCCCCCCCCCCCCCCCCCCCCCCCCCCCCCCCCCCCCCCCCCCCCCCCCCCCCCCCCCCC
>CANETF010000120.1 GCA_947440575.1 Verrucomicrobiaceae bacterium
GGGGGGGGGGGGGGGGGGCGGGAGAGGGTGGCGAGATAGAGGGAGTGGATGAGGTCGGTGGAGGAGGGCCAGGGGCGTTTGAGGAGGTTTGTGGCGCCTTGATCGAGGGCGGAGGTGAGGGTTTGGCCGTTGGAGAGGTCGAGGGCTTCGAGGGTGGTGATTTCGTTGGGGCGCATGGAGACGATTTGGTCGCGGTTGGGGCGGCCGAGGGAGCGCATGAGGAAGTCGCTCTTGATCAGGGCGGCGCGGACCATGCGGGAGCCGGAGGAGGCGCCCTGGGAGAGGAGGGAGGGGCCTTGCTGTTGGAGGGCCTTGTTCCAGGCGGCGAGGACTTTGACGCGGGTGACGGGGGAGAAGTTTTTGGGGAGGGCACCAAGGCGGCCTTCTTTGCCGGCGGGCGGGCTGGGACTGAACTGCCAGTTGGTGTCACTGTTGAGGGTGGCGACGGTGTTGTTGGCGAGTTTGGCGTGGGCTTGGAAGTAGAGGCCGGCGGGGTTCGGGCCTTTGCCGGCGTTCTTGGCGAGGACGACGATCTGGTTGGCGCCTTTTTGGAGTTTGTCGTGGAGGGGGACGGCGAGGAGGTGGGTCCAGTCGGAGCTTTCGATGATTTTGCGGCCGTTGATGTAGAGGGTGCATTCGTTGTCGCAGGTGAGGATGGCGGCACCGGAGGCGGGGGAGTCATCGAGGGTCCAGGTGGCGCGGAAGAGGAGGGTTTCGTCGGAGGGAGGGGCTTTGCTATCGGCGGCGGAGGCACCCCAGATCCACTGGCCGGTGAGGGGGATGTCGGCGGCTTTTGGGTCGAGTTTGCCACGGAAGACGGGGGCGTCCATTTTGGTGGGGGCGGTGCTGGTGAGCTGCCAGACGGCGTCGATGAATTGTTCGGCGGTGAGGCGGCGGGCGCGGGGGCCTTTGAAGAGGTAGTCGCCGGTGTTTTCGGGGACGATTTCGGCGCGGGTTTGGTAGAGGTCGGAGGTGGCGATGAGTTCGAGGGTGTGTTTGAGGTTGTAGCCGCTTTTTTGGAGGTCGCTGGCGAGGAAGTCGAGGAGGTCGGCGTTCCAGGGTTGGCTCTGCATGGAGTCGAGGGGATGGACGATGCCGTGGCCGATGAGGCGGTGCCAGAGGCGGTTGGTGATGGTGCGGGTGACGCGGCCATTTTCGGGGTGCGTCATGAGGGCGGCGAGCTGGTTTAGGCGCTCGGGGCGGGGGGCTTTGGGGTCGATTTGGCCGAGTTCGGGGAAGAGCCAGGAGGCGGTGGCGGTGCGGCCGACGGGTTTGTCGCAGCGATGGATTTCGAGGGGGGATTCGGCGTAGATGGCGGCGAGGCTGTAGGCTTCATCGAGTTTCCAGCGGTCGATGAAGCTGTCGTGGCAGGAGGCGCACTTCAGGTTGATGCCGAGGAAGGACTGGCCGAGGCTTTGGGCGAACTGGATTTCGACGGTTTGTCCGGCGCTGACGGTGCCGCGCCATTTGATGCCGTCGATGAAGCCTCGGCTGTCGTCGGTGGGCGGGGCGATGAGTTCGCGGGTGAACTGGTCGAAGGGTTTGTTATTGATGAGGGAGTCGTAGAGCCACTTGCTGATTTGTTTGCGGCCGCCGGTAATGAAGCCGGTGCCGCCGTAGTCGTTGCGGAGGAGGTCGTTCCAGAAGGTGAGCCAGTGTTCGGCGTAGTCGACGTCGCGTGCGAGGAGGGAGCGGACGAGGCGGTGGCGTTTTTCGGGGGTGGTGTCGGCGAGGAAGGCGGTGACTTCATCGGGGGTGGGGAGGAGGCCGATGAGATCGAGGTGGGCGCGGCGGAGGAAGGTGCTGTCGTCGATGCGCGGGGGGCGGGGGAGTTTTTTCTGGGTGAAGTAGGCGTCGATGAGTCGGTCGACGGGGTTTTCGCGGCCGTCGATGGCGGGAGGGAGGGTGACGGAGCGGGGTTTGAGCGGGGGTTCGTAGGCGGGGGCTTTGAAGGCGAAGCCGGACTCCCAGGGGAGGCCTTCGGCGATCCATTGTTTGAGGAGGTCGGCTTCGGCTGGGGAGAGGCCGGCGCCTTTGGGGGGCATGCGGAGGTCTTCGTCGGTGGTGGTGACGACTTCGAGCAGGAGGCTTTTTTCGGTTTTGCCGGGTTCGACGACGGGGCCGTTTTCGCTGCCGTGGAGGAGAGCGGCGCGGTCGTTCATGGAGAAGCCGCCTTTGAGTTTGTCGCCGGTGTGGCACTCGCCGCAATGTTTGCGGAGGAGGGGGACGATTTGGTGATTGAAGTCAACGCCTGCGTGGAGAGCGGAGGTGGAGGCGGTGAGGAGGAAGAGGCTGGTGGAGAACTTCACGGTGATTAAACGTGTGATGCCGGAGTGAACCCTCGGCAAGAGTTGTGTCTGATTTAGCTGTTCGAGCCGATGGCGCGGTTCAGGGAGTTCCTACGAACTCGGAAGGAGACAACTTGCCGTCGCTGTTTTGATCGAAGTTTTTGAAGCGCTTGGGGGCGTCGTCTTTTTTGGCGAGGCCGTTGGTGTATTCTTCGAGGGTGAGGAGGCGGTCGTTGTTTTTGTCCCAGCGTTTGAAGGCGGTGGCGCGGTCCGGGGTGGGCTTGGGGTTTGTTTTGGCGGGAGGGGGTTGATTGGGGGCTTTGCGGCTGCCGGAGGGGGATTGCTGGAAGGGAGTGGGGAGGGTAGCACGCCAGGTGTCGAGTTTGGCTTTCATGGCGGCGACGCGATCGGGCTCGGTGGCGGCGAGGTTTTGCTGCTGGGGGCGGTCGGTGAGGACGTGGTAGAGTTCGACACGGGCGAAGGTTTCGTCGTGGAGGAGGATGTGGTCGCCTTCGCGGATGGCGTGGGTGGGCCAGTCGGCTTCTTGACTGTGCGGACCGCGCCATTCCCAGAAGATGGGTTGGGAGCGGGTGAAGGGTTCGCCTTTGAAGGCGGGGAGAACGTTCAGGCCGTCGCTGGCGTAGCCTTCAGGGGCCGGGATACCGGTGGCAGCGAGGAGGGTGGGGAAGACGTCGACACCGGAGAGGATGCTGGTTTTGTCGATGCGACCGGCGGGGACATGGCCGGGCCAGCGGACGATGAAGGGGACGTTGACGCCGCCGAGGTAGAGGCTGCGTTTGCGGCCGCGCAGGCCGCCGGTGGTGCCGACGCTGTGGTAGAATTTTTCGCCGGGCTTGGCGTGCGAGTTTTCGGGGCCGTTGTCACTGGAGAAGATGACGAGGGTATTGTCGGTGATTTTGAGTTCGTCCAGGAGGTCAAGGAGACGGCCGATTTGTTTGTCGGCGCGGGTGATGGCGGCGTAGTAGGTGCGCTGGGGTTCGGTGGTGTCGGGGTAGGCTTTTTTGTCTTCGTCGGTAGCGGAGACGAGGTGGTGGGTTTCGTGGATCCAGAGGTTGAGGTAGAAGGGTTTTTCTTGGGCGGCGCGGATGAAGCGGAGGGCGTGCTCGGTGGCGGCGGTGGTGAGGAAGGAGGCGGCGTGCTGATCGTGTGCATCGCCGGCCTTGGCTTCGATTGGCGTGTCTTCAAACACGCTGCGGCCGGGTCCGGTCCAGACGGCGGCGTCATCGTAGCCGTATTCGGCGGGCAGCGGGGCGTCGAGGCCGCCGCCGGAGAGGTGCCATTTGCCGAAGTGAGCGGTGGTGTAGCCGGCGTTTTTCAGGAGGCGCGGGAGGAGGGGAGCCTTGGGGTCGAGCCAGTCAGGCATGCCGCGCGCGACGTTTTCGGCATGGCCGGCGAAGTGTTGGTGGACGCCGTGGCGGGCGGGGTAGTGGCCGGTGACGATGGCGGTGCGGCTGGGGGAGCAGACGGGGTGGCCGACCGTGAACTGGTGGAAGTCGGTGCCTTCTTTGACGAGGCGATCGAGGTTGGGGGTTTTGAGGTGGGGATGGCCGTGAGAGGCGAGGTCGCCCCAGCCCCAGTCGTCGGCGTAGATGAAGAGGATGTTGGGACGGGTGTCGGCGGCTTGGGAGAGGCAGCCGAGAGCGCAGAGGAGGAAGAGGAGTGGTCTCATGGTGGGTTGGGGCATGAAACAGTGAAAGTGGCGTGGTCTATCGGTTGAAATGAACGGGTTGTTTGGGAGTGGTGGGGGCGGTGGACAGACGGGGCAAGTCGAGGCATGTTCGGCGCATGCGTCTTCGGGATTTGTTTCGTTGGAGGATTCTTGTATTGGGTTTTGGGGTTGGTAGTGCGCTTGTTGTGGGTTGTCACTATTGGGTCGAGGCGGTGGCGGGGCCGTTTTGTCATGGAGATTTGGCCCAAGTGCCGAAGATGAAGGCGGCCGTCGTGCTGGGATGTGCGCCTACGATTCAGGGGAGGCCGAACCTGTTTTTCACGAAGCGGATGGAGGCGGCGGTGAGGCTGCATCAGTCGGGCAAGGTGGAGGCGTTGATTGTGAGCGGGGATAACGGGTCGAAGGAATACGATGAGGCCACGGCGATGAAGGCCGCTTTGGTGAAGGCAGGGATTCCAGAGAAGGCGGTTTACCTCGACTATGCGGGGTTTCGGACGCTGGACTCGGTGGTGCGGACGAAGGAGGTTTTTGGGCAGGAGGCGTTTGTGGTGGTGTCACAACGATTCCACAATGAGCGTGCGGTTTTTTTGGCACGCCAGCGCGGGACCCAGGCGGTGGGTTATGATGCGGCGGATTTGCGGGGAAGCCGCGGGATGATGACTCATTTGCGTGAGTATCTGGCGCGGGTGCAGGCGGTTTTGGATGTGACGTTGCTGGGAACGCAGCCGAAGTTTTTGGGTGAGGCGGTGGTGATTCCGTGAAGGGGGCGTCGATCTTTGGAACTCAGGGCTGTTGGGAAGCGGGCACCAGTTTTTCGCCGGTGGGGGGTGGGGTTTTGGTGGCTTCACCGGAGAGGAGGTTTTGTTTCACGAGGAAGTGGTCGGCGGCGAGAAGGGTGACGGATTGCCAGTGGTCTTTGTTGAAGAAGCTGTGGGCTTGGCCGGGGGCGATTTGGAGGTCGATGGAGGTGTTGCCGAGGGACTTCCATTTGGCGTAGGCGATGTCCCAGCCGACTTTCCAGGTGTCTTGATCGCCGAAGAAGGCGATGGCGGGTGCGGTGTCTTTTTTGAGGTGGTTGAGGATGTCGATTTCGGGGTCTTTGTGGTCGTCGGTGGCGAAGGCGGGATTGAACCAGAGGTAGGCGACGACGGTGGTGTCGAAGTCTTTGGGGTCGGCGGGATCGTTGAGGCCGGGGTTGAGGGTGGCGAGGGCGCTGATGTGGCCGCCGGCGGAGCCGCCACCGGTGATGATGCGTTGGGGGTCGATGCCGAGTTCGGGGGCGTGTTGTTTGAACCAGCGGATGGCGCTTTTGGCGTCGGTGACGCAGACGCGTTTGCGGGTTTCACCGGGGGGGAGTTTGGTGGCTTCTTCTTTGCTGAGCATTTGGTATTCGGCGGTGGCGCAGACGAGGCCGCGGCTGGCGAAGTAGGCGCAGGCGGTGCGGAACTGTTTGAGGGAGCCGCTGGTCCAACTGCCGCCATGGAAGAGGATCATGCCGGGGACTTTGGCTTGGGCGGGATCGTGATTGGGGGGGAAGTAGATCTCCATCTGGCGGGGTTTGCCGGCGGAGGTTTTGTAGATGTAGGGTTTGCCTGCGGGGGCGTCGGCGCCGAGGCCCTGGGCGGCTTTGGCTTTGGCCTTGGGGTTGGCTTTGGCTTTAGCAGGGGCGTCGGCGGCTTGGGAGAAAACGCAGAGGAGACAGAGGAGCAGGGAGAGACACTTCATGGTGGATGGGTAAACGTGAGAGTTGGCTCTTTCTGTTCGAGAAAGAGGGGTTTACCACAGAGGGGGGAGAGGCTATTTGGCGATTTTTTCGCCGTGGCTTTCCTCGTCGTCGCCTTTTTTCATGGTGGCGGAGGTGCGGGTGGCGAGGTAGGCGACGAGGTCGCGCAGGTCTTTGGGGGGGAGTGAGAGGCCGAGGGGGGGCATGGCGGAGACGGGTGGGGCGACGGTGGCGACGTTTGAGGTGGGGATTTGGGTGGCTTTGCCGTCGGGGGCGATGACGGTGATTTGTTTTTTGGTCTGTTTGCCGATGCGGCCCATGACGAGGGTGCCGTCAGCGAGCGTGACGGCGGCGAGGCCGTAGCCTTCGGCGATGGCGGCGTTGGGGTTGACGAGGGATTCGATGAGTTTGTCGGGCTTGAGGCGCTCGCCGACTTTGGTGAGGGAGGGACCTTGGATGCCGCCGTCGCTGCCAATTTTATGGCACTGGAGGCAGGCGCCCTGGTTGCGGAAGACTTTTTCTCCGCGTTCGACATCGCCGCCGGTTTCGCTGAGGCGATGGACGGCGTTGGGGTCGGTGGTGGCGTAGGTGGTGGCGAGCTGCTGGAGGGCGGGATCGGTGGCGGTTTGGAGGGCGAGGTAGAGGTCGAGTGCGAGTTCGGAGCGGATTTTTTGGGTGTTGCGTTCCTGCCAGAGGGTGGCGATGACGCTGGGTTCGGTGGCGGCGAGACCGGCGATGGCGGCACGGGCTTTTTCGACGGGACCGGAGGTGATGGCGGCGCGTGCGACATCGGCGATGCCGTCGAGTTTCAGGGTGTAGGCGTGGGTGACGGCGGTGGCGGAGACGGTGGGGGCGGCGTCGGTGAGGAGGTTGCGGACGATTTCCGGGGCTTGGGGGGCGTTCGAGCTGACGAGGCTGTTGAGGGCGGCGACGCGGACTTCCGGGGCGAGGGTTTTGTGGGTGGCGAAGTTTTGGAGGGTGGCGGCTTCGAGGCGAACGCCTGTTTCGTCGGCGAGGGTGAGGGCGAGGGAGGCGAGTTCAGCGGGGAGCGGGCCGGCGAGGAGGGCGCGGAGGTCGGTGTCGATGGCTTGGCCGAGTGCGGCGAGGGTGCGGGGGGTTTTGGGTAGGGGGCGATAGGCGCCGAGGACAGGATCGGTGACGATTTGTTTTTCCCAGAGGCGGAGGGCGTGGAGGGCGGCGGTGCGGGTCTCGGGGGCGAGGGCTTGATCGGCGACCATGGCGATGAGGTGTCGGGCGTGGTCGGGTCCGCCGCGGCGGTAGTTGGCGGCGACGATGCGGAGTTGGAGGGTGGGTGGGAGGGGGGAGGCGGTTTTGGCGAGGGCGGCGATGGCGTCGCCTGCTGGGCTGTCGATGGCGGGGGTGTCGTAGATGGCGCGGATGGCTTCGATGCGGAGTTGGGGGTCGGCATCGGAGAGGAAGGATTGCAGGTCGGGGCTGGCGTGGCGGCGGAGGTAGAGGATGGCGAGGAGGCGGACTTCGCGGTCGGCGGATTGGGCTTGGGCGATGGCGGACTCGGGGGTGCCGATGAGGTCGAGGGCGGAGAGGGTGGCGTGGCGGAGGACGGGGTCGATTTGAGATTTGCCGGATTCGGCGGCGAGGGTGTAGAGGGATTGGATGACGGCAGCGTCGCCTTTTTCGGTGATGCGGCTGAGGGCGATGGCGGCGAGGGAGCGGACGCGAGGTGAGGGGTCGCTGAGGAGGGCGAGGAGGGGGTCGCGGGCGTCTTGGGCGCGGATGCTGCCGAGGGTGCGGGCGGTGTTGGCGCGGATTTCGGGGTCTTTGTCCCGGGTGAGGGGGAGGAGGGCGGGGAGGACGGTGGCGGGGGTTTTGCGACCGAGTTGGTCGAGGCCCCAGATGCCGTGGAGGCGAGTGGTGAGGGGTCTGGAGGCGTCAGTGGCGATGGCGGAGAGGGTGGGGATGTCGTTGCGGTTGGCCAACTCGAACTGGGCCAACTGGCGGACGCGTTTGTCGGGGGATTGGAGGAGGGCGGTGAGTTTTTCCAGGGGGGCGTCTTTGACTCCGGCGGCGAAGAGGGACTTCACTTCTGAGCCGGCGGTTTTGAGGGCTTCGTTTTTGGGGGTGAGGACTTCGATGGCGCCGTTGGTGTTGATGCTCCAGCCGCCGCCGAAGTCGCAGAGGTAGATGTTGCCGTCGTAGCCGAGTTCGACATCGGTGACGCCGACGCCTTCGACGATGATGTCTTCGGAGGTGGCGACGAAGCCAGCGCCCTGTGGTTTGATGCCGACGGAGAGGACTTCGCAGCCTTGGGCGGCGCCGCGGTAGTTGCAGAGCATGAATTTGCCGCGCAGGTCTTCGGGCAGGGAGGCGCCGCTGAGCCAGGTGACGCCGGAGGGGCCGCGGGCGACGTGGGAGGCTGGGGGATAGACCCACTGGGGCTGGTCGGGGGTGAAGGTTTCGAACATGTTTTCGGCGACCCACATGGAGGTTTCGGGGTGGAAGTCGGCCCAGTCGAGGAAGGTGACGTATTGGTGAGCGGATTGGTGGCTCATGTCCCATCCGGAGTCGCTGCCTTCGAGGGCGTAGACCATGCGGGCGAGGTCGCCGATGTCGCCAGTGTTGTCGAAGGTGAAGAGGTTGCCAGCTTCGTCGAAGGCGAGTTCCTGGGGGTTGCGGAGGCCTTTGCAAAAGACCTCGAAGCCGGTGCCGTCGGATTCGCAGCGGAAGATGGCGCCGCGACCGGAGCCTTTGAGGATTTGGCCTTCCTTGGTGGTGACGTGGTAGCCGCGATCACCGACGGAGAAGTAGAGTCTGCCATCGGGTCCGCGGGTGATGCCGTGGAGGTCGTGGCCGATGAAGGAGACGCGGACGCCGAAGCCGGTGGCGATGGCTTCTTCAGCGTCGGCGGTGCCGTCGTCGTTTTTGTCGGTGAGTTTCCAGAGGCTGGGGATGCAGGTGAAGTAGACGGCGTCGTCTTCGGCGAGAACGGAGAAACCGAGGCCGTCGAGGGGTTCATGGAAGCGGTCGGAGAAGAGGGTGCGATGGTCGGCGGCGCCGTTGCCGTCGCGGTCTTCGAGGCGGAGGAGGCGGTCGGCGGTGTTGGTGAAGAAGGTGGGGGGGAAGCGGAAGGCCCAGGTTTGGTAGAGTTTGGCGCGGTCGTCGAGGGTGACGGCCTGGAAGTCACCGGGGATGAGTTCGTTGGCGCCGCGGAGGTCGGGGACGCCCTGCCAGAAGCGGTTGGCTTCGGCGACGAACAGGCGGCCTTTGGGGTCGAAGCCGAAGCTACCGGGGTTTTCGACGAAGGGGAATTTGACCCAGGTGTGGGCGTCGAAGCCCGGGTGATGGAGTTTGCCGGGGAAGGGTTCGGGTTTGTTTTTGAGGGGAGGCAGTTCGGCTTCGGGGACGGAAGGGATGGGGCGGAATCGCTGGTTCAATTCCTCCAGCGAGACGGCGGAGGCGGACGCGGCGAGGAGGAGAAGAGTGGCGAGGGCGAGGAGGGGGCGAAACATGGGGGCGGGATAAAACAGCGAGTTGGGGGGCATTCAAGCTCGTTTCAGGGAGCGTGGACGGGCTTCATGGATACGCGTCGGGTGAGCGAGTGGCTCATTGGAGGCTGGCACAAGAACGCCGGTGGGAGGATTTCCCACCGGCGTTGCCGGACAGAGTGTGATCTGTTTTGGAGGCTATTTTTTGAACATGGCGTTCGCTTTGTCGCCGCCGCTGAGGACGTAGGCGAGGAGGTCGAGGACTTCGTCTTTTTTGAGCATGCTGAGGAGCATGGGGGGCATAGGGGAGACGGGGCTGGGTTCGATGCTCTTGACTTCTTTGCGGTCGACGTTGACGCGCTGGTTGGGGTCGGAGAGGTCGGTGTTGATGGTGACGCCGTCGCCGCTGAGGTTGACGACGACGCCGGTGAGGGTGGTGCCGTCGTTTTTGGTGACGACGATGGGGGCGAACTGCTCGTTGATGACTTTGCTGGGGTTGATGATTTGGTCGAGTAGGTCGTGGGGGCTGTAGCGGCCGCCGGCGCCGGTGAGGTCGGGGCCGGTCATGCCGCCGGCGTTGCCGTAGCGATGGCAGGCGAAGCAGGCGGCGGCGCCGAACATTTTGCGGCCGTTGTCGAAGTCGCGGCCGGTCATGCCGGTTTTGGCGGCGGCGCTGAGTTCATCGAGGGTCCACATGGTGGGGGTGCGGCCGGCCAACATGGCGCCGACGTTTTCCATGGCGGACTTCACTTCGGGTTTTTTGGCGATGAGTTCGGCGAACTGGGTGGTCTCGGCGGGGGTGAAGGTGGCGAGGGAGTCTTTGCGGATGAAGTCGACGAAGAGGGAGAAGCTGGAGCCGCCTTTGTAGTTGGAGGCTTTGAGGAAGAACTCGAGCTGCTGTTTGCGGAGGTCGGGGGTCCAGCCGGTGGTGAGGAAGCGGAGGCTGCGGGCGTATTCGATTTGGGGTTCCTGGCTTTCGGCGGAGGCGATGAGGGCCATGCCTTTGGCGGCGGTGTTGGGGGCCTGGAGGTAGGCGAGGGTCTCGGTGAGGAGCCAGTTGAGCTCGAAGGTGTCGGCGGGGTAGGAGGGGTCGAGGTTGGCGGTGATTTTGGCGACGGTGGCGTCGTCGGGATTGCCGAAGCGGTGGAGGACGATTTGGGTGAGGCGGACGTAGGCGAGGCGCTGGTCGGGGGTGAGTTTGGCGAAGTCGTGCTTCAGCAGGGGGGTCCAGATTTTGTCACGTGTGGCGGTGTTGACGACGTGATCGGCGGCGCGGTGGGTGGCGCAGACGCCGGTGACGCGGGTGAGGGCGAGGAGGGCTTCGAGTTGGGCGGTGGCGTTGGTTTCGGCGAGGGCTTTGGCTTCCCATTCGGCGAGGGGCTGGTGTTCAAGGGCGGTGCGGGCGGCGGCGCGGATGTAGCGGTCATCGCTGCTGAGGTGGGGCCAGGCGGTGGCGACGGCTTTGGGGTCTGGTTTGCCGTGGAAGGCTTCGAGTTGTTTGCGGATGTCACGCTCCGAGGGGGCATGACCACTCGGCACGTAGTTATCTTCGGTGCCCTCTTTCCCCACATAACTCACCCGATACAGCCCGCTCTGCACGCGGCGGCCGCCGATGGTGAAGTACATGGCGCCGTCGTTGCCGATGATGGCGTCGGAGACGGGGAGGGGGCCGCCGGTGACGAATTCTTCTTTGGTGGCGGTGTAGGTGGAGCCGGAGGGGGTGAGGTGGACGGCGTAGATTTTGCCCCAGCTCCAGTCGAGGGCGTAGAAGGCTTCCTGGTATTTGGCGGGGAATTTGGCGCCGTAGCCGAAGGTGGTGCCGGTGGGGGAGCCGGGGCCGATGTTGAGGGTGGCGGGGAGGCTGTCGAAGTAGAACTCGGGGTATTTGCCGGCGCCATTGCGCCAGCCGTATTCGGCGCCGCTGACGACGTGGTTGATGCGGGTGGGGCGATACCAGGAGGTGTTGAAGTCGTACTCCATGTCGGCGTCGTAGGTGAATAGTTCGCCGTCGCGATTGACACCGCCGTCGTAGATGTTGCGGAAGCCGGAGGCGAAGATTTCCATGTTTTTGGCATCGGGATCGAGGCGATAGATGATGCCGCCGGGGGCCATGACGTGGCGGTTGTGGCCGCGACCGTCGGGCATGCGCGGGAGGAGGTGGTCGTCACCCCAGAGTTTGGCGACGGGGGAGCTGGCGACGGTGCCTTCTTTGGGGCCTTCCTTGAGGACGGCGTTGTTGCCGGTGATGAGGTAGAGGCCTTTGCCGTCGGGGGTTTTCAGGATGGCGTGGACGCCGTGGTCACTGCCGGCGTCGAACTCGCGGAGCATTTCGACTTTGTCCGGGATGTCGTCGGAGTTGCTGTCGGTGATGCGATAGAGGCCGCTGGGGATTTTTTTCTCGTAGTCATTCACGCCGACGTAGAGGGCGCCGAAGGCGAAGAGCATGCCGTTAACTCCACGGATGTCGGTGGGCAGTTTTTGGACGTCGCCGGGTTTGAGGGGTTGGCCCGCGGCAGGGGCGGAGAAGCGGTAGAGGCCGCCGTATTGGTCGGAGGCGTAGATGCGGCCTTTGTCATCGGAGCAGAGGTTGACCCAGGAGCCTTGTTCGCCGCCGGGGACGGAGTAGAGGAGTTCGACTTTGAAGTCGGGGAGGGTTTTGATGCTGGAGATGGGGGTGGCGATGTTGGCGCCGATAGCGGGGCCGACGGCGTCGGGGCGTTTGGGTTTGGCAGGGGCTTTGGCGGGGGCTTTGCCTTTGCCTTTGCCTTTGCCCTTGGGGTTGGTTTGCTGGGCGGTTGAGATGCCTGGCAGGGCCAGTGCTAAGAGCAGGACAGAGGTGAGAAGTCGGTTCGTCATGGTGGGTGATTGGAATTAACGAAGGGTGGGTGGCGGTTATGACAGCAAAAGGAGTGTCGGATTTGGCAAGTGGGCCAAAAGGCGTCGTCTTGGGGTGAGGCCTTCCCGGATCTTGCATTTGGTGCGATTGACTTATATGATGGGACTCGCATGAAGCAGTACCGCCCCACCATTGAGCAGCTCAAGAAGCGCTACTCCGCCGACATGGCGCGGCGGAAGATGCAGGCTCGGCGGGATGCGGCGCGTGATCCGAATGTGAAACGGGTGCAGATTCCGGACAACTCAGAGCCTTGGCTGCCCCACAAGCCGGAGTCTTTGGCCGAATGCATTTGGATTGCGGATCAAGTCAGCCGTCGCATAGAGCAATGGAAACACGACTTTCTACCGACGACTTCACGAGCGAACTAGCCCGCCGCCACCGTGTTCTTCTGCTTGGAGGCATGGCCATCATTGCCCACGGGCTGAGTCGGCCAACCAAGGATTCGGACATCTGGCTTGAGCCGTTTAGTTCGGTAGATGAGTGGGTGGTCAATTGCCTTCAAGTCGTTGATTCGTTTCGCGGTAGCTTTGTTTGGTCATTAGCCGAGAGGCGTCGATTGGACCACATTGACGAGGTGGTGGCAGATATCTCAGATTATGGGGTCATTCGTATTAGCGGTCTCGACCTGCCATTGGACATCTTCCGCAAGCCTAACGAACTGGAACTTGATGAATTCAATGCTGTTTGGGTGGCGGCCAGTCCATTGAAGTCAGGAGTGCGGCTTCCTCACGAAATGGACCTTTATCGAACGAAGGCCAACACGGGCCGCGAGCACGACTGGAAAGACCAGCTTTTTCTCGAATCCCTGGTCAAGGAGCGGCTGCCGATTTGTGATTTGGCTGAGGCCACGTCCATGCTGGACCGATTTCTCGACCCCGAGGCCCTGCAACACGCGCGCACCAATCCCAATCCCGAAGTGCGGGCGCTGGCGCTGAAATACCTGCGTGAGTTCGAGGTGGAGGGCGATCCTTATTCCCGCGACATCTTGGCAGCAGGCGGGTGGGAGGACTGAGCCCGAACTCCGAAGTTGGAGGCACCTGATAGGCTTGAGCATTGGCTGCTCAAGGCTTCCTGCTCCTTGGGCGGCATCGTATAAGATGCAGCCACTGCGGACCCGAAAGCCTTGAGCAACCAAGCCTCTGCGCCTCTCAAGCACCTCGAA
>CANETF010000121.1 GCA_947440575.1 Verrucomicrobiaceae bacterium
GAGAAGCGGGAAGCCTTGTGGGGCCAATGACGGCGGCAGATTCGCCCTCAGCCATTTCCGTTTTTAGGGTTATGCCTATCTAAACATCAAATCCCTCATTGACGATCCACCCTCTTACCTTAATAATGCCGCCTCAAACCAAGCAACTTATGGGACTCTTAGACTCACTCGCCAAACAAGCCATGGGCAGCCTGCTCGGAGGATCAAACGCCTCCGGCGGCCTCGACCTCAGCACCCTCACAAACGTCTTCGCCAATCAAGGCCAAACCTCAGACGCCGTCTCCGGCCTGCTCGGCCAACTCGGCGGCATGTCCGGCCTCATGGAGAAATTCAACCAGGCCGGCCTCGGTGACGTCGCCAAATCCTGGGTCGGCACTGGCGAAAACCAACCCATCGAACCCGGCCAGATCGAGTCCGCCATCGGTCCAGATGCCCTCCAGGGCTTCGCCTCCAAACTCGGTGTCGACGCCTCCAAAATCATGCCTTTGCTCGCCCAGTTCCTTCCGGTCATCATCGATAAACTTACCCCCAACGGCAGCATCGAATCCGAGCAACCCTCCGGCGACTCCCTCCAAAACGTCTTCGCCTCCGTCATCAAAAGCACCCTCGGCGGCGGCAAACCCGCCTGATCACTCCTGAACTTCTTATCAGCGTGAACGACCTCACCCGTTGTTCACGCTTTTTTGTATCCCTCAGCCCCACCGGTCCACACTCCGCTCAGCGAACTTCTTCACCCGACGAGTCGCTCGAATAAGCCTAGAAACGGGAATGGATAGGGATGAAGATGGCGTCGTGCTTGGTTCCACAAGCCTTCCCGGTTCGCAGCGGTTGCATCGATAAGATGATGCCACCCGAGAAGCGGGGAGCCTTGTGGGGCCAATGACGGCGGCAGATTCGCCCTCAGCCATTTCCGTTTTTAGGATAAGCCCTATCCACCCAAGGAGTGATGGCTTCTAGCCATCACATTTCCCCCTACCGCTTCGCACTCCGCTCGGCAAACTTCTTCACCTCGCTCGTCATCCAACTCCGCTCCGTCACCGCCTCCGATTCCACCGACCGCATCCCCTCAAACCAATCCCGCGTCGTCGGCTGATGCTCCTCAGCCACTTTCAAAAGCAACGCCCCCGTGATCGGCGCCCCATGCCCCTTCGCCATCGCCTCGCCCAGCGTCAACTCCGCCGCCCGATCCATCACCCAGCGCAAATCCGCCCCTGAAAAACCCTCGGTCGCCTTCACCAGCGCCTTGTAGTCCACATGCCCCAGCGGCTTCTCCTCCGCCAACTCCCGCAAAATCACCTCCCGCGCTTTCTCATCCGGCGGCGGCACAAAAATCGACTGCTCAAACCGCCCTGGCCGGCACAACGCCGGATCCAGCGACCACGGCTGACTCGTCGCCGCCAGCACTAGCACCCGATGATTCCCCACCCGCAGCGCATCCATTTCATGCAGCAACTGATTCACCACATTGCGCAACTGACTCTCCCTCACCTGCCGCCGATCCTGTGCCAGCGAGTCCAATCCATCGATCACCAGCACACACGGCGCATTGAACCGCGCCGTCTCAAACATCTGGTGCAGATTCCGCTCCGTACTCCCGAAGTAAGGATCAAAAATCTCATGCAATCCCACTGACAAATAATTGCACTGCGCCTCCCCCGCCACCGCCCGCAGCAGCAGCGTCTTCCCGCACCCCGGAGGCCCATAAAAAAGCATCGCTCCTCCCACCGGACGCCCGTAGGCCCGATGCAACTCCGGCTGCTGCAGCGGATACACAATCTTCCGCCGAATCTCCTCTTTCACCGACTCCAATCCCCCAATGTCCTCAAAACTCAACCGCTCCCGCTCCGGATCCCCCGGCATCCAGAACGTCTCAGGACGCCAGTCATACGGCGGCTCATCCATGAACACCTCGTCATCCAAATCCGATCCCCCATCCGAACCAAACCCACCCTCAGATGCCCCCTCCTTGCCATCCGCCGCCCCATTGCCCGAGTTCGACTGTTGTGCCTTCCTTGCATCCAGCAGCGTCTGCCCCAGATCCTTCTCCAGTCCCACATCCAGCGCGCTCGAATCCAATTGCGCCGCCCGGTTAAAATGATGTCTCGCCCGTGTCTTGTCCCCCTCAGCCAGATGCACCCGGCTCAGCATCAAATGCGCCGCCGCGCACAGCGGATCCTGCTGCAACACCAGTTCCGCCCGCACCGCCGCCCCCGACGCGTCCCCGCTCAACAGCAACGCCCGCGCCAAACCCAACTGCGCATCCGTGTGCCGGGAGTCCAGCTCCACCGCCTTCTCATACGCCGAAACCGCATCCTCCATCTGCAACTCCTCCAAACAAGCCCGCCCATAGAGCAGAAGCAGTGGAATGTTCTCCGGACTCTGCCGCAGGGCTTCTTGGAAAGCTTTAAGAGGTGACATAGTGCTAAGGATACGGACACCGCCGCAGCGAATCCGTTCACAACAGACTAAAAGCGGCTAACGCGCCATCTCCAGGAAATTCTTCAATAACTTCTTCCCCTCCAAAGTCAGAATCGACTCCGGATGAAACTGCACCCCATGAATCGGTAACTCCTTATGCCGTAAGCCCATGATCTCCGTTTCATCGTCCCCAGCCACCGCCGTCACCTCCAAACAATCAGGCAAAGTCGACTTTTTCACCAGCAAAGAGTGATACCGCGTCGCCTCAAACGGCTCCGGCAGCCCCGCAAACACCGACTTCCCCGTGTGATGAATCATCGAGGTCTTCCCATGCATCAACCGCCCCGCACGCACCACATCCCCCCCAAACACATCCCCAATGCACTGATGCCCCAAACACACCCCCAGCAGCGGCACCCGCGCCCCAAACTTCCGGATCACCTCACAGCTAATGCCCGCCTCCTTCGGCGTGCACGGCCCCGGCGACACACAAATATGATCCGGATTCAGCTTCTCAATCTCCTCCAGCGTCACCTGATCATTGCGCCGAATCTCCATCACCGCCCCCATCTCGCCAAAGTATTGAACCAGATTGTAGGTAAAGGAGTCGTAGTTATCGATGATCAGCAGCATGGGAAAAACAAACGCCCCATCGCTCGCCTACCACCGCCTCCTTTGCAACCTCGCATTGGCCACCCTCCTGCTCCAGGCAACACCCCTCATCGCCCAGAAATCCACCCCCAAGGCCTCACCCCCCCCCGCCGCCGTCACCACCCTCAACCCCACCGACCTCACCGGCTTCACCTCCCTTCCGCCCCACATCCAGACCCGCCTCACCGCCGCCCTCGCCCTCACCCGCCTTAACCTCACCTACCTCCCCAACTCCCACGACCCCAAACGCCGCGGCATGGATTGCTCCGGCGCCATCTACCATCTCTTCCAAAGCCTCGGCCACAGTGACATCCCCCGCCAGTCCGACCAAATCGCCCAGTGGCTCATCGAAAAAAACACCCTCAACAGCGTCAAAGACTCCCATTCCCTCTCCGATCCCGCCTTCGACACCCTCAAACCCGGCGATCTCCTCTTCTGGACCACCTCCGACGCCCCCAAAGCACGCCAGATGCCCATCACCCACGTCATGCTCTACCTCGGCACCCACAAAACCACCGGCAAACCCCTCATCTTCGGCTCCAGCGACGGCCGCACCTACGCCGGCCAGCGCCGCACCGGCGTCTCCGTCTTCGACCTCACCTTCCCCAAAGCCACCTCCAAATCCACCCTCCACTCCTTCGGCCCCCCTCCCCCCATCCCCACCCCAAAAAAGAAACTCACCCGCCCCAAGTAGCCCCGCCTACCTGTCATTGAGATTCCCTTCGATGTCGCATGACATCCCCCCCAGACCCGCCTAACCCTGCCCATGTGCGGAATAGCTGGCGTCATTGATTTAAAAGGACGCCGCCCGGTGCCAGAGGACATCGTCAAACGCATGGCCCGCGCCCTCATCCATCGCGGCCCCGACGAAGAAGGCTTCCTCCATCGCCCCGGCCTCGCCTTCGCCTCCCGCCGTCTCAGCATTGTCGGCCTCGCCGATGGCCAGCAACCCGTCTCCAACGAAGACCAAACCATCTCAGTCGTCTTCAACGGTGAACTCTTCAACTACCGCGAGCAACGCGCCGATCTCCTCCAGCGCGGCCACCACCTCGTCACCCATTGCGACACCGAACTCATCCCCCACCTTTGGGAAGAAAGTCGCGAGGACATCTTCCGCCAACTCCGCGGCCAGTTCGCCATCGCTCTCTACGACCAACCCCGCCACCAGATCACCCTCGCCCGAGATCGCTTCGGCATCTCTCCCCTCTACTGGACCCGACAGGGCGACTGGCTCCTCTTCGCTTCCGAAATAAAAAGCCTCCTCGCCTCCGGCCACGTCACCGCCAAGCCCGACCGCCGTGGCATCGATCAAATCTTCACCTTCGCCGCCATGCCCGGCCCCGTCACCTGCTTCGAAGGCATCCACCTCCTCCCCCCTGGTCACTTCCTCCAAATCACCCCCGCCTCCTCATCCAGCCAAGACCCAGTCATCCGCGAGCAAGCCTTCTGGCAACTCGACTTCCCCGACCAAGGCCACGAGAACCCCTCCACCGACCCTCACCAGCTCGTCGACGAATTCGAGCAAATCCTCCTCGCCGCCGTCGAAAATCGCCTCCGCGCAGATGTCCCTGTCGGCGCCTACCTCTCCGGCGGCCTCGACTCCAGCCTCATCGTCGCCATGGCTCGCCGCATCAAAGGACCCGACATCAGCACCTACACCATCCAGGTCGACAATCCCGTCCTCGACGAACTCAGCGGCGCCAATCAAACCGCCAAACACATCGGCATCGCCCCTCCCTTGGTCCAGCATTTCAGCGCCGCCAACGTCCTCGAAACCTACCCTGAACTCATCCAAGCCGCCGAATCCCCCGTCGTCGACACCTCCTGCGCCGCGCTCCTCATGCTCGCCCGCCGCGTCCACGAAAACGGACAAAAAGTCGTCCTCACCGGCGAAGGCGCGGACGAATGGCTCGCAGGTTATCCCTGGTACAAAATCGCCAAAGCCCTCCACTTCCTCGACCTCATCCCCGGCCTCCCCCTCAGCAACCGCGCCCGCCGCGCCTTCTTCAAATGGCATGACGTCCCCCAATACCCCCTCGACTTCCGCCCCCAACTCGAAGCCTCCGTCGGAGGCCCCAATGCCTGGATCGACTCCTACGGTCTCCTCTCCCTCTCCAAACTCCGCTTTTACAGCGAGTCCATGCACGAAGTCCGACACCACGCCAACCCCTGGACCGGCCTCGACCTCGATTTAGACCGCGCCAAAAAATGGCACCCCCTCAACCGCGGCCTCTGGTTCGGCGCCCGCGTCACTCTTTCAGGTCTCCTCCTCCAAGCCAAAGGCGACCGCGTCGCCATGCTCTCCTCCATCGAAACCCGCTACCCCTTCCTCGACGAAGCCGTCTGCGACTTCACCTCCAGGCTTCATCCCGATTGGAAACTCCACGGCTTTCGCGACAAATACCTCCTCCGCCTCGTCGCCGAACGCTGGCTCCCCAAAGATATCTGCCAGCGCAAAAAAGCCATCTTCCGCGCCCCCATCGACGGCCTCCTCACCGACCACGAACCCAAATACATCAGCGAACTCCTCAGCGAGGAATCCCTCAAACGTACCGGCTACTTCGACATCCCCGCCGTTCAACACTGGCGCAAAGCCTTCAGCAAACTGCGCCCCGGCTCCTTCCCTCGTCTCTCCATCGAAATGGGCCTCACCGCCGTCATCGCCACCCAGCTCTGGCATCACACCTTCATCGACCCCACCCTCGCAGACCTCCCCTCCTGGAGTCCTGCTCCTCACTCCGACTGACCCAACTTCCCCAAATCCAACGCATCCCCCATCGCCGCCTGCACCTCCCGCAACTTCGCCAGCAGCGCCGCCCGCTTCCCCTTCATCTCCGGCACCTCCGCCAGATCCTTCATCTCCTCAGGGTCCGCCTTCAAATCAAACAGCCGCACCACCCCCGCCTTCGGATACACCACCAACTTCAACCCGTCCGCGATCACCGCCCGCTGCAGTTGCAAATACGCTCCATACACCGGCTCCGCCGTCGCCCGCGTCGACTCCCCTCGAATCAACGGCAGCAGCGATTGAAACTCCACATGCTCCGGCTTCTTAACCCCCGCCACATCCAGCGCCGTCGCCATCGCATCCTGCAAGTAAATCGGTGCCTCCACCACCCCCGGCTTCACCCCGGGCCCCGCCGCCAAAAACGGCACCCTCAAACTCGCCTCATACAGGTTCTGCTTCCCCATCAACCCATGATGCCCCACCGCCAAGCCATGATCCGCCGTAAAAAACACCCACGTCCGCTCCGCCTCCCCACTTGCCTCCAGCGCCGCCAGCACCCGCCCCACCTGCTCATCCAAATGCGTGATCAGCGCCAAATACTCGCCCCGATGCACCTTCACCGCCTCCTCCGTCCTCGGAAACGGCGCCAGCTTCTCATCCCGCAGACCCTTCCCAGCCCCCATCGCCTCCGCATACGGATACTCCGGCAAAAAGTTCGTCGGCACCTTCACCCGCTCCTTCGGATACTTCGCCCCAAACGACTCCGGCGCCTGTCTCGGATCATGCGGTGCATTGAACGCTACATACATAAAGAACGGCTCCTTCGCCCCCTTCCCCTTCTCCAAATAACCAATGGCATCGTCCGCTGTCACCTCGCTCCAATGCCTGCCTCCCTCCCAAAACCCACCCAACGACCGATCACTCGGACTCCACCCATCCGGCACCCCCGGCAAAGGCCGGTTGTAGGATGACTCCACCGTCTTCGGCATGCCCGCCCGCACATTTGCCGTCTCATCAAACAACTTCTCCGCCGCATACGACACATGCCATTTCCCCGTCATGAACGTCCGGTAGCCCGCTGACTTCATCATCTGCGACCACATCCGCCCCCCGGCCGCCTCAACCCCCAATTTCTTATCCACCGCATTCGCCCGCCACAAATACCGTCCCGTGTTCAGCATCGCCCGACTCGCCACACACACCGCCCCACTCCAGCTCCCCATGTTGTAAGCATGACTGAACCGCACCGACCGCGCCGACAGCTTGTCCAAGTTTGGCGTCTCCACATCCATCAGCCCCGCCGCCCCCAGCGCCTCAAAAGAATAGTCGTCCGCAAAGAGAAACAGCACATTTGGCCGATCACCTGCTTCCAATCGAGGCTCCCCCATCAGCCCAACCATCACTCCCAGCAGAAAACCCAAGCATTTTGTCGTCATCGTCGCTCCAATAACGCACGCCACCCACCACCCTTGCATCCAATCCAAACAAGTGACGACATCGCCACACCTTTGCCCTCCCCTTTCTCCCTCCCAATCTCCATCCTTCAACCCTCAATGCTCACCCGCCTCCTCACCACCGCCCTCCTCACCCTCCTCCTCACCTCCCCCGCCTCCGCATGGTGGGACGGCGGCCACAAAGTCATCGCCTACATCGCCTACGACCACCTCACCCCCGACGAACGCGCCTGGGTCATGAGCCTCCTCGAAGCCAACCCCACCCACCAGGAACTCTTCCTCGATAAAATCAAAGACGAACTCACCGGCACCCCTTCCGAAGACGCCCGCCAACGCTGGTACTTCGGCCAGGCCTCCGTCTGGGCCGACCTCATCCGCTACAACAACGGCTACTCCAACGCCCAATCCATCAAAGACTCCTACGACCGCCCCGACCGACACTACACCGACTTCGCCGTCTTCACCTCCGAAGCCGCCCGCCTCGCTCTCAAAGAGCACGACGTCGACCCCGTCACGGCCTGGACCCCCGACCTCAAAGAACCCGACACCAAACTCAACTCCATGCAGGCCTTCGCTAAAATCGAAGCCCAAGTCCCTGACACCTCCCTCCCCGTCACCGAACGCGCCGTCGAACTCATGTGGCTCTTCCACCTTGTCGGCGACACCCACCAGCCCTGTCACTGCGCCCAGCTCTTCGACCCCGAAAAGTTCCCTGCCGGCGACCGCGGCGGCAACGGCGTCATGATCCTCGGCCTCAAACAAAAAAGCCCCGGCGACATGAACTCCGACGTCCTTCACGCCTTCTGGGACAGCCTGTTCAATGGCAAAACCAACACCCACATCGACATCCTCGAACGCGCCGATCTCCTCAAAGCCAACCCCGCCCTCTGGACCACCGGCCGCACCGTCATCGCCGTCACCGACCCCCTCGCCTGGCTCAAAGAAGGCCGCGCCATCGCCGCCACCAGCGTTTACTCCCCCGAACTCCTCGACCGCATCGCCAAGGGCCGCGCCGAAGTCGTCGAAAAGAAAAGCCGCTCCCTCGGCACCCGCCTCGAACACACCGTCATGGCCAGCATGCCCACCCTCGCCCTCAATGCCTACGTCGCCAAAGCCCGCACCATCGCCGACCAGCAAGCCGTCACCAGCGGTCTCCGCCTTGCCGCCTCCATCAAACGCCTCCACGCCCGCTCCATCGCACCCAAAACGGAGTAGTCACTACTCCACTTCGATCGCCTCCAGCGCCCACTCGTGCGCCTTCACCAGCAGCGGCCGCTGCACGTGCTCCACATAGCGCCCCGCCCACTCCGTGCCCTTCGGCCCCGCCCGAAACGCACTCCTCACCACGTCCACATCCGCCATCGCCGTCGACTCCAAACCAAACAACGTCAACTGCACCCGCTGCACCCTCCGTGTCTCCTCTCCAATCCACGCAATCACCCAATCCTCCTTCGATTCCCCAAACCCCGGTCGCACCACCGCCTCCACCAACACACAGTCCTCACCCGCAACCGACCGCCTCCCCACCACGCGAAAATCCCGCCCCCGCTCCTGCAACCAACTCGCCCCGAACCCGAACAAACAATACGCATCCGCCACCAGCGCCGCCGACGCCCGCTTCACCGCATCCCCTTCCCTCACCCCATTGTAAACCACCTCCACCTCCCGCCCCGTCCGCGTCACCACCTTCGTCCCCATCGGCCCCACATGCGTCTGGGTCACCCGTCCCTTCCCCGGCTCATAGACCTCCACCGACCGCTTCCGAAATCCCGTATCCACCAGCCCCGGTTGCAAACGTTCCACAATCCGACGCCACTCCCCCGAAAACCGCATCTCCACCCGCTCCGCCTTGCTCCAGGCATCCCCCTCCACTTCCACCGCCCGCCTCACCCACTCACTTCCCTCACCCATCCCACTCTCCTCAACCAACCCACTCCCCGGCTTCGGCAGCGAACTGCACGCTCCCAAAATCACCATCAAAAAAAGCCCCATCCACGGTCTCATACACTACGATACGTTCGCGATTGGACCTCCAAACAAATCATTTGCAGCCCCACCCCTCTGCGCGTTGGCTAGACCGGTTTTCGAAAAGAGTGTCATTTTGATCCGGCGAGCGCAGCGGCCTCACTGGCAATGAAGTCGCGCAGCCCGCTACTAAATCAATAGCGGGCAAGCGGCTGACGCAGCCAAGCAATGTGACAAGCATTTCGAGAGTCGGTCTAACCCGCAGTCGCTCGTCCCCGCTCCGCCATGTCACGCCGCCGTCGCCGCCCCTCCAAGCCGCTCATCCCCGGCCTCCGCTGGCTCCTCCTCCTTCTCCTCCTTCTCGCCGCCACCTTCGGTGTCTACGGCGCCCTCTCCCACTGGACCATCCTTGAGCACACCCCGCCCGCTGCCGCCGCTCCCTGACCACCAAACGCCCCTTGCAAGCTCCCCCACCCACCGCATCCTGTCGCCTTCCACACCCTCGTCTCACATGATCGCCCCCCGCTCCACCCCCTTCCTCGCCATCGGGCTCGTCCTCTGCCTCAGCGCCTGTGACACCATCAAAAAATACACCCCCTCCATTCCTCTCCCTCCGCTCCCCGATCTCACCCAAGTCGCCCGCATCCTCCCCGGCAGTGCCGATAAAGTCGACAGCCAGGACCCCGACATCGACTTCGACCCGCGCGGCACCCTCCGCCCCGGCCACACCCTCCGCCTGCAAATCAACGAAGGCCTCCGCTCCGCCAAATCCCTCTGGAAAGGCCTCACCGTCGTCGAACTCGACGGCACCGCACAAATCGGCAAAATCGGCTCCGCCAAACTCCGCGGCCTCACCCTCCCCGAAGCCGCCGCCTCCATCGGCGCCGTCTTTCGTGTCGCCGGCATGACCTCCTCCCCGGTCGCCGTCCACATTCTCTCCGTCGAAAACGTCGCCGTCATCGCCGTCGAAGGCGACCTCACCTCCGGCCCGCAACCCCTCCCCCTCTACGACAACATCACCGTCGCCGACGCCGTCCGCCTCGCTGGCGGTCGCAAACCCAACTCCACCGCCAACGGCCTCTACATCACTCGCGAAGGCCAAAAACGCTACTTCCGCTCCCTCACCGCCGCCAACGAATGGCGCCTCGCCGCTGGCGATATCATCCACCTCTCCGCAGATCATTGATCGGCCACCCGCCCCATGCTCGAATCCTACGGCCCCAATCCCCGCCAAGCGCAGAACCCCCTCGGCTCCCTCCTCAAAACCTCCGCCATCCTCCGCATCGGCGCCGGGATCGTCCTCATGACGCGTCATGCCTGGGATGCCGTCTTCAACGCCTATCATTTCCTCTGGAAGGAAGTCCCTTGGGAATGGGTCACCACCTTCGTCAATGAAGGCGTCCCCATGGCCCACCTCGCCGCCCCCTTCGCCGCCCTCAGCCTCTTCATCATCGCCACCACCTGGATCGTCGGCTTCCTCACCCGGCTATTCTCCGTCCTCATGATGCTCCTCTGCATCGCCGCCCTCGGCTTCGCCAGCACCGAGTTCGCCGCCTTCTCCGAACTCTGCTGGCTCTACCTCCTCATCGCCTTCACCCTCACCCTCTTCGGCTCCGGCGCCATCTCACTCGACAAACTTTTCCGCATCGGCTCCCAGCGCGGCAAATCCAGCCCCCAGCGCTACTAACCGTCCCCTCAAGTCTTCGTGCAATCCACCCCCACAGAGCGCGTCCTCGCCATCGACCCCGCCCTCCGCAAAACCGGCTTCGCCATCGTCGAATCCGCCGGTAAAGACCTCCGCGCCCTCACCTACGGCACCATCGTCAACAACCCCAAACTCCTCCCCTCCGGCTGCCTCGTCGCCATCCGCGAGCAACTCAACGACGTCATCCGCCAATACCAGCCCACCGTCTGCGCCATCGAAGCCACCATCTTCGTCCAAAGCCTCAAAACCGCCATCGTCCTCGGCTCCGCCCGCGGCGCCGCCCTCATCGCCGCCGCCGAACACGGCCTCGCCATCTACGAATACGCCCCGCGCGAAATCAAACAAGCCGCTGTCGGACGCGGTGCCGCCGCCAAAGAGCAGGTCGCCTTCATGATCCGCTCCATGCTCCGCCTCCGCGAAACCCCACCCGCCGACGCCGCCGACGCCCTAGCCGTTGCCATCACCCACTTCCAAAGCAGCGAAGCCCACCGCCTCACCGCCCGCGAAGCCCGCCGCTGCTAATTCGCCCTCGCCCTCGCCCTCGCCCTCGCCCTCGTCCTCCTCCTCGTCCTCGCACTCCTACACCTGCTCAAAGACTGAAGCGCAGCGCCAGCAAATGCCTCTCCCTCTGCGCCTCTCCTCATCTCCGCGCCTCTGCGTGCCCTAAGCCTTCACCGCCCACTCGAGCAACGCCTGCGCATCCGCCCATACCCCGCTCTTCCCCCCGTTCAACACCACCACGATCCGCCGCTTCCCGTTCTTCTCCCCGCTCGCCACCAAACAATACCCCGCCGCATTCGTAAACCCCGTCTTCATCCCGTCACAAATCGAGTAACTGCTCAGCACCCGATTCGTATTGTCCAACGTCAAACTCGTCTGCCCCGGACGCTCAAACACAAACCGCTTCAGCTTCACCATCGCCCGAATATCCGGCATCAAATCCACCACTGACGCGATCTTCGACAAATTCCTCGCCGTCGAATACTGCTCCGGATCCGATGGCAAACCGTGCGGATTCTGAAACAACGAATCTTCCAATCCCAGCGACTTCGCCTTCGCATTCATCGCCACCACAAACGCCTCCACAGATCCCGAATGATCCCGCGCCAAAGCCTGCGCAATGTCGTTCGAACTCTTCACCATCAGCGCCGTCAAAAGCTGCCTCCGCGAATACTCCTCCCCCTCCTTGATCCCCAACCGCACCGGCGCGCAATCCGAGTCACTTTTCTCCACCTTCATCATCCCGTCCAGATTCCCCTTTTCCACCACCAGCAGCGCCGTCAGCAGCTTCTGCGTGCTCGCAATCGCCCCCCGCTTGTCCGCATTCTTCTCATAGAGCACCTCCCCCGTCGCCGGATCGATCACGATCACCCGCTCCGCCGTAATCCTCGGTGCCTGCCCGCGCAAATTCTTGATCTCAAACGCCCGCCGCGCCGCCTTCATCTTCTCCAACTCCGCCTCCATCTCCCCCTTCACCTTCGCCAACTCCGCCTCCCTCGCCGCAAGCGTCAACCGCGCCGCCGCGATCTCCTCCCGCTCCCGCAGCAAATCCCGATCCTTCCGCACCACCGCCGCCTCCTTCGCATTCACCTCCTCCTCACGCCACCGCAACCGCGCCTCCCGCTCCGGATCATCACAGCCCGGCACCAGCATCAGCAACCACGCCACCCCCATCAGCAACCTCAGTTGCCGACCACCCACTCGTTTCGCTAAACGCATTTCAAACATCAAAATCAACCGTCAAAGCTCCGCCAACACCGCCTTTAAGCGCCGCGCTGGCCATTGTCCCGGCGCATTGCCATTCGCACCGAGAAACCCGTAATTCAACACGCTGCCACACTTTGCAAGCGCCAAGCGCGATACCGGACCCAAAGCCCCCATGCCCATCACCGATACCCGCGCCCGCCGCTCCTTCCCAGCAAACCGCACCAGCGTCGCCAAATCGTCCGCCCCCTGCAAAAAAGTCGCCACCTTCACCGCCGCCAATCCCGTCGCCTCCGCCATCCCCGCAGCCCCCTCCAACACCTCCGCCGACGGCGTCCGCTCAAAATCGTGAAACGACCCGATCACC
>CANETF010000122.1 GCA_947440575.1 Verrucomicrobiaceae bacterium
CCCTCCAGCTCCATCTCACTCCCCTCCTCACCCACGGCCGCTAACCCTCCCACCTCCAGCACCACCTCCCCCACACTCCCACTCCGCCGCGGAAAAAGATCCTCAATCTCCCTCCCCACCATGTGCCGGATCACCTCACCCCGATCCATCTCACTCGCCGCTTTCGTCACAATCGTCGCCCCATCCCGCAACACCGTCACCCGATCCGCCACCGCAAACACCTCCTCCAGCTTGTGGGAAATGTAGATGCACGCGATCCCCCGCTTCTTCAAATCCCGCAAAATCCCCAGCAGCACCTGCACCTCATGCTCCGCCAACGCCGCCGTCGGCTCATCCAAAATCAAAATCCGGCTCTCCTTCGCCAAAGCCTTCACGATCTCCACCAACTGCTTCTGACCCACCCCCAAATCCACCACCTTCGCCGACGGATCCAACTCCACTTCAAACCTCCCCAGCAGCGCCCGCGCCTCCCGATACACCTTCGGCCAGTCCACCAGCATCCCCCCCAATCGCTTCGGCTCCGACCCCAAAAACAAATTCTCCGCCACCGTCATCTCCTCCACCAACGCCAACTCCTGATAAATCACCGCAATCCCCGCCCGCCCCGCATCCGCAATCGACCCAAACCGCGCCTCCTCCCCTCCCACCTCAAAACGCCCCTCATAACTTCCATGCGCATGAATCCCCGACAGCAGCTTGATCAGCGTGCTCTTCCCCGCCCCATTCTCGCCACAAAGCGCATGCACCTCCCCTGCCCTCAGATCAAAACTCACCTCCCGCAGCGCCCTCACCCCCGGAAAGGACTTCGAAATCCCTTCCGCCCTCAGCACCAAATTTCCAGTGGTATCAGCGACAGTCATTTCCGCATTCTGCCCTCAATCCCCGGATGAATGCAAGCCCAGCCCCACAAAGGCACTCCGCTGAGCTCTCTCTAAACGCCTCCAATCCCCGCAAACATAGCCGCTCAGCCGTTCTTGAGGTAACCAAAAACGGCAATTCCCATCAGGAGAAAAACAGAGGCGAGGATCATTCCAGAAATCATGCTCCATTTCAATAGCGAGGAACGCCCAACACGCCAATGGAAAAATTCCGGTTGCGCTTTTCCATCTTCCCGGCAATTTATCCACCCCTATGGCTAAGAAAAGTTGGTTGGAGCGCGATAAGCGCAAACGCAAGACAGTCGAAAAATACGCTAAACTCCGTGCGGAGTTGAAAGCGGCAGGCGACCATGTCGGCTTGTCACTGCTTCCTCGTGATTCGAGCCCCACTCGCCTGATCAATCGTTGCCGCGTCTCCGGTCGTCGCCGCGCCTTCATGCGTCGCTTCCAAATGTCCCGGATCACTTTCCGCGAGATGGCCTCCCACGGCCTCATCCCCGGTGTGACCAAGTCCAGCTGGTAGGCACCTCGCCTTCCCCAGCCTCCCGAACTGGACGGCGGGTTATCCGTCCAGATGAACCATGTGTATGGAGATCGGCCGCATTTCAACCTATGCCCACCTACTCCTACACCGCTGAGGATCCCGAAAAGGGCTGTGCCTCCTGCCGAAGAGGTTTCGATCTCCGGCGCCCCATGGACCGCGCTCCCCTCACCCACTGCCCCCTCTGCAAACAACCCGTGACCAAACTCGTCACCGGTTTCAATACCCCCAAACTCACCAAACCCCTGTCGGTGAGCGACGCCAAAGCCGCTGGATTCACCATCCTCGAAAAACGCTCTGATGGCAACTACGAGCGCCTCTAGCCCCCTCTCGAACCTGCCCCCGTTCGAGCCCCTCTTTTCATGACCCTTCCCTCCTCCCTATCACTCCCCTTCCTGGCCCTCGCCGGCCATGAAGAGCTGATCCGGGACTGGGATCTCTCCGGCTCCGAACTCGCTTGGCGCTCCATCGCCGTACTTTTCTTCGTCTTCCTCAACGCCTTCTTCGTCGCCGCCGAGTTCGCCATTGTCAAAGTACGCAGCTCCCAACTCGAAGCCGCGATCGCCGAAGGCAAAGCCGGCGCCATCCGCGCCCGCAATCAAGTCCAACACCTCGACGGCTACCTCTCCGCCACCCAACTCGGCATCACCCTCGCCAGTATCGCCCTCGGCAGCCTCGGCGAACCCTTCATCAACCGCCTCATCCAACCGGTCTTCTTCAAAATCGGCCTCACCAATGAAGCCGTCATCACCACCCTCTCCTACGTCCTCGCCTACAGCGTTGTCACCTTCCTCCACGTCGTCCTCGGCGAACTCATGCCGAAGTCACTCGCCATTCGCAAATCCCTCGGCACCACCCTCGCTGTCAGCACCCCGCTCCACTTCTTTTACACCGTCTTCAAACCCGCCATCTGGATCCTCAACGGCACCGCCAACTGGCTGCTCAAAACCTGCCTCAAAATCGAAGCCGTCTCCGAATCCGAACTCGCTCACTCCGAAGAAGAACTCCGCCACATCGTCGCCGAAAGTGAAAAATCTTCGGAAGTGACCACCACCGAAAAGGACATCCTCCTCAACGTCCTCGCCCTCAACGACCGCTGCGTCCGCGACATCATGACGCCGCGCAACCTCGTCATCTCCCTCGACCTCGAAGACAGCTTTCAATCCAACTTGAAACTCGCCATCGAATCCAAACACACCCGCTTTCCCCTCGTCAAAGGCCACCTCGACGAAACCCTCGGCCTCATTCACATCAAAGACCTCCTCCCCCTCCTCAATAAGCCCGACGCCGATCTCCGCCAGATCAAACGCGACCTCCTCATGGTCCCCGAGATGCTCCCCATCGACAAATTGCTCCACCGCTTCCGCGAGACTCGCGCCCACATCGCCTTGGCAGTCGACGAATACGGCGGCGCCGTCGGCATCGTCACCTTCGACAACGTCATGGAAGAAATCGTCGGCGACATCAAAGACGAATTCGACGAAGCCGAAAAAGCTGAGTTCGACCTCATCAAAGACCACGAAGAATTCACCACCGCCGGCACCTTCAATCTCTACGAACTCGAAGAACTCGTCTCCATCACTTTGGAGAACGAAGAAGTCACCACCATCGGCGGCTACGTCACTCAAAAACTCGGTCACCTCCCCAAGATCGGAGAGACCGTCGAAATCGAAGGCTTCCTCGTCACCGTCACCAAAGCCGACAACCGCCGCATCATCCAGCTCCACTTCAAGCGCCTCGAAGAACCCACGGCAACTTCCGATCCTGAGTGACCCAAAAAGTACCTCGCCTCTCCGAGGCGTTCTTCCGTCACTCCTGCTCCCGAATCCACTCCAACGCCTTCGAATAACTCGCCTGCGTCAAAAAGTGCCTCAACCTCGGCGGCAACACATCCGCCAGTCTCTCCTGCTCCGCCATCAACCGCAGCGACACCTCCTTCAACATCTCCAAATGCGCCGCCGCATCACGATCCCGCATCTCATGATCGGCGATCACTCTCAGCCTCTCCTCAAGCATCCCTTTGAGCGGCTCCCATGGATTACCAGCTGGTACGTTCATACCACCCCTGTAGCCCGTGGCTCACTTCATGCCAAGCTGCAACTTTACACAAAAATCCCTTCTATTCGCTCTCTATCAACAGACTATTCACACGCCTTCTGCGAACAACTCCAATAACTCTCCGAAAAGTTTTTAACTTAATCCAAATCGTCCTCGCGAAGTTTTAAAAAATAGTTTCCAAACAGCTTGTTAACAGTGTCGTTTTCGCCATACAAAAGAGCAGACTATTTACTCTCACTCTTCGCCCCTCTTAACTCTTTGCACTCCTCTCCATCCCATCTTCCCGATCCTACCAACGACCACACCTCAACAGAAAACGCAGCCCCTCTTTCCCTCTCCGCTTGGGATGCCATCTGCGACCTGTTGAAGTCCCGTCTCGGACTCGATAACTTCGAACGCTGGTTCGGCCGCGCCCTCGCTGACGAACTCAACGGTGGCTTCCGCATCCAAGTCGAAAACCCCATCCACCAACTCTGGATCGAATCCAATTACGCCGTCGCCGTCGCCGATGCCGTCGCCGAAGTCCTCGGCACCGCCGTGCCCGTCGAAATCACCACCTCCAGTTCTCCCTCCGCGCTCAGCGCCACACAGTCCCCCGCACAACCCGCCAAAGTCGCCCGCCTCATCTCCCCTTCCGTCGAACGCGAACGCGATGGCAACGACAGCCGCTTCGTCACCGAAGACGCCCCCCAACCCGTTCGCAGCCTCGCCGAAGCCGGACTGAATCCCAAATTCAGCTTCGAATCCTTCGTCGTCGGCTCCAACAGCAGCTACTCCAACGCCGTCGCCAAAGCCGTTGCTGAAAAACCCGGCCGCATCTACAACCCCCTCTTCTTCTACGGCGCCTCCGGCCTCGGCAAAACCCACCTCATGCAGGCCATCGGTCGCGAGGTCCTCATGCGCAAAAAACGCGCCGTCGTCCGCTACGTCACCAGCGAGCAATTCACCAACGAGTTCATCGAGGCCATCAAGAAAGGTACCTTCAGCCAGTTCCGCCAAAAATTCCGCAAGGTCGATGTCCTCATCATCGACGACATCCACTTCCTCGCCGGCAAAGACAGCTGCCAGGAAGAGTTCTTCCACACCTTCAACGAACTCTTCAACAACGCCAAACAGATCGTCCTCGCCAGCGACCGCCCCCCCAGCGAAATCCGCAATCTCGAAAGCCGTCTCGTCTCCCGCTTCGAATGGGGCCTCACCACCCAAATCCAAGTCCCCGACTACGAAACCCGCGTCGCCATCCTCCGCCGCAAACAAGCCGACTTCCACACCGAACTCGAACCCTGGGTCCTCGAGTTCATGGCCATGCGCATCAAAGGCAACGTCCGCAAACTCGAAGGCGCCCTCATGCGCGTCGTCGCCCATATTTCTCTCGAAGGCGCCAATCCCAGCGAGGCCACCCTCCACGGCCTCCTCCACGACGTCCTCGACCAGGAACCCACCAAGGCCGTCACCGTCGACCGCATCCAGCGCGCTGTCGCCGCCCACTTCGACCTCCGTGTCAGCGATCTCACCGGCCCCCGCCGCCCCAAAAACATCGCCGAAGGCCGCCAGGTCGCCATGTACCTCGTCCGCACCCTCACCAAACTCCCCCTCACCCAGATCGGTGAAGAGTTCGGAAACCGCGACCACGGCACCGTCATCCACGCCTGCAAAGTCATCGACGCCCGCTTAAACAACGAACCCGGCTTCCGTCAACTCCTCGAAACCCTCTCCAGTCGCATCCTCGCCGACTAGTGGCGAATCCACAAATTTCGGGAATTATGGCAAAACGGGCATTTCATTCGACATGGGGTGCTTTTCTGTTCAATATCCTTGCCGACTGTGTGACGAGCATTTAATCAATCGCACAGTCACAGAGGCCTATGAAGTTCACCATCAGCAAGGAAGAGTTCCTGGATGCCATCCAGCAGGTTCAACACGTCGTCGGAGCCCGCACCACGCTGGCCATCCTTTCCAATGTGCTCCTGCGAGCCAAGGACAACGTTTTGGAGTTAACCACCACAGACCTCGACGTCGGCGTCAGCTGCACCGTCCCCTGCGAAGTCATCGAACCCGGAGCCACCACCCTCCCCGCACGCCGCCTCGCCACCATCATCCGTGAGCTGCCCGCTCAGGAAATCGAAGTGTCCGTGGACCAAAAAAACACCGCCAGCATCCGCAGCGGCCCCTCCTTCTTCAAAGTGCTCGGCCTCTCCAGTGAGGAATTCCCCGCCCTGCCGCAGTTCGACGAAGCACGCGACTTCCAAATCGAACAGTCCGTTCTCCGCGACTGCCTCCGCAAAACCTCCTACGCCATCTCTACGGACGAAACCCGCTACGTCCTCAACGGCATCCTCTTCTCCTTCAAAAACAACAACCTCACCATGGTCGCCACAGACGGTCGCCGCCTCGCCATGGTCGAACAGGAAATCGAGTTCCCTCAAAGCCAGGACATCGACATCATCGTCCCCACCAAGGCCGTCAACGAACTCGCCCGCCTCCTCGGCGATCAGGGCGAAGTCACCATCCGCGTCAGCAACAGCCAGGTCGCCTTCGACCTCGGAGACTCCCTGCTCATCAGCAAACTCATCGACGGCAACTACCCCAACTACCGTCA
This sequence comes from Verrucomicrobiaceae bacterium, assembly GCA_947440575.1. Classification (GTDB taxonomy): domain Bacteria; phylum Verrucomicrobiota; class Verrucomicrobiia; order Verrucomicrobiales; family Verrucomicrobiaceae; genus JAGRPD01. The sequence goes on from CANETF010000122.1 coordinate 6,077, forward strand.
AGTCATCCCCGGCGAAGCCAAAGAACGCATCCCCCTTGAACGCGAAGGTTTCCTCAAGGCCATCTCCCGCGTCTCCCTCCTCGCCAGCGACAAATCCAATTCCGTCAAATTCATCTTCACCCCAGGCAGCGTCGAAATCGTCGCCTCCTCCCCGGACATCGGTGAAGCCCGTGAAACTCTCGCCATCAACTACAAGGGCGCGGAAATCACCATCGCCTTCAATCCGGAGTTCACCATGGCCCCGCTGCGCAACATCAGCGCTGACGAAATTTACCTCCATCTCATCGATGAAATCAGCCCCGGCGTCGTCCGCAGTGGCACCGGTTTCCTCTATGTCATCATGCCGATGCGCGTGAATGCGTAACCCATTCCGTCACCGGTCCGCCGAGCAAGCAATCCCCTCATGAAAGTCTGCCTCCGCCCCGCCCTCTGGTCACCGCTGGTGCTCGTCCTGAGCCTCAGCCAGTGCGTCGTCCAGCCGCCGCCGATGCTGCCCCCTGGAGCAGACTCTGGTTACTCCCTCGATTCAGGACCCAACCTGCGGCGCAATCGGCAGGATACCCGCTACCTCGAAACCACCCAGCCCCCGCCCCTGCCGAATCCCGAAAACGGCACCGTTGCTGGCCCGCCCGCCCCCACCTACGAAACACCGGCTATCTACGACAACACCGCTCCTCCTGCCCCATCCACTCCCCCTTCAACCATCCCGCCAGCGCCCGACACCGCCGCAACCACCCCTCCCATCCCCGACGCTCCTCCCTCGGTGCCAGAGACCCCTCCCGCCCCCACGACACCCAAGCCCAGCACTCCCGAACAACTGCCTTTCGGTCTCCCCGTCCCCTCCAAAAAAGGCTTCGTCTACAGCCCCTTCGACAAAACCCAACTCGTCGATGTTCGCGGCATCCCCCCGGGCAAAAAAGTCCGTTGCCCCTACACCAGCAAAATCTTCCTGGTTCCTTGAGCCATCCGGAACCCTCTCATGTCCAGCAGCCTAGGCACGCTCTTTCGCATTTCCACTTGGGGAGAATCCCACGGTCCCGGTGTTGGTGTCGTCATTGACGGCTGCCCCCCTAAAATCCCCCTCTCTGTCGAGGACCTCCAAAAAGAACTCGACCGCCGTCGCCCCGGCCAAAGCAAAATCGTCACTCCCCGCAAAGAAGCTGACGAAGCTGAAATCCTCAGCGGCATCGAAAACGGCCTCACCACCGGCGCCCCCATCGGCATCCTCGTCCGCAACACCGACCAGCGCCCCTCCGCCTACACGGAGATGCAGTCCGCCTACCGCCCTTCCCACGCCGACTACACCTACGACGCCAAATACGGCATCCGCTCCGTCTCCGGTGGCGGCCGCGCCTCCGCCCGCGAAACCATCGGCCGCGTCGCCGCCGGCGCCATCGCACACAAAGTCCTCCTGCGCGACCTCCCCAACTACGAGTGCATCGCCTACGTCAAGTCCATCCACGACCTCGAAGCTGACATCGACCCCAACACCGTCACCGCCGAGCAGGTCGAATCCAACATCGTCCGCACCGCCGATGCCGCCATGGTTGAACCCATGGTCGATCTCATCACCCAAATGCGCTCCGAAGGCAACTCCGTCGGCGGCGTCATCGAGTGCGTCATCCGCGGCATCCCCCCCGGCCTCGGCGAACCCGTCTTCGACAAACTCGAAGCCGATCTCGCCAAAGCCATGATGAGCCTCCCCGCCACCAAAGGCTTCGAAATCGGCTCCGGCTTCGAAGGCACCCTCATGACTGGGCGCGACCACAACGACGAGTTCTTCATCGAGGACGGCAAAGTCCGCACCCGCACCAACCGCAGTGGCGGCGTCCAAGGCGGCATCAGCAATGGCGAACCCATCATCTTCCGCGTTGCCTTCAAACCCACCGCCACCATCCTCATCGAACAAAACACCGTCAACAACGCCGGCGAAGAAACCACCCTCGCCGCCCGCGGCCGCCACGACCCCTGCGTCCTCCCCCGCGCCGTCCCCATGGTCGAAGCCATGGCCCACCTCATCCTCACCGACCACTGGCTCCGCCAAAAAGCCATCCAGGCATAGTCGAACCTCCTTGTTCGAAAGGTCAAAGTAAGGCATGCCCAAGCCGTGGAGCGACCGGCTCGGTCGCCTCCCTCAGCCGATTCAAAGCCACCCCACTTGGTTCAATCGCCCCGTCAGCTCCATCTGACGCTCCAACTGCTCCGCATACCGCGCCGCCCGTCCCGCATCCGGGTAACACCGCGTCGTCTCATCCAGTTCCACCAACCGCCCGCACAAAGTCTCATAACTCACCTTCTCCTCCTGTCCGCCCTCGTTCGCCCGCGCATAAGCAGCCTGAATCGCCCCACCCAAGGCCGCCCCCTCCGATGTCGACAACGTCACCACCTCCGCATTGAAACAATCCGCCGCAATCTGCCGCCACACCGCGCTCTTGCTCCCCCCGCCCGTCAGCCGAATCTCCGACGGATCCATCCCCAAATCCCGGAACCGCTTCAACCCATACGCCAAGCCCAGCGTCGCCCCCTCCACCGCCGCCCGCGCCAGGTTCTCCGGCGTCATGTTCGTCGTCCTCAATCCATGCATCACCCCGCTGCCATTCGGCAGATTCGGCGTCCGCTCGCCATTCAAATACGGCAAAAACATCACCCCATCCGCCCCCTGCTTCGCCCGTCCCACTGCCGCCTCCAGCTGCCCCAAATCCCACCCGAACATCTCCCGCACCTGCTCCGTCACCACCGTTACATTCATCGTGCACACCAGTGGCAGCCACTGATCCGTGCTATCGCAAAACGCCGCCACCTCCCCCTGCCCATCCACCACCGGACTCCCCGCCACCCCATACAACGTCCCGCTCGTTCCAAAGCTCGCCGTGATCACCCCCGGCTTGATGTTCCCCGTCCCAATCGCCCCCATCATGTTGTCCCCGCCACCCGCCGAAATCACCACATCATCACTCAACCCCCACTTCGCCGCCAACTCCGGCCGCAAGCGACCATGCACCACCCGACTGCTCCCCAACTCCGGAAGCATCTCGTGCACCCGAGGATCGATGTAATCAATCAACTCCCGGCACCACTGCCGCGTGTTCACATTCAAAATCCCCATCCCCGAAGCATCGCCATACTCCATCCGCTTCACGCCGCTCAACCAGAAGTTGATGTAATCATGCGGCAATAAAATCGAAACCGTCTTGGCAAAATTCTCTGGCTCGTTCTGCTTCATCCACAGCACCTTCGGAATCGTGTAACCCGGCAGCATCGCATTGCCCGCCAGCGCGATCACCCCCGGCTGCCCCCCAAACTCATGCGCAATCTCCGCACATTGCGCCTGCGTCGACGTGTCACACCACAACTTCGCCGGCCGCACCGGCTGATCCGCCGCATCCAACGCCACCAGCCCATGCTGCTGCCCACTCACCCCAATCCCCCGAATCTTTCCCCGATCCACCCCCAGCTTCTCCAAACACTGCGTGATCGCCCCCTCCACCGCCGCAATCCAGTCCTGCGGATGCTGCTCCAAATGCCCCGCCGGTAATCCCTCGATCAATTCATAACTCTGATGTCCCGAGGCCAAAATCACCCCCGTCTCAAGATCCAAAACGATTGCCTTCGTGCTTTGCGTGCCACTGTCGATGCCGAGATAAAACATAATAAAGAGAAATGCTGTCCCCATACTGGAATCAACCACCGCTCCTTGCAATCCCAGACCTTCTCCTCTCCCCCAAAACCTCTCCCCTCAACGCTACCGAAAATCCGGCCCCGTCATCCTCCCGCTCGCATCCCGAAACACCACCCTCCCGCCACTCGAAACCGTCTTTGTCCCCATCAACCGCCCCGCCGCATCCCGATACGTCATCACATCCCCCCTCGCATTCGCCGTCGCCGTCACCTGCAGCCGCCCACTCGCATCCCGCGTCGTCTCCCTGCCATTTCCAGAAACCGTCGTCTGCCCCACCAATCGCCCGCTCGCATCCCGATGCACCGTCGCCCCGCCTCGCGTCGTCGAACTCACCAGCAACCGCCCGCTCGCATCCCGCGTCACCACCTGACTCCCCGTCACCGTCGACTGCCTCACCAGCCTTCCCGCCGCATCCCTCGCCGTCTCACCGCTCTTCGGCAGCGTCGCCACCTGCACCGGCTCAGCCGCTGGCATCGGCATCAAAGCAAACCACGCCAAAGTCAAAAACGAGTTCAAAATCGCTGTCTTCATGGCCCAACAGACGCTCGATCCTCTCGAGTTATTCACCAATTTCATTCCCACCCCTTCACCGTTATCTTGACAGATCGAAGGCCTTCCTCCGTCATCACTCAAAACTCCCGTTATGTTCTCCCGGACCCTCCCCCTCCTCGCCATCGCCTGCCTCTCCTCTCCAGCCTTCGCCGAGTCCGTCCAAATGGCGCTCGACCCCGCCCTCTCCCCCGATGGCCAAACCCTCGCCTTCTCCTGGCGCGGTGATCTCTGGAGCGTCCCGGTCACCGGCGGCACCGCCTCCCACCTCACCCACCATCCCGCCGATGAACTCCAGCCCGCCTTCTCCCCCGACGGCTCCCAAATCGCCTTCATCAGCACCCGCGACGGCTCCCAACAAATCCACCTCATGCCCGCCACCGGCGGCGCCACCCGCCAACTCACCCACCACTCCGAAGGCTACGACCTCTGCGATTGGATGCCCGACGGCCAGAACCTCCTCGTCAGCATCAGTCGCGACTCCTTCTGGAAACGCAGTTCCCGCACCGCTCGCCTCGCCCTCCTCGACGTTACCACCCCCAAAGCCGAAACCCTCCTCTTCGACGACTACGCCTCCGAACCCTCCATCTCCCCGGACGGCAAACGCTTCCTCCTCACCCGCGAAGGCGAGTCCTGGTGGCGCCAAGGTTATCAAGGCTCCCGCGCCGGCCAAATCTGGGAATACAACGCCTCCACCCTCCAGTTCAAACAACTTATCGCCGCACCCTCCGAATCCCGCTGGCCCCTTTGGAAACCCGATGCCTCAGGCTTCTATTTCGTCACCGGACGCGACGGCACCTTCAACCTCTCGCAGCACGACCTCGCCTCCGGCAAAGACACCCCCATCACCACATTCAAAGGCGACTCCGTCGTCTTCCCCACCCTCTCTCGCAACGGCAAAACCCTCGTCTTCCGCCACCGCTTCGACCTCTATCGCTGGACCCCCGGCAGCAACACCGAACCCACCCTCATTCAAATCCAGGCCAGCACCGACACCGCCCCTCCCCCCATCGACCGACCCACCCTCACCTCCGCCACCGCCATCACCTTCACCCAGGACGGCCTCCAAATGGCCTTCCTCGCCGGTGGCGACGTCTGGGTCATGGACACCGAACTCAAAGAACCCCGCCGCGTCACCCACACCGCCGAAGAAGAACGCGACCTCACCTTCGCTCCCGATGCCAAATCCCTCTGGTTCGTCAGCGACTCCGGCGGCCAGACCGACCTCTGGAACGCCACACCAAAAAACCCCGCCAAACCCTGGTGGGAAAACGTCACCTTCAACCTCACCCGCATCACCCAGGACCCCGCCGCCGAATCCAGCCTCCTCTTCAGCCACGACGGCAAAAAACTCGCCTTCACCAAAGATCGCGGCGACCTCTGGATCGCTGACGGCGATGGCAAAAACCCCAAACGCCTCTTCGAATCCTGGGACGCCCCCAGCTACGACTTCTCCCCCGACAACCAATGGCTCGTCTACGCCGTCAGCGACGAATGGTTCAACAGCGATATCTGGCTCCAACCCCTCGACGCCTCCAAACCCCGCTTCAATCTCTCCCGCCATCCCGACAACGACTACTCCCCCACCTGGTCCCCCGATGGCAAAAAAATCGCCTGGACTGGCCGGCGCGAAAATGGCGAGATCGACATCTTCTACGCCTGGCTCCAAGCCGAAGACGGAGAGCAAAGCAAACGCCAGCGCACCCTCCTCAAAGCCAAAGAAAAAATCGCCAAAGCCACCACCAAACCGACCCCGGACAAACCCGCTCCCGCAAAACCCTCCACCAACAAACCCCCAACCGAAAAACCCAAACCCGCCCCCACTCCCAAACCCAAGCCACCCCTCCAACTCGATCTCGATACCATCCACGACCGCATCCACCGCATCCGCATCCCGGATACCAGCGAAGGTGCCCTCGTCTGGTCCCCCGACTCCAAAAAACTCGCCTTCAGCGCCACCATCGAAGGAAAAAAAGGCACCTACATCATCGAACCTCCTGACGACACCAAACCCAAGCTCCTCGCCTCCTTCACCATCACCAAACCCGCCTGGCTCAAAGAGGGCGACCAGCTCGTCGGCCTCACCGAAGGCAAGCCCGTCTCACTCACCGCCAAAGGCAGCTCCAACATCCACTCCTTCCGCGCCCAACACACCGTCGACCGCGCCGCCAAACAACGCGCCGTCTTCGATCAGTGCTGGCAGGTCATGCGTGACCACTACTACGACGACCGCCTCGGCAATCGCGACTGGAATGCCGTCCGTCAAAAATACGCCCCGATGGCCGCCGCCGCGCCCGACATGCGCACCGTTCAGGAAGTCGTCCAACTCATGCTCGGCGAACTCAACGGCTCCCACCTCGGCTTCTCCTTGTCCACCCCCTCCTCCTCACCCGCACCCGGCACCTGGAAAGAAGAAACCGCCCACCTCGGCCTCCGCTTTGAACCCACCCACCCCGGCCCCGGCTGGAAAGTCCGCGACGTCATCTCCAAAGGCCCCGCCAGCCACAAACTCACCCGCATCAACCCCGGCGAAATCATCCTCAAAATCGACGACCATGAAGTGCAGCCCACCACCCCCGTCAGCAGCGTCCTAAACGGCCCCATCGAACGCGACATCACCCTCCTCGTCAACGGTATCGATTCCAAACAACGCTTGGTCACACTCCGCCCCATCACCTAC
>CANETF010000123.1 GCA_947440575.1 Verrucomicrobiaceae bacterium
ATCTGCTCCGTTTGCATGGAGCGGATGACGCAGAGTTTGTCGGCCTGCTTGGCGATGTGAGGGAAGAGGTCGCTGATTTCGATGCCGGACTGGCCGTGTTTTTGGAAGTTGGTGAAGGAGCCGCGGGCTTTGAGGACCTGGCCTTGGAGTTGGGCGAGTTGCTGGCCTTTGGTGAAGGATTCGGGGAAGGGCTGTTCGTGGAGTTCCTTGAGTTTGGGTTTCCAGTCGAAGGTCTCGAACTGGGAGGGGCCGCCGGCCATGCAGAGGAAGATGACGCGCTTGGCTTTGACGGGGAGGTGGGGGGCTTTGAGGGCGCCGTTCCAGTGGTCGGGTTTGGGGAGGGTGGAGGCGGCGGAGGCCTGCTGCTGGAGCATGGCGAGGGCGATGCTGCCGAGGCCGTAGCTGGATTGCTGGAGGAAGGATCGCCGGTTGATGCTGAGGGGGTCGAAGGGGCGCATGATGGGGGAAGTTTCAGGGGTTAAGTTTTTTGCGAATCCATTCCGGGTTACGACGAAGGTCGATGACTGCCCAGATCACGGCGCAGTTCTGTTCAAAGGTATAAAAGATGCCATGTGGAAACACGCGACTGAGAAGGCGATGGTAGTCAGCGTAAACCTGGCGGTGAGTGCCGGCTGTGAAGCGGAGTCCTTCAATGTCGGCACGCAGGCAGCTGGCGAAGTATTCGCCCAATCCAGGTTCTTGCGTTTCATAAAACCAAAAGCCTTCATCGAGATCGAGTCGTGCCTCGTTGGATAGACGAATCTGTATCATCCCCTGCCGATTTTATTCTTCACTGTCTCCCAATCCACCAAGTGGGATTCGCCGGAGCGAACTCGCTGGCGTCGCTGATCGAGCAAGTTTTTCATTTCCAGTGAGATTTCAGACTCGTCGTAGTTGCTCCTGAACTCTTCCCAGAGGGTTTCCATGATCTGGATTTTCTCGGCGAGTGGTAGGGCTTTGATGTCGGCGGTAATCATGGCAGAAGTTAGTCTGATTTGCTGAAAGCGCATTCGCATTCACGATTCTGCAATCAGTAGCGGGTGATGGTTTCTTGGGTGTTGAGGAGGACGCGGGCGAGTTGGGTCCAGGCGGCGTATTCGGAGGGGTCGAGGGGGGCTTTGGGGGCGAGGCCGACTTGGGTGAGTTTGGCGGCGTCTTCGGGGGTGGCTTTGAAGGTGGTGCGCTGGGTGTTGAGGAAGGCGGTGAGGGAGTCGAGTTCTTTGGGTTTGGGGTCGCGGTTGAGGGCGAGGTGGAAGGCTTGGCGGATGCGTTCGGCGTCGGGGGCCTGGGTTTGGAGGAGGCGGGCGGCGAAGACGCGGGCGGCCTCGACGAAGGCGGGGTCGTTGAGGAGGGTGAGGGCCTGCTGGGGGGTGTTGGAGTTGGTGCGGGCGGCGGCGCATTCGTCGCGGGCGGGGGCGTCGAAGTTGGCCATCATGGGATGGAGGAAGGTGCGCTGCCAGTGGGTGTAGACGCCGCGGCGCCATTGGCGGGAGTCGGTGTCGGCGATGTAGTCGCGATTGGGGAACTGGAGGGCTTCGTAGTAGTTGTCGGGTTGGTAGGGTTTGACGGAGGGGCCGCCGATGTCTTCGAGGTTGAGGAGGCCGGCGATGGCGAGGGCGTTGTCGCGGACGAACTCGGCTTCGAGGCGGCGGGGGTTTTGCGAGGCGAGGAGGCGATTGGCGGGATCGATGGCGAGTGCGGCGGTTTGGTAGTGACTGGATTGCTGATAGGTGTGGGAGGTGACGATGAGGCGGATCATGTGTTTCATGTCCCAACCGGAGTCGCGGAATTCGGAGGCGAGCCAGTCGAGGAGTTCGGGGTGGGAGGGGAGTTCGCCCTGGGAGCCGAGGTCATCGACGGAGGCGCTGAGGGCGGTGCCGAAGAAGAGCGCCCAGAGGCGGTTCATGACGGTGCGGGCGGTGATGGGGTTTTCTTTGGAAGTGAGCCAGTTGGCGAGGTCGAGGCGGGTGAGGCGTTTGGATTCGGAGCTTTCGAGGCGGGCGGGGAGGAAGGAAGGGGTGGCTGGGAGGACGACGGGGCCGGTTTCGTCCTGCCAGTTGCCTCGGGGGAGGACACGGACGGTGAGAGGGGTTGGGACGGACTCGGTGACGAGGGTGTGGGTGCGGCCTTGGTTGAGATCGCGGGATTGCGCGGCGAGTTTGACGGCGGTGTCGAAGGCAGGGCGATCGTGGGCGGTGCTGAGGAGGAAGAGGGTGGGATCAGACAGGGAGGGAGGGGCGGAGGCGAGGGGATCGAGCTGTCCGAAGGGGCTGAGCGAGATGCGGACGGGGAGGGTGCTATCGCCGGAGAAGGTGAGTTGGATTTGGTCTTTGGGGGTCAGTGAAAGGGGGGTGGCGAGGAGCCAGACGGAGGCGAGGGGAGCGTTTTCAGGGAGGGATTTGGGGAGTCGCCATTCGGACTGGATGCCGATGATTTCGGCGCCGGAGCGATAGGAGGGGCGTTTGGCTGTGGCGTCCGCGATGCGGATGGGGAGCGAGCGGACTTTGCCTTTGGAATCGATGTAACTGGCGGAGAGCGAGAGGGATTTGCCGAGTTTGGACGCGAGGGAGGCGGGATCGAGGCCGGAAGGGTCGAGTTCGAGTTTGATGGCGGCAAGAGAGGGGAGCGTGGCGGGGGGCAAAAGCACGACGAGAGACTCGCCTTTGCCAAGGGGTTTGTCGGGATGGATGGCGCCGGTGGCGGTGATCGTGGCTTTGCGCTGGGGCTTGGGTTTTTGATTGGCGGGGACTTTGGGTGCGACGAGAGGTTTGCCGTCTTTGCGGAGTTCGGAGGAGGTGATGGGGGGAGTGGTAAAGCCGGAGGGGTTCGCGGTGAGGAAGGGGGTGAGGTGTGTCTTCCAGGCGGTGTGGGCGGCGATGGCATTGGGGTCTGAGGTCAGTTTTTGCTGGGTGGCGTCGAGGTGATCGGAGAGGGCCTTTTGGGACTGGAGGTAGTATTTTTTGAGGACGGGATTTTCGACTTCGAGTTCGGGAGGGAAGGGGTATTCGTTGTTGAAGCCTTCGAGTTCAGGCGCTTTGCCAATGCTGTAGTTGGAATAAACGCCCCATTGTTTGACGTCGGCGAAGAAGGACTGGAGTTCGTAAAAGTCGCGGGTCTTGATGGGGTCAAATTTATGGTCGTGGCACTCGGCGCAGCCGAAGGTGCTGCCAAAGAAAGCGGCGGCGACGGAGCGGACGCGTTCGGCGCCGTATTTGGCAAGGTATTCCTTGGATTGAGCGCCGCCTTCGCGGGTCATCATGTTGAGGCGGTTGTAGCCAGTGGCGGTGAGTTGCTCGGTGGTGGGGTTTGGGAGGAGGTCGCCGGCGAGTTGTTCGCGGGTGAACTGGTCGAAGGGTTTGTTTTGATTGAAGGCGTTGATGACGTAGTCGCGGTAGGGGAAGATGCGTTGATTTTGGTCGCCGTGGAAGCCGACGGTGTCGGCGAAGCGGGCGATGTCGAGCCACCAGACGGCCATGCGTTCGCCGAAGTGGGGGGAGGCGAGGAGGTCGTTGATTTGAGATTTGAGATCTGAGATTTTGGAAGGGGATGGGGGGAGGCCGGTGAGGTCGAGGGAGAGGCGGCGGAGGAGGGTGTGATCGGGGGCTTTGGGGGAGGGGGAGAGTTTTTTTTCTTTGAGCTTGGTTTGGATGAAGGCGTCGATGGGGTGTTCGGCGGTTTTGGGAGGGGTGGGTTTGGTGAGGGGTGTGTAGGCCCAGTGGGGTTCGTAGGCAGCGCCTTCAGCGACCCAGCGGCGGAAGAGTTCTTTTTGAGCGGTGGTGAAGGGTTTGTGGGCCTTTTCTGGAGGCATGGGGTCTTCGTCGTCGAAGATGCGGGTGATGATCTCGCTTTTGTCAGGGTCGCCGGGGACGATGGGGAGGGTGCCTTCTTCGGTCTTTTTGATGGCTTCTTCGCGGATGTCGAGGCGGAGGCTGGCTTCGCGGGTTTTGGGGTCGAAACCGTGGCAGTGGAAGCAGGTGTCCGACATGATGGGGCGGATGTCGCGATTGAACGACACAGGCGGCGGGGCGGCGAGGAGGGTGTTGGCCGCGAGGAGGAAGATGAGGGCGAGGAAACGCATGCTGAAGGGGTGGTTTATAAAACTACGAGTGGGTGGGGGGAATTTATACGGGGAAATGGAGTGGCTGAGGCTGGGTGCGACCGAGCCGGTCGCACCACGTGGAGGAGTGGCTGAGGCTGGGTGCGACCGAGCCGGTCGCACCACGTGGTGGACGGTGGGAATCGTGGTGGATCGTGTTGAGGGGCGTGCGGCTAGGAGAGGAGGGTCTCGACGCGCATCCAGGCGGGGGGCTCTTTGATGCAGGGGAGGGCGGCGATTTCCTGGATGGCTTGGAGGACGGCGCCGAGTGGGGCGTCGTGGAGCATGAGGACGAGGGAGGTGGTGGCACTGGGAGCTTCGAGATCGTCTTCGGGCTGGATCATGGAGGAAATGCCGATGGTGCGGGCGCCGAGGACTTGGGCGACTTGGGCGACGACGCCGGGCCGGTCGTCGACGGTGAGGCGGAGGTAGTAGCGGGAGACGGTATCCTCGATGGGCTTCGACTTCCCGTATAGGCCGTGGGGGACGAAGCCGCTGTGGCGGGGGCCGTAGATGAGGACGGCAGCGGCTTCACAGAGGTCGCTGATGACGGAACTGCTGGTGGGGTCCTGGCCAGCACCGCGACCGTAGAAGAGTGTTTCGCCGACGGTGTCGCCATTGACGAGGACGGCATTGAAGGAGCCGGAAACGGAGGCGAGTACGTGGGAGAGGGGAACGAGGGTGGGTTGGGTGCGGACTTCGACCTGGCCGTCGGCATCGGCGCGGATGACGGAGAGGAGTTTGATGGTGTAGCCGAGGCGTTTGGCGAAGGCGAAGTCGGTGAGGGTGACTTTTTGGACGCCTTCGACGTGGACAAGGTTTTGGGGAATCCAGAAGCCGTAGGAAAGGGAGGCGAGGATGATGGCCTTGTGGGCGGCGTCCCAGCCGGAGATGTCGAGAGTGGGGTCGGCTTCGGCGAAGCCTTTGTCCTGGGCTTCCTGGAGGGCATCCTGGTAGCTGAGGCCGGCCTGGGACATGCGGGTGAGGATGTAGTTGCAGGTGCCGTTGATGATGCCGTGGATGGAGACGATGTGGTTGCTGACGAGGCCCTCCTGAAGGACCTGGATGATGGGGATGCCACCGGCGACAGCGGCTTCGAAGTAGATGGGGACGCCGCATTCCTCAGCGAGGGCAAAGAGTTCCTGGCCGCGTTCAGCGAGGAGGGCTTTGTTACCGGTGACGACGATTTTTTTGGCGCGGAGGGCGGCGCAGACGAGTTCGTGGGCCTGGGTGGTGCCACCGATGAGTTCGACGATGACTTGGATGTCGGGATCGGCGATGAGGTCGCGCCAGTCGGTGGTGAGGCGTTCGGCGGGGACGTCGATGTCGCGGGGACGGGAGATGTCGCGGACGGCGATTTTTTTGACTTGGATATCCGCCCCGGTGCGCTGGGTGATGAGGGCGCGGTTGCGGTCGAGGTTTTTGTAGACGCCCGCTCCGACGTTGCCGAGACCGGCGAGACCGATTTGGACGACACGAGGGGAGGAGGGGAGGGACATGAGAGAAGGAGAGGGCTTTTGGGGTGAGGAAAGAGGGGAAGAGATGCAGCGGGGATGCGGGGGGTGCAAGTGGCAAGGGGAGGAGTGAAAGGAGTTCTCAGGGAGCAGGAACTCGAAGAAATATTTGACTGACGGTCAAAATAGGGGAGGGTTTGGGGATGTCAGCTGTGAGCCCGTCGATTCAACGCAAGGAACGTGAGTTCCTGGCGCGGGAAGAGTTGATCATCACGCATGCGCGAAGGTTGCTGTTGGAGAAGGGGTTTCAGGCTTGGAACATGGAGGAGTTGGCGGGGGCGGTGCAGTACTCGAAGGGGACGCTTTACCAGCATTTCACCTCGAAGGAGGATTTGGTGTTGGAGGTGGCGACGGATGCTTTGAAGCAGCGGGCGGATTTGTTTGAACGGGCGTCGCGTTTTCAGGGGCGGACGCGGGAGCGGTGTCGGGCGATTGGGTTTGCGTGTTGTGAGTTTGCGGCGAACTGCCCGGAGTATTTTCACATTGAGATGATGCTGAAGTCGGCCTCTTTCTGGGAAAAGGCGAGCGAGGCGAGGAGGCAGGCGCATGCGTTTCAGGGGGCGAGGTGCTGGCGGGCGGTGAATCACATCATTGTGGAGGCGATGGCGGTGGGGGATCTGCCGAGGGAGCCCTACAGCGCAGAGCAGGCGACCTTTGCTTTGGTATCGGTGACGGTGGGGAGTCATTTGATGGTGCAGGAGCCGCATTTGCGGGTGCAGGCCGGGATTACGAATGAGATGATGCCGGTGAGGGTGAATCAGGACATGGTGTGTGACGGGCTGAAGTGGCGGCCGTTTTTGAATGAGTTTGATTATGCGGAGACGGACAGACGGATTGTGAAAGAGTTGTTTCCGAATGCGGTCAATTGGCATCACGCGATGGGAGGCTAACTTTTTTGGAACGATTTTGACCTTCAGTCAATAAACGACCTTTATTCATGAACTACGTTGCACTTCAAATGTTGATGGCAGATCGGGCGAAGTATTTCGGGCTGATCTTTGCGTTCGCGTTTTCGACCTTTTTGTTGGAGAACCAAGTCAGCATTTTCAGTGGGATCATGAAGCGGACGGGGAGTCAGATCTTGGATGTGACGGACGCGGATGTGTGGGTGATGGATCCGTATACCGAGTATTTTGAGCAGACCAAGGCGCTCAAGGATACGGACTTGAATCGGGTAAGGGGAGTGGGTGGGGTGGAGTATGCGGTGAGGCTGTTCAAGGGGAATCCGACGGCGAAGACCGAAGGGGGGAAGTTTGCGTCGACTTTTACGATGGGACTGGATGACAGTTCGATGATCGGGTTGCCGGTGAAGATGTTGATGGGGAGGAAAGAGGATCTGAAGCTGGCGAACAGCATCTTGATCGACAAGGCAGGTTATGAGTTGCTGTATCCAGGGGAGCCTTTGGAGTTGGGGCGGCGATTGGAGATGAATGATCATGTGGCGACGATCGTGGGGATCTCAGATGCGGAAGCGCCGTTCGTGAGTTTTCCGGTGATTCACGCGCGATACAGTGAGGCGGTGAATTTTCAGGGGAAGGAGCGGAATCAACTGAGCTATGTTTTGGTGAGGGCCAAGCCAGGCGTGGGGGCGGAGGTGTTGGCGAGACGGATTGAAGAAGAGACGGGATTGAAGGCGAGGACGACCCGGGAGTTTATGTGGGACTGTGTGGTGTATTATTTGAAGAACACGGGGATTCCGGTGAATTTCGGGATCACGATCGCGGTGGCGTTGATTGTGGGGTTGTCGGTGAGTGGGCAGACTTTCTACATGTTCACGGTGGAGAACATGAGGCAGTTCGGGGCGTTGAAAGCGATCGGAGTGACGAATCCAAGGTTGGTGACGATGGTTTTGCTGCAGGCGCTGGTGGCAGGGTCGATTGGTTATGCGCTGGGCACAGCGATGGCGGCCTTGTTCTTTGATTTGACGGGTTCGCAGACGGCGACACGGGGGATTGTGCTGTTGTGGGAAGCGGCGGTTGGGGTGGGGATTTTGATGGCGGTCGTGGTGGGAGTCGTGGCGACGGTGAGTGTGCGAAAGGTTTTGGTTTTGGAGCCGGCGTCGGTCTTCAGATGAGATTTCGTGAGATCAGTATTTGACAAAAACAAAAAAGAGCGAACGTTCGTTCGCATGAAAAAAGAGCCGCCTTTGAAGACTACCCTTCCAACTCCGCGACGAAATGCCCGTGCCTCCAAGAAGGGTGTCGGGACGGTTTTGGCGACGAATGAGGTGGAGGAGATGATGGCGCCAGTCATTGAAGCGATGGGGGAGATATCGGCTTCGGAGATGAAGCGGCTCAGGATTGTGATGACAGCGGCGCAGTTGTTTGCGCAGAAGGGTTTTCATGCGACGGGGATGAGGCAAATCTGTGACGCGGTGGGGATGAGTCCTGGGGGGTTGTATCGGTATTTTGCGAGCAAGGAAGAGATCATTGCGGGATTGATCGCTCTGGACCGGCAGCGGACGGCGGTGTGGTTTGCGAGCTTGCCTGAGAAGGAGGGATTGATGGCGTGTCTGGAGAGTTTGACGGAGTTGGCGTCAGGAGATTTTGATCGGTCGGGATTTCTGGCGATGTGGACTGAGATCACGGCGGAGGCGGCTCGGAATCCGGCAGTGCGGGCGCCGTTTGCGGAGCATTACCAGTATGTGGAAGGGTTGATTGCCGGGTTGGTGGAGAAGGCGAAGAAGGCGGGGGACATTCGTCCGGACACGAAGGCGAAGGATGTGGCGACGTTTGTGATGTCGGGGTTTGAGGGGTTGATGGTGAGACGTGCTTTGGTGCCGGCGTATGATTTTGACAAGGGGGTGGGCAAATTATTGGCGTTCATTGCGGATGCGGTGGGGTCGCGCAGACCGAAGCGTGAGAGGGGGGTGCGGTCATGATTGGGTTAGCGTTGCAGATGCTGAGGGCGGATCGGGCGAAGTACTTTGCGATGATTCTGGCGGTGGCGTTGTCGATTTTTTTGATGCAGAACCAGGCATCGATCATGATGAGCGTGTTTGCGATGACGGGGTCGCAGATTCGGGATGTGAGTGAGGCGGAGTTTTGGGTAATGGAACCGGATACGGAGTGCTTTGACCAAGTGAAGCCGGTGCCAGCGAGCGCGCTGTATCAGGTGAGGGGAACGGAGGGGGTATCGTGGGCGGTGCCACTGACAAAGATTGATGGTTATGCGCGCACCGAATTCGGGAAGCTGAGTGTGGTGACCATGATGGGAGTGGATGACGCGTCACTGGTCGGCCTGCCGCCACGGATCCTGAAGGGAAAGGCGGAGGCGGTGCGGGAGCGTGGGACGGTGATGATTGATCCGGGCGGGGCGAATCTATTGTTTCCGGGAGAGAAGGATGTGATTGGGAAGCGGGTGAGGATTGGGTCGGAGTCGCTGAGGGTGGTAGCGTTGAGTGACGCCTCGGCACCGTTCACGGGGTTTCCGATTTTGCACATGGCGAGGACGACGACGTTGATGTTGAGGCAGGCGGAAGAGCGGGACACGACGTTCATTGTGGGGGCCTACAAACCGGGGGCGGACGTGGCGGCGGTGGAGCGGTCCCTGAGAGAGCGGTTTGGATTGAAGGCGCTGACTGCGGAGGGATTCATGAAGTCGAGTCGCGATTACTATGCGGCGCAGGGGATCCCCTTGTTGTTTGGACTGACGATTGTGATTGGGTTGGTGGTGGGGACGGTGATCACCGGGCAGACGTTCATGATGTTCGTGAAGGAGAACTCGCGGCATTTGGCGGTGCTCAAGGTGGTGGGAGTGACGGCGCGGCAGTTTGCGGGGATGTTGGCGGCGCAGGCGGCTACGGTGGTGTTTTTGGGTTGCTGTTTTGGAACGGCGTTGGCGGCGGGGACGTCGGAGCTGGCGCGTGAGTTGCCGTTTTTGCGGGGAGTGTTTTTGCCTGGTTGGGTGGCGGTGGCGACCTGTGTGGCGCTGGCGGCGGTGACGGGGGTGGCGGTGATGGTGAGTTTTCGAACGATTCAACAACTTGAACCGGCGGCCGTGTTTCGCTGAACATCGATATGACAACAGCTCCAGAGATTCAAAAGACAGCGCATGCCAACGCTCGATGGGATGCGGTGGCGTGTCGCGGAGTGAAGAAGCATTTTGGGGAAGGGGACGCGCGTGTGGAGGTGCTGCGGGGCGTCGACTTTGGTGCGACCCTGGGGGAGATGACTTTTCTTGTGGGGCCGAGCGGATGCGGGAAGACGACGTTGATTTCGGTGATCGCGGGCTTGCTTGATCCGAGTGAGGGCAAGCTGGATGTGCTGGGGCATCAGCACGGGGAACTGCATGGGACAGCGAGGGTGTTGTTTCGGCGTCGCAATCTAGGGTTTGTGTTTCAGCAGTACAATTTGCTGACTTCTTTGACGGCGGCTGAGAATGCGGCGGTGCCATTGATAGCGGATGGGGTGAGGCGCGGGGTGGCGGTGAAGCGGGCAACGGAGCTTTTGGATCGACTGGGGATGGGGGACAAGGCGGGCGTGATGCCAAAGGTGCTTTCGGGAGGGCAACAGCAGCGGGTGGCCTTGGCGCGGGCGCTGGTGCATGAGCCGCGATTGATCATCTGCGACGAGCCGACAGCGGCCCTGGATCACAAGACGGGGGAGTCGGTGATGCAGTTGCTGGCGACGGCGGCGGTGGCGCCGGACCGAGCGGTGATCGTGGTGACGCACGACAACCGAGTTTTTCATCATGCTCACACGATTGCCCACATGGACGATGGTGTGGTGACTCACATTGAATCCATCAAACACTGAATCAACGAAACGAAACCTTATGAGAATCCCAATCCTACCCATTATTGCTGTTGGCTCCCTAGCGTGGGCCGTGAGTTCTGTGGTGAGCAGTCAGCCGAGGCGTGAAGTGACTGAACCGCCGGTGATGCCACCAAGGACGTCGTTTGAGCGGACGATCGCGGCGATTGGGTTGGTGGAGCCGAGCAGCGAAGCGATTGCGCTGGGGAGTCATCGAAATGGGGTGGTGGAGAAGGTGCTGGTGAAACTGGGGGAAGAGGTGAATGCAGGGCAGGCGTTGATCAAGCTGGACACTCGGGATTTGGAGGCGGAACTGGAGGTGGGGCGCGCGCTGGTGGTTGAGGCGGAAGCGAAGCTGGCGGTGGCGAAGGCGGAGGAGACGCAGGCGAGACGGAACTGGGAGTTTGCTGAAAAATTGAAGGACAGTCGGGCCATTTCTGAGGAGGAACGGACGCAGCGGGAGACCAGCTTGGCGATGGTGAAAGCGCAGGTGGGATCGGCCGAGGCGGCTTGTTTGTCGGCGAAGGCGCGGTTGCAGCAGACGGAGACGGAGATTGAGCGGAGTGTGGTGATGGCTCCGATGGATGGAACGGTTTTGCAGGTGAAGGTGCGGGCGGGGGAGTTTGTGTCTGCGGCGGCGGCGGCAGGATCGGCGCCATGGATGACGTTGGGGCAGACGAAGGAACTGCATGTGAGGGCGGATGTGGATGAGCATGAGGCGTGGAGGGTGAATGCGGGAGCGAAAGCACGGGCACATGTGCGGGGGAATCCTGAGCTCAAGGTGGAGCTGGAGTTTGTGCGATTTGAACCGCTGGTGGTGCCGAAGAAATCGTTGACGGGGGATGCGACGGAGCGTGTGGACACGCGGGTGTTGCAGGTGATTTATCGGGTGGTGGGAACGATGCCGGAGCGATTGTTCATCGGGCAGCAGATGGATGTGTTTGTGGAGGCGACCGAGTCACAAGTGGCGGGGCGTCCGTAAGGTTAACGACGGAATCTTTAATTGTATGATGAATCGACTAAAAACTAGCGGGCGTGGGGCGGTGATGATGGGCGTGGTGTGGATGGTGAGCGGGTGCACGGTGGGCCCTGATTTTGTGAAGCCGGAGGTGGTGAAGGCGAGTCGATGGAAGCGAGCGGACAAGGTTTCCGATGCGGCGGTGCCGGATGAGTGGTGGAAGTTGTATCGGGATGCGGATTTGAATGCGCTGGTGGCGAAGGCGTTGTCGGAGAATCAGGACATCAAAGCGGCCCAGGCGCGGGTGGAGACGGCGCGGGCGTTGGCCGGGGTGGCGCGGGCGGACCGATTGCCACAGTTGAGCGGGCAAGGAGGGGCGGTGGCGGAGCGGCTTTCGGAGAGCAACTTTGCGGGCAATCTTCCGCCTGGGGTGCCGCTTCCTGAATTGTCCCGGGATCGGTACAACCTGGGATTGAATCTGAGTTATGAAGCGGATTTGTGGGGGCGGGTGAAGCGCAAAGAGGAGGGGGCGAAAGCGCGGGCGGAGGCGGAGGTGAATCAGTTGTCTGCCCAGCGGTTGCTGGTGGCGGCGGAGGTAGTGAGAATTTACTTCAGAGCGGCGGCGTTGGATCGTGAGGAGACGGTTTTGGTTCAGACGGTGGCTTCGAGAGAGGAGTCGAAGACGCTTCAGCAATCGCGACTGGAGGGTGGATTGAGCACGGAGATTGATGTGGCGCGGGCGCGAACCGAGGTGGAGTTGGCGCGCAATGATCTGGAGTTGGTGAAGAGGCAAAGGGGAGCCTTTGAGCATGCGCTGGCGGTGCTTTGCGGGGATGTGCCGTCGGATTTTTCGCTGGCGAAGCGCGGGGAGAAACTGGTGTCGCCGCCGAAGGTGCCGGCGGGGATGCCGAGTTCATTGATGCAGCGGCGTCCGGATTTGAGGGCGGCTGAGGAGACTTTGCGAGCGGCGAACGCGGATGTGGGGGCGGCGATGGCGGATTTTTATCCGGCGTTTTCTTTGACGGGGAGTGCGGGTGTGGAGAGCATTGGGGCGACGGATTTCATCAATTGGCGGAATCGCGCGCTGAGTTTGGGGCCATCGGTGACGGTCCCGATTTTTCAAGGGGGGCGATTGAAGGGGAATCTGGCGGCGGCAAGGTCGCGATTTGATGAGAGTCTGGCGACTTATCGGCAACTGTGGATCACCGCGTTGGGAGAGGTGGAAGATGCGATGCTGGATGCGCAGGCGTTGGAGAGGCAGCGGCGGGCGGTGAGTGCGGCGTTGGATGCGGCGGTGGAGACGAGGAAGCTGGCGCAGATGCGTTATGACAAGGGTCTGGCGAGTTACTTTGAGGTGGTGGATGCGGACCGGACGGTGTTAACGACAAAGATTTTGTTGGCTCGAATTGATGGGGAGCGGTTGGGCGCGAGTGTGCAGATGCTGCGGGCGCTTGGGGGCGGATGGAGTGGAAGCAAGTAGGGGGCAGCGGACAGGAGTGTCCGCGTCCCCATTTAGCCGAAGAGAGTCGTGAGGGGTTGGCCTTTGTCGGCGACGGTGAA
>CANETF010000124.1 GCA_947440575.1 Verrucomicrobiaceae bacterium
ACGGGAACGCATGCCAATCTTTTGAATGACGTGAGTGAGGCCATGTTCGCCTTCCAACGTGCGATGGAGCAGTTGGGGGTTTCCGATAGTGTGACGACGTTCACTGCGAGTGATTTTGCGCGCACGCTGGTGACGAACTCCCAGGGGAGTGATCACGGCTGGGGAGCGCATCATATGGTGATGGGTGGCGCCGTGAACGGAGGTCAGACTTACGGGCATCTGCCGGTTCATGCTCTGGGTGGGCCGCAGGACACGGGTTCAGGACGCTGGCTGCCGACGACGGCAGTGGACCAGCATGCGGCGACACTTGCCAGGTGGTTTGGAGTTACCGACAGCAATCTAGCAGCGGTGTTTCCCAATTTGAGCCGATTCAATGGAACGGAGTATGGATCCAACATGGGGTTCATGAAGCCGGCCTGATTTCCCGACTTTGGTTTGTAGATTGTGCCGCGCTTCATTGAGCACGGCGATTGCAGCTAGCGTTCATCTGCTTCAGCTTTGGAGACGAAGTCCGTGTCGGTGAGCGTTTTGAGGAAAGCGATGAGGGCCTGTTTGTCTTCAGGCGAGAGTTGAAGTCCGCCACCGGGATGCTTGGCGAGGTTTGGGTCGAGAGTGGCGGTATATTGTAGGCCTTCGCTATAGTGGTCGAGAACCTGTTCGAGAGTGGCAAAGCGGCCATCGTGCATGTAAGGGGCGGTGAGAGCGATGTTGCGAAGGCTGGGAGTGGAGAAGGCGCCCCGGTCGAGGGAGGCTTTCGTAGCGAGGAAGCGGCCGAGGTCGGTGTCTTCGATGGGTAGACCATTGTTGCGGAACTGGTGGTCGGTGAACAGTGGGCCGCCGTGGCAGTGGAAGCAGTCACCACCGAGGCTGCCGAGGCGGGGTTCGCGTTCGGTCATGAAGAGTTGGAAGCCGAGTTTTTCGAGGTCGGTGAGTTCGACTTCGCCGCGATAGGCGCGGTCGAATTTCGAATTGTAGGAAGTGAGGGTGAGAAGAAAGTTTTCGAGGGCGAGGGCGAGGTTTTGGGCGGTGATTTCGCCGCTACCGAAGGCGTTCTTGAAGGCCTCCTGGTAAGCTGGCAGGCGTTTTAGCTTGAGGACGACATTGTCCAAGGATTCATCCATTTCCCGGTGATCCTGAATGGGTTGAAGGACTTGATCGCGGAGAGAAGGCGAGCGGCCATCCCAGAAGAAGGCGGATTTCCAGGCGAGGTTGAAAAGAGGCATCGCGTTGCGGTTGCCAAGACGGTTTTCGACGCCAGCGCTAAATTGACGGGGATCGCCAAGAGCCGCTTCCGGCAGGTGGCAGGAGGCGCAGGAAAGACGGCCGTTTTTTGAGAGGGCGGTTTCGTGGAACAGCTTTTTGCCGAGGGAGACCCGCTCTATGAGAAGAGGATTGTCTTTGGGGAATGGCGGAATCGGAAAGTTGGCGGGGAGTTCGAATTTGTAGGCCGAATAGTGGGCGGGCAGGTCGAGTTTTTTAGTGAGGTCGTCCTTTGGTGAAGGCTGGGCAATCGAAGGGAGGTCGCCAGCGAGTGAGAAGGCACGGGAAAGATTGGCCTGGAGGGCGGAAGCGAGAGGATCTCCCTCCTTGGAGTGGGTGCTGGTGCCGTCTTTGGCGAAGGTGACGGGCTTGTCGCCATTGATCAAGGTGTCGATGTTGAATTGGATGGCGAGCGAGGCACGATCCTGAATGGAGAGTTTGCAGGGAAGCGTGATGGCTGTCCGGAATGGGTCGCGTGCGAGGTGGTAGGCGTAGCCTTGGAGCGATGGGTCGGTTGTGGTATGGAAACGGCCTTCGAGTGCCAGGAAAATGTAACCGCCGAGCCAGCTCCAGTGAAGGCCATTGAGGTTTGGGTTCAGTGGGTGATCGGGCGGGTGGGAAGCCGGGTTGCTGGCATTTTGGGTCGGGTCCAATCCGACATGGAACTTCAGAGCCTGATAGTCGCCAGAGGGGACATCATTGATCGTCAAGCCATCCTGTTTGGCGAGCGGGTTTAACCAAGCGAGGGCGTTTGGGAGGTCGAGCCAGGTGGCGTCGGAGCGTTGAAGGGAGATGCCGCTGATGAAATAGCTGAGTCGGGTGACGGACCAAGTTTCACCGGCGGCATTTTGACCGGAAAGAGAATCGAGTTTCAGCGGCTGTCCCTTGATGACGGGGGTGATATCGAGCCTAAGTGAGGCAGCATTGAGCGTGACGGCAACGAAGCCAACCAGCCCGAAAATCATCGAGCTTTTGCATCGTTGAAGCCATGATTGGGTATAAGGCATTGGAGGGGATCGATCTACCGCTTTTAAGATACGACAGAATGGACCAGAGGGCACGCCTTTTTCAGGCAGAAGGACGTTGCCAAAGGCTCCTTGCATTCTGTAAGCTGGCAGGGTGAATTCATTCCTTTGTGTATCATCGAGACTGCCAGACGGGCCGGGAACGAGCGCGGGGGAGCGTTCTGGCCGTGCCGGGCTATGGCTGTGGGTGTTTGCGGTACTTTTGTGTGGCAGCGCGAGCGGCGATGTTTTGGTGCCGGCGAGGGTATTGAATCCGACCTCGATTGAGGAGGCGTGGAATGTGTTGCGCTTGGCGACAGCGAATGTGGAGCGATTGCTGGAGGAAGAACGGCTTGATGAGGTGACCAGTCAGATTGTTTTGTGCAGTCCTGCGATCCGGGTGCTGGCTCAGCAGGGAGTGGGACTTGAGAAGCAGGCGGAGATGGATCAGACGACGGCGGATACGTTTACGCGGATCAATTTGGTGGCGAGAGAAAGCATGGCGGGCAATCTGGTGGGGGCTGAGAACGTGTATGGTGAGATGAAGAAGGGGCTGCAGCGGTTGGAGGGTTTGTTTGAGGAGTCAGTGGTCAAGGGGGAGGTTTATGCCTGTGTTGAACATCCTGATTCAGTAACGCACACAGCTGGAACAAAGTGTGATCAGTGTGCGAGGCTGCGGACGGCGCGCCGGATTCCGTACAGTGGTCTTTATGTGAAGCCGGGGCAGCCAACTCTGAAGTGGTCG
Source organism: Verrucomicrobiaceae bacterium (assembly GCA_947440575.1). Taxonomy (GTDB): domain Bacteria; phylum Verrucomicrobiota; class Verrucomicrobiia; order Verrucomicrobiales; family Verrucomicrobiaceae; genus JAGRPD01. The sequence continues at coordinate 3,010 of CANETF010000124.1, forward strand.
GTGTCCGCTGCGACGGCGTTGGAAGCGGCCAAGCCGGTGAAACTGAGACTGAAGTTGAGTCAGATGGATGGAGCGCCGGTGAGTGCGGGGGATCTGGTGCCCACTCATGGATCGGTCGTGCATTTGATGCTGGTGGAGGAGAGAGGTGATGACTTTCAGCACTTGCTGCCGGTAGCAGGGGTGGAGCCGGGAGAGTTTGTGGTGGATTTTACGCCGAGGAGCGGCCGGGGCTATTCCGCGTGGTTGGGTGTGGTGCCGGTGACGACGGGTTTGCAGGAGTATCTGAAGGCAAAATTAGAGGGCAAAGTGGGCACAGAGAGTTTGGAGAAAGGTGAGCCAGTGGATGCCACGCTGGCGGTGGTGGAGGGCTATCGGTTCCAGCTATCGTTTCCCGGCATTGGAAAGGTGAGAGCCGGGCAGACTCGGATGATGAGGATTCAGGTGCTGAATCCTGAAGGGCAACCGGAGACACAGTTGGAGCCGTTCCGGATGGCGTTCGCCCATGTGGCGGGGTTCTACGAAGGGGGTGAGACGATTCTGGAACTCCATCCGCAGGGAGGTGATGTGATGCGTGACGACCTGCGCTCTGGACCTAGTCTGGCATTCAAGTATTACCCGCCGAAGGTGGGACGGGTTCGGTTGTTCACCGAGGTGAAGTTAGGCGGGCGCATACTCACGCCGAGCTTTTGGGTGACGGTGGAGGAGTGACGGGGTTTCCTTAACATTCGTGGGCCTCCTACTGCAATATTGGCTGCGGTTCAGGGTTTGCCGCAGTTCCCCAATGGCCGCAGCAACCTGCGCCTTGCCATCCACCCTCCTTTTGCTGCCGCTTGGGCATCCCAAGTTTTAGACGTCCCTTGGGTTTGATGCCAACATGGCCAATTTACAAGCCGCCTTCTTATTTGCGATACAGGCAATCGAATGCAATTCGTCGAGTGTGGAAACCCTAAAGTGATATCTCGTTGCTGTATTGGTATCTGGGCTTGTTTCAGGCTGCTCACAAGACATCAGCATTCAGCGGCGGTATTCGGTGTTTATCGAAGACCTTTTTGGAGGAACATCTTTGATGGTAAGAATAGACGCTCGTGGAGTGGGGGATTTGAAAGTGAATTCTCGTGACGACATTTTTTCTCAGGCGATTAAAGACCAGATATGTAAGGCTTCGGGTCCATGGTCGGAAATGAAGGAGTTGGTTCCGATGTTGAGTGCCATGAGTATCTCAATCCAGGATCCTGAAAAAGGGTTCAAGACATTGTATATCATCGCGAGTGATTCGTTGGTTTTTCAGGATGGTGAGAGTCAATTTTTCTATGGGAAAATTGACAAAAAGGTATGGCGAGAAATCTGGGACTTGGCGGCGGGGGAAGCTGACCGATTGAAGCGATAGGCTTCTTTTATGATGCAGGTTGTGAAGCTCCGTGGATAGGCGTTGCCGGTTCCTGAATAGGCTTTCTGATGCAAAATTTGGGCATCGGAAGGTTCTTTTTGCTTTGGCGGGTCCAACCTGAATTTTCGGTTGTGCTGCACTTGTGACAATGTACGGAAGGGACGGGTAAGGAATGTTTGTCTGGCAGTCCATTGACCCTAGGAGGCAACTGAATTCGCCCGCGATCCGGAATATCGTAAAAGAGACTGATTGGTCGCGATTAATGTGGGTAGGCAAGGAACCGGAAGGCAAATCCCTTCATGAATGGGGAGCAGGCGCGTCGAAAGCGGGTGTGGGAACTGATGGCACATTTGTGATCGGTCGCACACCCGATCACAGCCATCATACCTGGGTCAGTGAGTTGTGCACTGAGGCCAACCAATCCACTCTTTGGCTTGATGGGTTTTTAAAATGTGGTATCTAAAGATACCATGAAAACAGCAAACGTAGCGGATTTGAGAAATGACTTCCAAAAGATAGCCGCTTGGATTTCAGATGGCGAGAGTGTTGCCATCAAGAAGCGAGGGAAACTTTTTGCCACGCTGACTCCGGCCGGAGGTTTGGGCGAACCTGCAATGCCGAAAATCGATTTTGCCGCCCAGCTCAAGAAAATCTGGGGAGATAAGGTGTTTACCGATCAGGAAGTGCGAGAGATGAGAGCCGCTGAACTGGAGGGAGAGGAGGGTTAGCATGACTTACCCGGATACCTCTTTCCTTTGCGCACTCTATATCGCACAGAGCACCTCTGCGAAGGCACTGGCCTTCATGCAAAGGCAGCCAACCGCATTGATTAGCACCTCACTTTTGTTTTATGAGTTTCGTCAATCGGTGCAGTTTCAAGTTTTTCGAAACTCCAAGGACGCCAATCAGGGTTATCCGATGAAAGTAGCTCAAACGGCATTGTCCACCCTGCAAGCCAACATCTCCGCCGGAGTGTTTCGGCAGGGGCAAGTGGATTGGGCTGACGTCCACCAAATCGCTGAGAGGCTCGCCTTTAGGCACACCGTCAAAGGAGGACATCGCAGTTTTGATATTCTGCATGTGGCTTCTGCCCTACATCTCGGCGCGGCGGAGTTTTTGACCTTCGATGGGAATCAAAGGAAGCTAGCAGAGGCGGAAGGACTCGTGGTGCCAGTGCAAGGTTGAGAAGCATTTGCTAGGGAACGGGGGGGGCTTTGCTGCCGATGCACCAGAGGCTTTCGGCGGTGCGGACGAAGAGGCGGCCGTTGGCGATGGCGGGGGTGGCGTTGATGGGGGAGTCGAGCTTGGAGGCGGCGAGGCGTTCGAATTTGGGTCCGGCTTTGATGACGATGAGATCGCCCTGCTGGCTGCCGCAGAAGATTTTGCCGTCGGCAGCGACGGGGCTGCTGAAGAATTTGGAGCTGCCTTGGACGCCTTCGACACGCTCTTCGTAGATGACTTTGCCGGTTTTGAATTCGACGCAGCGAAGGATGCCGCCGTCCCCGAGGAGGTACATGTGCTCGCCGATGACGATCGGGGAGGGGACGTAGGGGAGGCCTTTGGGGATATCGAAATCGACGGCCTTGGGTTTGCCGGATTTGAGGTCGAGGGCGGCGACTTCTTTGACGCCGCCGCCAGTGCCGAAGGTGCAGAAGTAGAACTCGTCACTGAGGACGCCGGAGCCGAGGCTGCGCTGGGAGTAGCCTGGGTTGTGCTGCCAGTTGATCTTACCGGATTTGAGGTCGATGCCCATGACACCGCTGCCGGTGTTGGCGCAGATGACTTCTTTTTGGCCGTTTTTGAGGGTGTGGACGACGGGGGTGGAGAAGGTGTTGAGGCAGTTGGGGAGGTCCAGTTTCCAGGCTTGCTTGCCGGTGGCGGCGTCGAGGCCGACGATGCAGGTTTTCCACTTTTGTTCTTCGGGGTCTTCGGTATAAACTTTGCCGTCGCGCTGCCAATCGAACTCGCTGCGGACGATCATGATGCCGTCTTCGACGATAGGGGAAATGCCAGTGCCGTGTTCGTGGATGTAGTCGGCGACGTGTTTGTTTTCCCAGAGGAGTTTGCCGGAGTGGTCGAGCGCGAGGGCTTGGATGGTGGTGCCGGTGCTCCAGTTGATGTAGATGCGCTGGGCATCAATGAAGGCGGAGCTGCTGGCGAGGCTGTTGAAGTTGTGGATTTTGTGCGGGACGAATTCGACTTCGTAGCGCCAGAGTTCTTTGCCGTCGGTGGCGGAGAGAGCGATGACGGCGCGTTTGGTGGCGGCGGTTTCAGCGGTGACGACGACGAGGTTTTCCCAGAGGACGGGGGAGGACCAGCCTTTGCCGAGGGGGGCTTTCCAGAGGGTGGAGGCGGCGTCCACGGTGGCGGGGAGGCTGGAGGTTTCGGCGTTGCCGGTGCCGTTGGGGCCACGGAAGCGGTTCCAGGTGGATTCGGCGGAGGAGAGGGTGGGGAGAAGGAGTCCGAGGAGAAGGAGGGCGCGAGTGTTCATGGGGAATGGAAAGCGGTAGCGAGGAAACGGAGTGGGCAGGGGAAACTTACAGTTAGCCTGAGCCATTCATGAATGTCGACTCTGACTTTTTTCAAGGCCACCTTGGCGTTTTGGTGAAGATTGTTGATTGAGTTAAGTCCCCTGAGTTTTTGCTTTCGGTGGTGACAAGGAACCGCTTTTCTTTGGGGCATGCGAGGTGCCATTATTTTTTGTCTCTTTTTGCTCTCGACTCTTCTGACGGAGGCGGCGGAGAAGCGCGCCACGACGACCAGCTATCGGAAGGCGTTGTTGGAACTGGTTCCTGGGGATACTTTGATATTGGAGGCGGGCGTTTATGAGCGGGGGCTGCCGCTGAGTGACTGCAAGGGGCAACCGGGGGCGTGGATTACGATCCGGGGGCCTGAGAGTGGGACGGCTGAGATTCGGCAGTCGGCGTCCGCCAATTGTGTGGAACTTTGGCAGTGCCAGTATGTGGCTTTGAAAAAGCTTAGCTTTCAAGGGTCCGGCGTGTTGGGTCAGTTTGGCGTCAGTGCGAAGGGTGGAGTCGCCAATCTGGTTCATGACATCCTGATCGAAGACTGCGTTATCAGTGACTTCAACACCAGTCAGCAGGCGGTTGGCATTTCAACGAAAACTCCCACCTGGAACTGGAGGATTCGCCGGAACATCATCCGGCGCTGCGGCACGGGTTTGTATCTTGGGAACTCCAACGGAGCCGAGCCTTTTGTTCATGGTGTCATTGAGCACAATCTGGTTCATGACCCCATTGGATACTGCATGGAGATCAAGTTCCAGAAATCCCGGCCTGATCTGCCGGGCCTGCCGACCGCTCCTGGGAGCACGATCATTCGACACAATGTGTTCATCAAGAACGACGAGCCGAGCCCGGATGGGGATCGGCCGAATCTTTTGGTGGGAGGCTTTCCGGACAGTGGTCCCGGTTCATCTGATCTCTACGAGATCTACGGGAACTTCTTTTATCACAACCCGCGGGAGTCTCTTCTGCATGCCTCGGGGCGTGTCAGCATTCACGACAATGTCTTTGCTGGTTGTCCGCACCCGGAATACGCCGCGATTTTGCTGCGCAAACATGATCTGCCGCTGAAGTTTGCGCAGGTGTTTCACAACACGATCGTTGCTGCCGGGCGCGGCATTTGCATCGCCAGTGATCCTGTCGAGGGGCAAGCCGTCACCGGGAACGTAGTGTTTGCTGGTGTGCCGATGGTGTTTCCTGGAAAGATGAAGGGTGGGGCTGACAATTTGACGGGTGCGTTTGCTGATGCCGCCACTTACCTGACTGCGCCTGATGCTGCGCTGGGGGCGTTGGATTTGCATCCCAAGCCTGGCCAATGTGTTGGTGTGCCTATTGATCTTTCGGGATTTGCTGGTCAGGCTGATCTTGTGTTGGATTTCGACGGTTTGGTGAAGCCGCGAGACGGCACTCATTGTGGGGCTTACACGGGTGTGCTCAAGGGCAAGGCTTGGCGGTTGGGCCAGAGTTTGAAAGGGAGTGAGTGAAACTCTTATAGCTGCCAAGGAGAGCGCATGGGACGAGCAGTGAGGGCTTGGGCTTCGGGGTCGTTCTGGATGGTTTCGGTATCGGGGTCCCAATGGAGTTTTTCCCGGCGGAGGCGAAGGGCGATGTTAGCGAGGTGGGAGATGGTGATGGAGCGATGGGCGGTCTCGATGGGGGCGGCGGGTTGGGTACCGTTTTGGATGGCGTCGATGAAGTTGCGAAAATGGTCTTTGCTTTCGTAGAGGTGGATTTCGTCTGAGGTGATGGGGCGACGAAGTTCGATGGGATCCCATTTGAGGCCGCCACGGGTGGTGGTGATGGTGCCTTTTTCGCCCTCGAATCGGATGCCGGAGCCGAAGTCCATTTTGTCTGCGACATGGACGGTGGTGCCATCGGCATACTGGTAAGAGAAGGCGAAGGTGAGTGGGGTGGTGTAGAGGCTGCCGGGTGCTGGCCAAGTGGCTTGGAAGTCGGTGAAGGCGACGGGGCCGCTGGAGTCTTTGTCGAGCGCCCACTGGACGATGTCGAGGTGGTGGGCGCCGAAGTCGGTGATGTTGCCGCCGGAGTAGTCGTAGAACCAGCGCCAATTCGAGTGGAGGCGGGCGGGGCAGAAAGGAGCGTCTGCGGCGGCGCCGAGCCAGAGGTCGTAGTTGAATCCGTTTGGGACAGGACTGGGTTGGGTTTGGGAGGCGTGGCCGTTGTTGTCGCGGTTATCACTGGCGAGGCCAACGCGGATTTGTTTGAGTTTGCCGAGGCGGCCATTGCGGATGAATTCGGCGGCCATGCGGAAGTGAATGTCGCTGCGCTGCTGGGAGCCGGTTTGCCAGATGACGTTGGCCTTGCGAATGGTGTCACTCATGAAGCGGCCTTCAGCGATGGTGAGGGCGAGGGGCTTTTCGCAGTAGATGTGTTTGCCGGCGCGGGCCGCGGCGATGGCTTGGAGGGCGTGCCAGTGGTCGGGGGTGGCGATTTGGACGGCGTCGATGTCTGGACGGGCGAGAAGGTCGCGGAAGTCTTCGTGGGTGGAGCAGGTGTGGCCTTGGTATTTGGCGTCGATCATGCGGCGCATGGGTTCGCGGCCGAGGGGTCCATTTTTGCGGACGATGCCCTGGTTGTAGCGGGTGGATTCGGTTTCGACGTCGCAGACTGAGATGACTTGGACGCGGTCGTCGTTGAAGAAATTTTTGACGACGTCGTTGGCGCGACCGCCGCAGCCGATGAGTCCGAGGGTGGTGCGATTGGAAGGGGCGGGTTTGCCGTTGAGACCGAGGGCGCTGCTTGGGATGATCGTGGGAAAGCCCAGGAAGGCGGCAGTGGAGGACAGGAAGCGGCGGCGATCAATGGGGTGGCGCATGCGGAGGGAACGATGTTGGCGGTAGCGTTTTTTCAGTGTGGCTGGGTGGACCGGTTTTCGAAAGGCTTGTCACCTTGCCCAGTGGCGGAGCGGCCTCATTGGCTGCTTCAGCCGCTGGTCGGCTATGAATTTATTGGCGGTCTGCGCGACTTGCTTGGAACCAAGGCCGCTGCGCTCGATGGATCCAAATGTACCTCTTTTTGAGAAACGGTTTAACCTAAAAACGGAAATGGCTGAGGGCGAATCTGCCGCCGTCATTGGCCCCACAAGGCTTCCCGCTTCTCGGGTGGCATCATCTTATCGATGCAACCGCTGCGAACCGGGAAGCCTTGTGGAACCAAGCACGACGCCATCTTCATCCCTTTCCATTCCCGTTTCTAGGTTTAACGGATGCGTTCGAGCAGGGAGAGGATTTGAGCGGTGATTTTGTTGGAGGCTTCGCGTTCGACGCGGTTGGTGCCCAGCCAGGTTTCGTAGCCGCCGAGGTCATGCTGTGCGGGGGTGGGAAGGTAACCGTTGCTGCCGTTGGCGAGTTCGATGGTGAAGGTCTCTTTGAAGGGGCTGCGAGCTTTGATGTCGAGACCAATCTCGGTGAACACTTCAAATGGAATCGAGGTGATGGCCAGGTGCCCAATGCCAAAGGCTTGCATGATGGTGGAGACGGAATCATCGCTGGCGTCTCTGGCGGCCAGTGTGCGATGAGCGTAGGCGACTTCGTGGCGATGAATGGGTGAGACATCGGTGGGACGCGCGAGGATGGTTTCAGCGCGTTTGATCATTTCGGCAGTGGGACGTCTGACGGCTAGTTCAAGTTCGGATACGGCGGCCCGGAGAGGCACCCAGTCCTGATATTGCAGTGTCTTGTGCACGCGCAGGACCTCGGTGGCGAGGTCGGCGGCAACGAGTTTGATTTTCTCGTAGGGTTGGCGAGTGGCGGGGGGTGTTTTGCCGCTGTAGTCGTTGTTATTGACGTCACCGCAGGGGCCATTGGCCAGCAGTGCCACGAAGGGCCGATCTTGATGTTCATGACTGAGAGTGGTTTCAATGTTTTGGCAAGACTGGCCGAAGTAGTCGGCGGAAAGGTGGTCGCGAGTTACGCCACCCACGTAGTGGAGCCAGTAGTTGGCCATGAGGGCGATTGGGCGGCCATCGGCAGCCTGCAAGGAGAGGCAATAGACTTCGGGGTTGGTCGGGCCGGCGGGACCTTTGAGGCGGAGGCGGATGCCGCTGCTGGGATTCATGACGGCGCGATCTTGTTCGCCGAAAGGATTGATCTCGGTCAAGCCGTCTTTAAGCAGGTAGCGGCGGTTGAAGACATGCTGGGGGAGCTTGCCGCTGCCCCAGGCGATGCGGGCAGGTTCCAGATTGTTCACTGCGCGGCGCACCCCATCGACCACACGAGAGATGATGAATTGACGGTAGTTTAGGGAGGGATCCTCATGGGAGTTGGCGGCGACGCTGGAGTGGGTATGGGTGCCGGAGAACATCATGTTTGCCGCGGGGATGCCGGTGGCGGCTTCGATCTTTTGTTTGGCTTCATCCCAGACATCGCGAGCGAGGGAAATGGTATCCGCCACGGCAAAGGCAAGGCGCGTTTCACCATCGTCCAGAACGAGGCAGCGGACATGCAACTCATCGTGGACGTGATTGGCGATGGGGCGAGGGGCAAAGTTTCCAACGATCTCCAGCCCCAAGGGTGGTGTGATGTTACTGGTGGCCGCTCCGGCCATGAGGGTGCGGGTTGCTTTTTTGACCGGGCCTTCCTGGCCATGGGTGAGAGAAGACAGAAAGAGGGCCAGCAGGCCGATGCGGGAGAGAGATAGGGCAGTGCAATTCATTGTTGGAGTGAGGGTACGCTGGTCGGTCGATGGGTCTGGCGTTTTGATGCCATGGAGGTGAGAAGTTTAGGCCAGTGGTTCATTCCAGCAAAGCTGATGGGTAGAGGCGTTTGAGTTTGATGCGAGCATCCTTGGTGGTGAAGCCGCGAGATGGCGCCCATCGTGGAGCTTACACAAGTGCTTTTCAGGGCAAGGCTTGGAGGTTAGAGCAGTTTAAGAAAAACTGTAGCCGCCCCTTTCTGTTGGGAATGTTTGACTTACAAAGCGGTTGAAGCCGTCGTCGAGTTTGTCGTTGGCAGCGGTGAAAAGGGTTTTGAATCCGGCGGGTTTCAGGTCGGCCTCGTATTGTTTGACGGCTTCGAGGGTGGAGGTTTCGCCGGGGAGTTTGTCATAGAGGGTGGTGCGGGCGCCTTCGACTTTTTCGGTTTTGGTGGGTTTGAAGGTCTGCTTGTCGTCGTCGAACAAGACCTGCTCCAGGGGGATGGTGTATTCGTCGAACGTAGTGGTTTTGGCCCAGATGATTTAAGAGCCTTCAATGCGTTTCAGGAGGGGATGATCTGCGGCTCCAACGGCGTCTTTGGCGGTGAGGGAGGGGGAGAGCAGCGCGGTGAGCAGGAGGGTGGGGAAGAGGATGTGGGGTTTTGTGGGTTGGGCGATGGGGAGTGAGATTGTTTTTTGATTGCTATTTCAACTTGGGTTCTCCCACGCCGAGTTCATCCAGGATCTTGCGCGTTTCGGTGAATTGCTCGGGGGTGACGAAGAGCATGGAGTACCAGTTGCCACTTCTGGCGATGAAGGCGGGTTTGAGGCCCTTTTTGATTTCGTCATTTACCTTTTGTTCCATTTCGTTTTCACCACCGAAGGTCCACCATGAGTAGCCTTGGAGCATGATTTTGTCGGTGTAGACTCCACGCCACATGTCGCGCCCGGCGTGATATTCGAAGAAGATGATTTGCTGTTTCTGGGCCTGTTTTGTTTCGTTGAGTTTGGTCAATTGCTGGACGGGCATCCAGTCGGTAGCGTTTTTCTCACGATCATCATTTTTGGCTGCGGCCACTTTTGAGATCGATACGACGCGCACTTCATCTTTTGCGGTTGCGACGGTTGAGTTTAGAAGGAGAACCCCAGTAACCGACAGCATGGCGAGTCGAATGTATTTCATGGATGAGTGGAGTCTTATCAGGAAGCCCAACGACTTGTCACGATAAACCTAGAATCGGGAAGGGCTGAGCGGGGCAGGGTTTTTTGTTTGGGGGGCATTTGGTGGTGG
>CANETF010000125.1 GCA_947440575.1 Verrucomicrobiaceae bacterium
CCCCGTCACCACCATCACCCGCCGCCCAAACACCCCGCACAACTCGCCCAACCGCCCCACACTCCCCACCCCAAATACCACCTGCCCCGGTCCCGCCCATTCAAACGCTTCAATCATCCCCATCCCTATCCCACCCCCCATCGTATTTCAATCCAGCACTGCATCCCTGTTCCTCACCAAAGATCTCTTTCCCTCACCATATTTTGAGTCAAACTAACCCCATGCAGTCACTCGACTACGACGTGGTCATCATCGGCGGCGCCTTCTCAGGTGCCAGCCTCGGTCTGCTCCTCAAACGCGCCCGCCCCGAAACCCGCATCCTCATCATCGAACGCACCACCGAGTTCGATCGCAAAGTCGGCGAGTCCACCTCCGAAGTCGCCTCCTGCTTCCTCACCCGCGTCCTCCGCCTCAGCCACTACATGAACCGCCAGCACATCGCCAAACAAGGCCTGCGCATGTGGTTCACCGGGGACAGCAACACCCCCATCGACCAGTGCACCGAAATCGGCGGCCTCTATCAGTCCCGACTCCCCGCCTACCAGATCGACCGCTCCCAACTCGACGAACACCTCCTCCATCTCGCCCAGGAAGCCGGCTGCACCCTCCTCCGCCCCGCCAAACTCAAAGACTTCACCCTCACCGAAGGCGGCACCCAAAACGTCACCGTCGAAGTCGATGGCGAAACCCGAACCTACACCGCCCGCTGGCTCGCCGATGCCTCCGGCAAAGCCTCCGTCCTCCCTCGCAAACTCGGCCACTGGCGCAAGCTCGACTCCCATCCCACACAATCCATGTGGGCCCGATTCCAAAACGTCGGCAACCTCGACAGCTACGAAATCGCCCGCGACCACCCAGCCTTCGCCGCCGCCGTCCGCACCTCCCGCGACACCGCCACCAACCATCTCATGGGCCGCGGCTGGTGGTGCTGGATCATCCCCCTCAAAGATGGCGACGTCTCACTCGGCCTCACCTACGACAGCCGACTCTTCTCTCCCCCTGAAGGCGCCAACATCGCCGAAAAACTCCTCACCCACGTCCGCGCCCACCCCATCGGCCGCCTGCTCTTCGACCGCGCCGAACCCGTAGGCACCGACATGCGCGCCTACGCCCACCTCCCCTACCACACCACCCAGATTTGCGCCGACGGGTGGTCCTGTGTCGGCGACGCCGCAGGCTTCATGGACCCTCTCTATAGCCAGGGCCTCGACTACTGCGCCCACACCGTCTTCGCCTCCCACAAACTCATCTTGCAGGCCCTCGAAGACAAACCACTCGCCGAGCCTGTCGCCGCCCTCAACACCCTCTTCAATCAAAGCTACCAGCGTTGGTATCAATCCCTCTATCAAGGCAAGTATCACTACCTCGGCGACGCCCAACTCATGAACGCCGCGTTCTTGATGGACCTCGCCAGCTACTTCATCGGCCCCGTCCGCCTCGTTTATGAGGACCCGGACACCGAGTTCGCCCTCCTCCCCTACTCAGGCCCCGCCGGCGCTCTCTTCGCCCGCTTCATGCGCTTCTACAATCGCCGCCTCGCCCACATCGCCCAGCGCCGCTCCGCCGCAGGCACCTACGGCGCCCACAACACCAACCACCGCTACCTCGTCAAAGGCGGATTCGTCCCCACCCTCGGCCCCATGTTCAAAATCCTCCGCCAGGGCATCGGAATCTGGCTCAAAGCCGAATGGAACACCCTCTTCCTCCCGCGCCTAAAAGCCCCAGTCACCCAGGCACCAGCACTGGAGCCAAGACTCCAGCCGTTCAGCTGAGATCTACATTGCCCCAGCGAAGTGGCCGTCACCCTCCGGGTGACGCCCCCTCAAAACGGCTTGAAGTAACCCAAATAAGCCGCCACCGCGCCCAGCAGGATCCCCAGCGCCACCCCAGCCCCCGGCTGCAACACCCGCTTCCGCACAATCACCGGCAGCACCCCCAGCACCAGCCAGATCCCCACCTTCACCCACACCCAGCCCGTCATCGGCAGCTTCGCCTTCGCCAAAAACCCAAAGCCCGCAATCAAGAGGATCACGAGCCCGATCCCATGCAACATCCCCACCAGCTTCTTCGCCCCCGTTACCCCACCCGCCACCGCCAGCATCCCGCCAACACTCGCGAAAACCAACAGAACGCCGACCAGATGCAGATAATGATAAACTTGAGGACTCATAAGGGCGCAAATCATGCCTCAAACATCGCCTCACGCCAGCAACATCTTCACCCAGTTGACATCCCCCAAACCCGCACTAGGTTCTCTCTCGCACACAAAGCGCCTGGCGAGGTAGCAAAGTGGTAATGCACTGGTTTGCAAAACCGGTATGCGCGGGTTCGATTCCCGCCCTCGCCTCCATCCCATAAATCGGGGAATTCTGCCTCCCTTGGAAGGATTCCTCCACAACGGGATTTACAACTTGGCTGTCGATAACGCAGTCCGCTGGACTCCAAAGAATGCAGCACCACCAATCGCAACCTTCGAGTTTGACCGATGCGTGGCCGCCAATCCCCCCGCCGCTGCCCCCCCTCAAAACCTCTCTCGGCAAGCAAACGACGTGACTCAGGTCACCTCAAATCGGCACTCCATATCCAAGAGGCACAGGCCTGGAGACCGGAAGACCCGCACCGCACGACCCATACGTAACTCTGTTTTGATGAAAGTTCCGGCGCGTTAAGTGCTTATTCTGTCACACTCAAATGCTCACCCTTTCTGGCAAATCCCACGGCAAACTCTGCGACGGCGTGTCGCGTCGGGACTTCCTGCGCATCGGTGGCCTTGCCATGGGTGGACTGTCGTTACCGGAGTTGCTCAAGGCAGAGGCAGAAGCCAAAACAGGCCGCAGTTTCAAGTCAGTGATCATGATCTACATGTGTGGCGCTCCGCCACATCAGGACATGTATGATTTGAAAATGGACGCACCGCTGGAAATCCGCGGCCCCTACAAGCCGATCAAAACCGCCGTCCCCGGCATCCACATCTCCGAGCACGCGCCGCGTCTCGCTAAGATCATGGACAAATTGGTGCCGATCCGCAGCATGTGGGGTTCACCCAATGGTGCGCACGACAGTTTCATCTGCTACACCGGCAAAGCACCACCTCCAAATGGTGGCAATGCTCCCACAGGCCGCCTTTCCGATCCACCCTCCTTCGGCTCCGTCGTCTCACGTTTGAAGGGTCAAGCCGATCCCGCCATTCCGGCGTTCGTCGGTCTCGCGCCAAAAGCAGGCCATCCACCCTACGGCTCACCCGGCCATCCCGGCTACTGCGGCAACACCCACTCCGCCTTTCGCCCCAATGGCGCCGGCATGGATGACCTCCAACTCAACGGCATCACACTCGACCGCCTCGAAGACCGCCGCTCACTCCTCAATGGGTTCGACAATTTCCGCCGCGAGATCGACGCCAGTGGCCTCGTCGGCAGCATGGACGCCTTCAATCAGCAGGCGCTCAATGTCCTCACGAGCAGCAAGCTACTCACTGCGCTCGATTTGAGCAAAGAGACCATCAAAACCCGCGAACGCTACGGCAAGGGCGATCCGAAAAACTACGGCGACGGCGCTCCACTTAACTTGGAGCACTTCCTCCTCGCCCGCCGACTCGTCGAAGCCGGTGCCCGTGTCGTCACATTGAACTTCGGTCGCTGGGATTTCCACGACAACAACTACCCTCAGCTTCTACGCCACCTGCCACTCTTTGATCAAGGCATGAGCGCCCTCGTGGAAGATTTGCACGAGCGCGGCCTCGATAAAGATGTCGCCGTCGTCGCCTGGGGCGAGTTCGGTCGCACTCCCATCGTCAATAAAGACGGCGGCCGCGATCACTGGCCCCGAGTCGGTGGTGCCCTGCTCGCAGGTGGCGGCCTCAAGACCGGCCAGGTCATCGGTGCCACCGACAAACTCGGCGGCGAACCTACCGAACGCCCCGTACACTTCGGCGAGGTTTTCGCCACGCTCTACAAGCACATGGGCATCGATACCGTCAAGACCACGCTTAACGATTTAACCGGTCGCCCTCAATATCTCGTCGATGGCTGGCAACCGATGCCAGAGCTCATTTGATCCGCCACATAAAAGGGATTCAGCTCCACCTGAAAGGCGACGAAAAAGCGCGGCGTATTTGAACGCGCATGTCGTTCTCGCATCCAGCCTATCCCTGCAGCCGCCGAGAGGTAATCCAGGCGGGTGCGGTCGGATTGATCGGACTCGGGATGAATCATCTCAGCGCCCTGCAAGCAATGACGGCGGCCACGCAGCCTGCACGCGCAAAGTCCGTGATCTACATCTTCCTCTCCGGTGGTCTCGCGCAGCATGAGAGCTTCGACATGAAGCCCGACGCCCCGATGGAATATCGCGGCGAGTTCAAACCCATCCGCACACGGACGCCCGGCCTGCACATCTGTGAGCATCTGCCCAATCTCGCGCGTATCTCCGAAAAATGGTCACTGGTGCGCTCCCTCACCCACGGCAGCAGCGATCACTCACTGGGTCATCATATCATGCTCACCGGCCGTAGTGATACGCCGCTCGGTTTCGATCCCAGTAAACCCAAGAAGTCCGACTTCCCCAGCATCGCCGCACTCTCCACGGCGCTGCTGCCAAAGCGCAAGGACAACCTCCCACCTGCCATCGTCCTCCCCGACAAACTCGTCCATCGCACCGGGCGCACGCTCGCAGGACAATTCGGCGGCATGCTCGGCTCACAGAACGATCCCTGGTTCCTGGAGATGTCGCCCTACCACCCGGAGCATTACGGAGCCTTTCCCAAATTCCTTTTCCACCACGAACGCGGCTTTGAGACCGCCCCCTCGCTGCGCTTCCAGGCCCCACATCTCTCGCTGCCCCAGGGTTTGACGCTGGACCGCGTATTGGATCGCGTTTCACTTCGCGACTCTTTGGAAAAACAAACCAATGATCTCACCGCGCTCGCGGGTGACGAGGCCTTCGATTCCACGCGCAATGCCGCCATCGGTCTGCTCAGCAATCGCAAGGTGCATGACGCCTTCAGCTTGGAAAAGGTCGATCCGAAGTTGCTCGACCGCTATGGCCGCCACAGCTTCGGCTGGTCCCTGCTCATGGCTAAAAACCTCGTCCAAAGCGGAGTCAGCATGGTGCAGGTCAACCTGGGTAACAACGAGACCTGGGACACGCACCAGGCCGCCTGGGGCAATCTCAAAAACTACCTCCTGCCGCCCATGGATCAGGCTGTGAGCGCCTTGATTGAAGACCTCGACGCCAGTGGCCAACTCGATGAAACACTCATCGTCATGGGCGGCGAATTTGGCCGCACTCCTAAAATAAAAAGCATCACCGCAACCGCCCTGCCCGGCCGCGATCACTGGGGTCATGCACAAAGCGTCCTGCTCGCTGGTGGCGGCATCAAAGGCGGACGCGTCATTGGCGAAACCGATAAAATCGGCGGCTACCCCATCAGCGATGCCCAAACCCCCGAAAACTTCGCCGCCACCATTTACAACGCCCTCGGCCTTCCCAACGACCTGATGTGGCATGACTTCACCGGCCGCCCGCACACGCTCTACATGGGCTCGCCGATCAAAGGATTGACCTGACCCGAAGTCCCTCGAGCGCAGCCTCCATCCACCGACAGAAAGTCTTCCCGGTCTGGCAAGACGCATCATCCTTCCATCGTAAGTTATCGCTCATGCTCAACCTGTACTCCCAACCCGGTGGCGGCTTTTGCGACGGCGTATCGCGACGCAACTTCCTCAAAATCGGCGGCCTCGCTATGGGCGGGATTTCGTTGAATGACGTGCTGCGCGCCGAGGAAGCCCAGAAGACGGGCAAGTCGCATAAAGCCGTAATCATGATCTTCCTGCCCGGCGGGCCGTCGCATCAAGACATCTTCGATTTGAAACCGGACGCTCCAAGCGAGATACGAGGCGAGTTCAAACCAATCTCCACCAATGTCTCCGGCATCCAAATCACCGAGCAGATGCCGCGCCTCGCCAAGATGATGGACAAGTGCACCATCATCCGCTCGCTCGCTGACTGTGACGTCCGTCACGATGCCTTTCAGTGCCTAACCGGTCGCAGTTCCAAACAACAACCGCCCGGTGGCTGGCCTTCAATGGGCTCCATCGTCTCCAAGCTCCAAGGCACCACCAATCCTGCCGTACCATCATTCGTCGGCCTCGCACCAAAGATGGGGCACATGGAATGGGCCCGCACGGGCGAGCCCGGTTTCCTCGGCGTCGCCCACGCGCCGTTTCAGGCGAATCGCGGCAGCGGCACCGATGACATGTCACTCAACGGCATCACGCTCGACCGCTTGCGCGATCGCAAGTCCCTGCTCTCCAGCTTCGACACTCTGCGCCGCGACCTCGATGCCACCGGTCTCATGGGCGGTGTCGATGTCTTCAATGAGCAAGCCCTGAACGTGCTCACGAGTCCAAAGTTGATTCACGCTCTTGACCTGAGCCGCGAGGACCCACGCATCGTCGAACGTTATGGCAAAGGCGAGAACCGCAACCGCGATGACGGCGGACCTCGCCTGCCCGAGCACTTCCTCGCCGCGCGTCGCCTTGTTGAAGCCGGTGCCCGCGTGGTGACCCTCGCCTTCAGTCGCTGGGACTATCACAGTGACAACTTCAAACAGCTCCGCGAAGACCTGCCACTGCTCGATAGCGGCCTCACCGCGCTCATCACCGATCTGCATGAGCGTGGCCTCGATAAGGACGTGTCCGTCGTCGTCTGGGGCGAATTCGGCCGCACCCCGCTCATCAATGCCAAAGGCGGGCGGGATCACTGGCCACGCGTCGCCTCCGCCCTCCTCGCCTGCGGCGGCATGCGCCATGGCCAAGTCATCGGTGCCACCGACAAACACGCCGGTGAACCCACCGATCGCCCCGTAGCCTTCGGCGAAGTCTTCGCCACACTCTACAAACAAATGGGTATCGACGTGACCAAAGCCACCCTCACCGATCTCACCGGTCGCCCTCAATATCTCGTCGATGGCCATCTACCCATGCCCGAATTGGTTTAGCGCTGACGCCGCTAAGCGACTTCCACCGACAAGATTTCCTCTCTGAGACCGTAGTTTCTTGTCATCATGAACCTGTCTCGATTCACTCTCCTAGCCGCCTTCGCTTCCTCTTCGGTCTTTGCCGCAGAAGCCCCGCGTCCGCTGAACTTCGCGAATGACATCGTGCCTATCCTCACCAAAGGCGGTTGCAACTCGGGCGGCTGCCACGGCAAATCCGGCGGTCAAAATGGCTTCAAGCTCTCGCTGCTCGGTTTCGAACCTCAAGAAGACTTCGAGCACATCGTCAAGGAAGCCCGAGGCCGTCGTGTCTTCCCTGGATCGCCTGAGCAGAGCCTTCTCCTCACCAAAGGCACTGCCCAACTCCCCCACGGCGGCGGCAAGAAGCTCGACCCCAATTCCGAGGACTACGCCGACCTCGTGCGTTGGATTCGCGAGGGCATGCCTTATGGCAAGGACACCGATCCAAAGATGGCCAGCATCAGCGTCGAACCCGCCGCGCTCACCATGCCGCTCAAAGGCGCTCAGCAACTCCAAGTCACCGCTCATTACACCGATGGCAGCACACGCGATGTCACAAAGCGCGCGCTCTATGAAGCAAATGAAAAGGCCATGGCCGAAACAAACGAAACTGGCCGCGTGCAACTCTTTGATCTTCCGGGTGATGTCGCCGTGATGGTGCGCTATCAGGGCAAAGTCTCCACTTTCCGCGCCACCGTGCCACTCGGCGCACCGGTGGACAAACTGCCCGCCTCACGCGGTTTCGTCGACGATCTCGTCTTTGCCAAATTGAAGACCATCGGCATGCCGCCCTCAGATATCGCCGACGATGGCACCTTCATTCGCCGAGTCACGCTCGATATCACAGGTCGCCTACCCACCGCACCCGAGATGAAGGACTTCATGTCTTCTAAGGATACCAACAAACGTGAAGCCCTCATTGATCGCCTTCTCGATAGCCCCGAATACGCCGACTACTTTGCCAACAAATGGAGTGCCCTTCTGCGCAACCAACGCACTCAGCCCACCTACGCCCGTGGCAGCTACCTGTTCTATTCATGGATTCGCGATAGCATCGCGGAAAACAAACCCTTCGACCAGTTCGTGCGCGAGGTCGTCGCAGCAGCGGGCGATCTCGACCAAAACCCTCCCGTCGCCTGGTATCGTCAGGTCAAAGACATGAAACAGCAGATGGAGGATGTCGCACAACTCTTCCTCGGCACCCGTATGCAGTGCGCCCAATGCCATCATCACCCCTTCGAAAAGTGGAGCCAGCAGGACTACTACGGATTTGCCGCCTTCTTCAGTAATGTCTCAAGAAAACCTTCCTCCTTCGTCGGTGAAGAAATGATCTATCACAAACGCGGCATCGCCCAGACCACAAACATCCGCAGCAAGGCAGCCGTCATGCCCACGAGCCTTGGAGGCGAAACCCTCAAGTTGAAACCCGAACAGGACCCACGCTTCGCCCTCGCCGACTGGATGAGCGCCAAAGACAATCCCTTCTTCGCTCACACACTGGTGAACCGCTACTGGAAGCACTTCTTCAATCGCGGCCTCGTCGAACCCGAAGACGATATGCGCGAGACGAACCCTCCCGTGAATCCCGAACTCCTCAGCGCCCTCGCCTCCAACTTCGTGAAGAGCGGCTACGACATGAAGAAGCTCATCCGCACCATTGTCACCAGTACAACGTATCAACTCAGCGCCGTTCCAAATGCGCACAACGCCAAGGACCGCCAAAACTTCAGCCGCTACTACCCGAAGCGCCTCAATGCCGAGGTGCTCTATGATGCCGTTAACACCCTGCTCGATGTCGAGACAACCTTCGCCGGTCAGGCCCCCGGCACCCGCGCCGTCGCCCTCCCCGACAACAGCTACAACCAGACCACCTACTTCCTCAGTGTCTTCGGCCGCCCCGATTCCTCCAGCGCTTGCGAGTGCGAACGCTCCCAGGAAGCCAGCCTCGCGCAGAGCCTGCACTTGCTTAATGCCTCGGAGATCCAGACACAACTCTCTCGTGGCAATGGCCGTGCCGATACGCTGACCAGGGACACCCGACCCGACGACGATAAAATCACCGACCTTTACCACATCGCCCTCAGCCGCGAACCCAATGCCGAAGAAGTCAAATTCGCCCGCGCACACCTCGACAAGAAGACCGCCGGCAAAGCCAGTGACGAGGCTTCCAAAGGCAAAAAGGAAGCCTATGAAGACATCCTCTGGGCCCTGCTGAACACGAAAGAGTTTCTGTTCAATCATTGAGAACCCACCACCGCCAACCGGGAGCCAGGACCCATTCATCCGCTCCCCGTATCCAATCCAGGACCTCTAAATCGCTCATGAACCACCGTTCAATGTCACGCTGCCTTTCCGCATCCAGACTGGTCTCGTTACTCTTCGCCGCCCTCACCGCCTCAGCCTTCTCCCAGGCCACCTTCCCCGCTCCTACACTCACCAGCATCTCCCCGCTCGGAGGCAAACCAAACACCACCGTGGAGCTCACCTTGCGCGGCACAGATCTCGATAGCCCGCAGGCCATCATGATTGGGGATCGATTCATCCAAATCAAATCCACTGCCAAAGTCTCCGTCCCACTGCCCGCCGATCTTCCCATGGGCCTGCACGATCTCCGTTTCGTCGGCCGCTATGGCGTCTCCAATCCCAGAGTTTTTGAAGTCAGCCCGCTCGATAGCACCACCTCCTCCGGCACCAACACCAAGCCTGACACCGCTCAAAAGGTCGCTCTCAACTCCGTCATCGAAGGCTGCTTCAAGTCCCCCTTGCCACATTGGTTCAGCATCGATCTCAAAAAGGACCAGCACCTCACCGCCACCTTCGAAGGCAGTCGCTTTGACTCGCTCACTGAACTCCAGGCTGACCTCAATCTGCCCTCCGGACGCGAACTCACCCACATGCGCAGCGGCACTCTGACCTTCACCGCTCAAACAGATACCACCTACCTTCTCCGCTTGAACGAACTCATGTTCCGCTCCGGTGACGACTACAGCTATCGCGTCACGCTTTCATCTTCACCGCCGCTTGCACCCGTTGCCGCCAAGCCCAGCCCTGTACGCACCCTGCAGATCGGCCAGACCCTTCGAGATTCGTTCCTGCCGCAAGGCATGACTCACACCTTCGATCTCTCCTTCAAGTCGGGAGATCAATTCATCATCGAAGTCCATTCCCATCAACTCGGTCATCCCTCCGATCCCCACCTCGTCATCGAGAACCTCAAAAATGACTCGTCAGGCACAGAAACCCTCACACCTCAAACCGAGTCAGCCGACGCACCCGCTATCTCACCCGTCCCCCACATCAACCTCCCCAATCGCGACCCTTCCTATGCCTACCAGGCAAAGGCCGACGGCACCTTCCGCATCACCCTCATCGACAACTTCCATACCACAGCCCCCTTCGAGCTACGCATCCTCAAAGACACACCCAATCCGCCACCCCTCATCGCCCTCAACCCCATACTCCCAGGGGCCAAAACCAAGACCGCTGAAATCGGCAGCGCCAATGTCCCACGCAACGGCATCTCAGCGCTCCAAATCATCGCCCCCAATCGCAACGCCCTGAGTGAGCCCATCGAACTCAAGGCCACGCACCTCCCAGCAGGTGTTACCTGCCTCGGCGGATTCATCGGCAAAGGCCAGTCGATCGGCTACATCGCTTTCCAAGCCACGGCCGATGCACCCGCAGGTGCCGCTCTTCTCACAGACATCCCACACAGTCGCTACGTCAGCTTCGCCATCCCAGACGTCACCAAAGGCTACACCCTCTACCGCACCGCTGGTTCACCCGCCTTGGGCGTTAGCACACAGTCCGCTCCTGCCTTCGTCCTGACCGAAAAGACAGACCCCTTCGAAGTCGCCGCCGGCGGAAAGATCGACATCCCTCTCAAAGTCACTCGCCACGCTGACTTCAGTGACGCCCTTAAGCTCAAGGTCCTCGGCCTCATCGATCCCATCAAAGCTCCCGAGGCCACCATCCCCGCCAAAGCAAACACTGGCAAACTCACCCTCGACCTTAAAGCCCTCAATCTTGCCCCCGGCGACTACGGATTTATCCTCGAAGGCCCCGCTAAAATGAAAATCCGCCGCGGTCCCGAAGACCTCGCCGCCAAGATCGCCCCCAAAGACGTCACCTTCATCGTCTACTCCAACCCCATCCGTATCCACGTGAAGGAAGCCGCCAAGAAATGAAAACCCTTCCTCTCTTCCTCTTCCTGGTTTCCGCATCCGCCCTCCCGGTGCAAGCCGAACCCATCGACTACGACCAGCAGATCCGCCCCTTCCTGAAGGACAACTGCATCGCCTGTCACAACAAAACCACGACCAAGGGCGGCCTCAACATGGAGACACCTGAGCTCATGGCCAAGGGTGGCGATAGCGATGTCGGCATCATCCCCGGAAATGGCACCGCGAGCATCATGTTCCAGGCCGCCGCCCACACTTGGGACAGCGAGATGCCGCCAAAGGGAAACAAAGTCGGCGCCGTAAACCTCACTCCCGAGCAGCTCGCCCTGTTCAACGCCTGGATCGATCAAGGCGCCAAGGCCTCACCAAAGAAACTCCAGGTCATCGCCTGGGAGTCACTGCCAACTGGCTTGCAGTCCATCTACGCCATCGCCGTCACACCGCAGGGTGACTTCGCCGCTGCCGCTCGTGCCAATCAGATCAGCCTCTACCACCTCCCCACCCAAAGCCTCCTCACCAAGCTCACCGACGAATCCCTCATCAAGTCCGGTCTCTACCAGCAGCCCGGCGTCGCCCATCGCGATGTCGCACAATCCCTCGCCTTCAGCCCAGACGGCACTCGCCTCGCCACCGGCAGCTTCCGCGAAGTGAAACTCTGGAAACAAAGCGCCCCCCCTGCACCCACCTTCGCTCCCTCAGCCAAAGTCACCGCCACCCAGGACCCGGATCACACCATCAAACTCACCGAAACCGCCAGCGGCAAACTCATCGCCCACATCAAGTCCACCCTCACCGCCGAGCAGACGCACGCCCAGCGCAGTCTCGCCGCCACCCGAGCCGCATTGGAAGTCACCGCTCAAAATGAAGCGATCACCCGAGCCCAGTCCGAGGCCACCGATCAAACCAACCGCCTAAAGAAAGCCAACGAACTCGCTGCACTCGCCAAAGCAAGCCTCGAAGCCAAACAGAAAGACATCACTTCAAAGACCGCCTTAAAAACCGCAGCAGACAAAGCCGCCCAGGAATCCGCCGCTCAGATCGCCAAACTCCCCAGGGCCGGGCCCGATGCCGCCCTGCTCAAAAAGAACACCGACGCCCAAGAGAAAGCTACCCAGTCCGCCAAAGATCTCCAACTCGCCCAGGATGCCCTTACCCAGGCCCAAACTGCCATCACCGACACCACTCACGAAATCCAAATCGTCACCCAGAAAGAGAAGCAGGCAAAGCAATCCGTTGTCGATGCCAAAGCCCGACTCGAAGTCGTCAAGCAAGCCGCCACCAAAGCAAACGCAGATCGTGACCTCAGCGCCAAATCCCTCACCACCGGCCTCACCAAAGCCCAGGCCCTGCACTTCTCCTCCAATGGCCTCGAACTCATCGCCACCTTTGACACCGCCCCCCCACTCGCCTGGAGCACCCTGACAGGCAAACCCATTGTCCCCGGCAGCACCCTCTCCACCTGGACGCTCGAGCGCTCCTTCGGCACTGGCGATGGCACATCCCTAATCACCGACCGCGCCAACAGCATCGCCTTCAGCCCCGACGGCAAAACCATC
>CANETF010000126.1 GCA_947440575.1 Verrucomicrobiaceae bacterium
AAGCCGTGTGTGGTGTCGTTTCACGGGATGGATGTGCAGACGCGGGCGAATGATCCGAGTTATGAGGGGCGGTTGCGGGAGTTGCTGGAGACGGTGACGCTGGTGCTGGCGAGGTCGGACAGTTTGCTGGAGCGACTGCTGGCGTTGGGATGTCCGCCGGAGAAGTTGCGGATGAATCGGACAGGGATTCCATTGGAATCGTTTCCGTATCGCGAGCGGGTGAAACCGGCGGATGGGGCATGGCGGTTGGTGCAGGCGTGCCGGTTGATTGAGAAGAAGGGCTTGGATGATGCGCTGCATGCGTTTGCGGCATTTCGGCGGGTGCATCCGCGGGCGACGTTTACAATTGCCGGTGAGGGGCCTTTGCTGGGGGCGCTGGAGCGGATGCGGGATGAGTTGGGGCTGGGGGAGAGTGTGCGGTTTGCAGGGTTTTTGAAGGGGGCGGATTTGTGTGCGTTGTATCATGAGGCACATGTGTTTTTGCATCCGAGCCGGATCACGGCGGATCAGAATCAGGAGGGGGTGCCGAATGCGATGCTGGAGGCGATGGCGACGGGGTTGCCGGTGGTGGCAACGTTGCACGGGGGGATTCCGGAGGCGGTGCGCGATGGGGTGACGGGTGTGCTGGTGGCGGAACGGGATCGGGAGGGGTTGGCGGCGGCGCTGCTGGGGATGGCGGAGGATGAGGGGCGATGGCATGCGATGGGGGCTGCGGCGGCGGCGGACATGGCGGCGAATTTTGAGGCGACGGCGCAGGTGGCGAAGTTGGAGGCTTGTTATGATGAAGCCTTGAAGATGAAATGATTTTCTAACGTCGTTCCATGATATGAATGCCCGATTCAAACATGCGATGGGGTCTTTGTTGATGGCGGTGATGCTTTGCTCGTGTCAGAGCCGGACGGTGCAGCGGTTGGTGAAGGCGAAGACGGCACCGGTGACGCCGTTTTTGGAGAAGCGGGCGGAGATGAGGCCGCTGAGGGATCGGTTACCGGTGCACTATGTGTGGCGGAACCTGGATTTGGAGACGCAGAAGCGGGTGATGGAGAAGAGGCGGATTTACATTGCGCCTGTGAGTCTGGCGTATTTGCAGCCGGTGACGAAGGATCTGGCATTGATGGAGATGGAGGCGGGGGTGACGGAGCGGGATGAGAAGGAGATGGCGAGGGAGTTGAGGAAGCGGTTTGCGGTGGCGTTTTTGAAGTCGCCGACACCGAGGTATCGGATCGCGAAGGAGCCGGGGCCGGATACGGTGACGCTGGAGTTGGCGATCACGCAGTTGAGTCCGACGAGCATCAGCGGGAATGTGGTGAAGACGGCATCGAGATTTTTCATTGGGCCGTTGTCGGGTGTGTTCGGAATTTTTGCGAAGGGGAACATTGCGATTGAGGGGAAGGTGACGCTTTCGGACACGGGGGTGCCGGTGCTGCAGTTTGCGGACAATGAGAAGGACAAGGTGACGCTGTATACGGCGCGGGATTTTCAGCCGTACGGGCATGCGTTGGTGGCGATGGATGAGTGGGCGGCGCAGTTTGAGGAGTTCACGCGGACGTTTAGCGATCACATGGTGGAAGAGAGTTCGTTCATCACGCTGAAGCCATGGTGAGGGCTTGCGCAGGGGGAGGGGTGCGGTGTAGGGGGCGGTGATGCTGTTGGCGTTTTACAAACCTTATGATGTGCTGTCGCAATTCACGCGCGAGGTGGAGACGCACCGGACGCTGGCGGACTATGGATTTGCGCCCGGGGTGTATGGCATTGGGCGGTTGGATCGGGATTCGGAGGGGCTGCTGTTACTGAGTGATGAGGCGGTGTGGACGGATCGGTTATTGAATCCGAAGCGGGAGCATCCGAGGACTTACTGGGCGCAGGTGGAGGGGGCGATGACGGGGGAGGCGGTCAAGGCGCTGCGGGAAGGGGTGCGGATGAAGGAGTATCGGGCGCGGCCTTGCGGGGTGCGGATTTTGGGTGAGGAGGATCCGGGGGCGGTTTTGCCACCGAGGGTGCCGCCGGTGAGGTATCGGGCGAGCATACCGACGACGTGGGTGGCTTTGACGCTGACGGAGGGGAAGAACCGGCAGGTGAGGCGGATGACCGCGGCGGTGGGGCATCCGACGCTGCGGCTGGTGCGGGTGGCGATTGGGGGGTTGGGGTTGCGGGAACTGGGGCTGGCGCCGGGGGAGTGGAGGAGGTTGAGTGTGGAGGAGGAGCGGCTGGTGATGGCGTGAGAGCGGATCGTTACTGCAGGGCCTGGCCTTTGGTTTCGGGAGCGAACCAGATGAGGATCATGCCGACGAAGTAGACCGCGCAGAGAGCCGAGTAGGCGTTGGCGGAGGAGCCGAAGGCGAGGACGAGGTTGGCGATTTGGAGACCGCCGATGGCGGCGACGATGCGGCCGACGTTGAAGCAGAAGCCCTGGCCAGTGGCGCGGACGGAGGTGGGGAAGAGTTCGGGGAGGTAGAGAGGGAAGAAGCCGTAGAAGCTGGCGGTGATGCCGCCCATGAGGAAGGCGGTGGCGAAGAACCAGGTGTTGATGACAGCGTTGGTTTGGTAGAAGAGAAGGGCGGCGGCAAGGGAGGCGGCGCACATGAGGATGTAGGTGATGCGGCGGTTGAGTTTGTTGGCGATGAAGGGGGCGAAGAAGGAGAAGATCATGGCGCCAAGGGAGGTGGCGATTTGGGTCCACTGGGCGACGTTGACAAAGCCGTTGGCGTTGAGGTCAGGGGAGGTGGACCATTTGGCGGACTGTTGGGTGGCGCCCCAGGTGCCGAGGAGAGCGACGCCGGCGAGGCTGGCACCGAGGAGGAGGTTTTTGCGGATGGTGGCCTGGCTCAAAGAGGTCATGCTGCCGGCGATGCCAGCGCGGTCGAGGTAACGGCGGACGGGGAGGAGGTAGCCCCAGATGACGACCCCGAGGCCGAGGAGAGTGATGATGGCGGCGATGGATGTGGTGACGCCGGCGTCGATGCCCGTGGGGGACCAGGACCAGATGATGCCGAGGGCGACGAGAGCGCCGATGAAGACGCCTTTGAGGTCGGGAGTGCTCCAGTGGGAGGTGGTGCCGGCGGCTTTTTCTTCTTCCCATTTGTCGGACTCGGGGACGAAGATACGGATGAGGAAGATGATGAGGGCGGGGAGGGCGCCGGAGAGCATGAGGAAGCGCCAGGCTTGGTTGTCGAGGAGCCAGCCGGCGAGTTGCTCGTTGCCGCCGAGGGTGATGATCCAGGAGCGCATGGCACCGATGAAGGTGTTCATGCCGAGGCTGAGGCCGGCGACCATGAGGTAGCCGATGTTGGCGGCGGCACCGATGGCACCGGCGACGAGGGCTCGGTTGCCTTTGGTCCAGAGTTCGTTGACGAGGGCGACGCCGAGGGCCCACTCGCCGCCCATACCGAGGGAAGCGATGAAGCGGAGGATGGCGATGTGCCAGGCTTCGGTGGCGAATCCACAGAGACCGGTGAAGACGGCGTAGGTGAAGATGCTGATGGACATGGCTTTGACGCGGCCAATACGGTCGCCGAGCCAGCCGAAGAAGACGCCACCGGTGGCGGCACCGACGAGGAAGGTGGCGATGATGACGCTGAACCAGCGGTCGAGGGAGGCGGAGATGGATTCGGGTGAGGCCGTGGCAGAGAGGAGGTCCTGGAGGGCGGGTTTGCCGATGAGGGGGAAGAGGCCCATTTCAAAGCCGTCGAACATCCAGCCGAGGAAGGCAGCGATGAGGGCCATGTTGCGGCCGGTGTTGGAAGGGGAGGCGGATTTGGCAGCGGGAGCGGAGGGCATGAGAAAATGAGGAAAGCAGTGTACGGGGCTCAGGCCCATCTTTTTCTTTTGTGTTTGTCGGGTGGCAAAAGAGGCATCGCCAATTTGAGGTGTTATTTGGGCTTGAGGTCGGGATAGGGTGGGGGCAAGGAGGCGGGCGATGGATGGTG
The DNA here is from genome assembly GCA_947440575.1 of Verrucomicrobiaceae bacterium. GTDB lineage: Bacteria > Verrucomicrobiota > Verrucomicrobiia > Verrucomicrobiales > Verrucomicrobiaceae > JAGRPD01. The sequence goes on from CANETF010000126.1 coordinate 3,927, forward strand.
ATTTTTCTTTGGCGACCCACTGGACTTATCTGCTGCTGTTTTTGGCGGGGCTGGCGGCGGGGTTCATTGATTCGATCGCGGGCGGTGGGGGATTGATTTCGGTGCCGGCGTTGCTGGCGGTTGGGTTGCCACCGCAGTTGGCGCTGGGGACAAACAAGATGCAGAGTGTGTGGGGGACGCTGCTGGCGGTGACGCGGTATGCGAAGGCGGGGCTGGTGGAGTGGCGGGAGATGAGGCTGGTGATTGCAGTGACGTTTGGGTTTTCGCTGCTGGGGACGTGGGCGGTGACGCAGGTCAGCAATGAGTGGCTTAAAATGGTGGTGCCGTGGCTGCTGCTGGGGATTGCGGTGTATGCGCTGTTTAGTCCGAGTCTGGGGACGAAGCCGGTGCAGGCGCGAATGTCGCCGTGGGCGTTTGCGTGGTTGGGCGGGGTGGTGCTGGGGTTTTACGACGGGTTTTTCGGGCCGGGGACGGGGTCGTTTTGGACGCTGGGCTGTGTGTCGCTGCTGGGATTGGAACTGACGAAGGCAACGGGCTACACGAAGATGGTGAATTTGACGAGCAATGTGGCGTCGGTGCTGGTGTTCGTGGTGGCGTGCAGCATTGTGTATGAGGTGGCGGCCGTGATGGTGGTGGGGCAGTTGATTGGGGCGAGGCTGGGATCCGGGATGGTGATCCGGCATGGGGCACCGTTTGTGCGGGTGGTGTTTTTGACGGTGGTGTTTGCGCTGGTGGTGAAGCTGCTGTGGGACCAGTTTGGTTGAGGCCGCCCCAGACAAGGCTGACAAATTGAAATGTACGGCTCCCGAACCCTGGGGTGGGAGGAGTGAACCCCAGGGTTGGAGTCACGAACTCCAGGGCTGACGGGATGTACATTTGGCTTTTCGGCATCAAAACCCGGATTTTGGCCAAAAGACGGGGCGGGGCTTGGTGTTAGGGTTCGGTTTGTTGGGTTTTGTCTCCGAGTTCGCCGGCGTTGGGCTTCAGGTAGACGCTTCGCCAAGTCTGACGGTCCCAGGGCACTATTCCTCCATCACGAAAAAGAATCTGGACATGTCGTCGCACTTCATCGCCATGGTAGATGATTAGGGGGTCTGATAGAATCACGGCATCAAAGGTCGTAAGGTTTACGAACTTTTCGTTGCCCCATTTTGACTTGATCAAATCGTCCAACTCTGGTTTGGGAATGCGGACTCGCTCTGCCCATCGCTCATCGATTTCATTCCACATGTCGGTGAGCAGTGCTCTAGCGCTGCTGAGCGCCATCGCGTCCTTCCGGCTTTTCTGTTCATACTGATATAGCGCAGTCAAAAAGACGACAAGGAGTGCTAAGAAGACGAGAAGTCCCAGCCGCAATAGCCATTTTCCGGTTTCACGGAGAACACTCATCAGAGACCTCTAGGATTCGTTGTTACGGGCTGACGACCCATTGGGTGACGCAGCCTTGGTGGGCTTGGGTGACAGTGGCGGCGAAGTCGGCGAGGTAACCGCGTTGGTGGCGGACAGGGAGGATGGGGGATTGGCGGTCGGGGGCGGTGAGGTCGGCGTCGACGTGGATGGTGCCGGCGAGGAGGTCGAAGGAGATGGGGTCGCCATCGCGGACGGCGGCAATGGGGCCGCCGACGACGGCTTCGGGGGAGCAGTGGACGCCGACGGCGCCACTGGAGACGCCGGAGACGCGGGTGTCGGTGATGAGGGCTACTTTGCCTTTGAGTTCGGGGACGGCGAGGGCGGCGCTGGCGACGTGGACTTCGGGCATGCCGGAGGCGACGGGGCCACCGCCGCGCATGACGACGATGTGACCGGGGCGGATGCGGCCTTCGGCGGCGGCTTCATGGACGGCTTTGGAGTCGTCGAGGCAGATGGCGGTGCCGGAGAAGCGGGGGTCGTCCATGGAGGAGACTTTGAAGACGATGCCGTTGGGGGCGACATTGCCGAAGCAGATTTGGATGTCGGCGTGGGGTTTGAAGGGCTTTTCCAGGGGGGCGATGAGGATTTGGTCCTTGGGGACGGGAGGGGCGTGGGCGAGGTTTTCGGCGAGGGTTTGACCAGTGACGGTGAGGCAGTCGCCATCGAGGAAGCCGCCGTCGTAGAGGTGCTTCAGGAGCATGGTGGTGCCGCCGATGCGGTGGAGGTCGCTCATGGTTCCGAGGCCGCGGGGGGCGAAGTTGCAGAGGACGGGGGTTTTGCGGCAGATGGGTTGGATGTCGCTCAGGGTGAAGTCGACGCCGGCTTCGAGGGCGAGGGCGAGGATGTGGAGGATGCCGTTGGTGGAGCCGCCCATGGCGACGAGGGTGGTGGTGGCGTTGATGAAGGCGCGGCGGGTGAGGATGTCGCGCGGGCGGATGTTGCGTTCGAGGAGGAGGCGGACGGCGTGGCCGACGCGGAGGCATTCGGAGCGTTTGGAGTCGTCGATGGCGGGGCGGGAGGACGTGTCGGGGAGGGAGAGGCCGATGGCTTCCATGGTGATGCCCCAGGTGTTGAAGGAGGCGGCGATACCGCAGCCGCCGGGTCCGGGACAGGCGGTGCGGATGACCTGCTCGGATTCCTCGAAGGACATGGTGCCGTTGGCGGCGCGGGCGGCGACGTCGTAGACATCGAGGATGGTGGTGGGTTTGCCTTTGTGGCAGCCGGGCATGATGGAGCCACCGTTGACGATGAGGCCGGGGTAGTTAGTGCGGGCGAGGGCCATGGCGAAGCCGGGGCCGTTTTTGTCGCAATGGTGGAGGCCGATGATGGCGTCGTAGCAATGGGAGGTGCAGACGAGTTCGGTGCCGTTGGCGATGACGTTGCGTGAGGGAAGGGAGGCGTTGCCGCCTTCGTGGCCCTGGGTGATGTTGTCGCTGACGGAACTGACGCCGAAGGGGAAGCCGATGAGACCGGCTTCGGCGCAGCCTTGTTTGATGAGTTGGGCGAGTTCGTGGGTGTGGACGTTGCAGAGGTTGCCGTCGAGGAGGGGGGTGCCGATGCCGATTTGGGGTTTGTCGAAGTCCTGGGGGGTGAAGCCGAGGCCCCAGTAGAAGGCGTGAATGCCGCGCTGCCAGCCGTGGGTGAGGGAGTGGGAGTTCCAGTTCAGGGAGCCGGGAGGGGTGTCGTGGTTCATCGAGGACAAAGGAGCAAGGTGAAGTGGATTTGCAAGGTTGGTGCTAGCTTGGATCATTCATGAGCCATCTACCGCAAACGCAGGAAAGCCCATGTCTGCGGCGTTGGGCTTGTTTTGAAAGGCATCGAGCATTTACCAATGCACTCCGCCTTTCAAAGCCTGCGCCCGCGTTGATGCCTACGGCACCCTGCGGGCAGCTCGTTCCTCGCTGTCTGTCTCCGCTACGCTTCGGCTGCATCCACGAGCTTTCTGGCGTTTTCGCAACGAAGTTCATGAATGATCCAGCCTGGAACGAAAAAGGCCCGGATGACTGAGTCATCCGGGCCTGGAGATGAGATCGAAGCGATCCCGTGATCTTAGAAGGTCACGGAGACTTTGACGCCGCCGTAGAGGGCGTTTTGGTCTTCGATGACGTTGAGTTGTTCACGAGCGTCGAGTGCGAAGTTCACCGCGATGTAAGGCACCAAGGAAGCGGTCTTGGTGAGTTTGATCGGAGCGGTGATCATGGCGCGGACATGGTTCCAGCCGGAGCTAACGCCGGTGACTTCTGCGTAGGAGTAGTAGTCAGCGATGTTGTAGCCGATTTGAGCGGAAGGAACGATGGAGAGCCAGTCGTTGACGGCGATGGTGTAATCCGTGCCGAGTTCAGCGTAGTGACCTTCGATGCGGAAGTCATAGACATACGTACCGTAGAGGTTCAGGCTGCCGATGGGCACAGCGACGGAGAGAGCGATATCGCGAGCGTCGCTGAGGGTGGAATCAGGGGACTCAGCGAAACCGAACGTCTGACCATTCACGCTACCGGAGAAGGTATCGAAGAAGTTGTAGTTCGTGAAAGCGAGGCCGAACTTAGCGAAACCAGCGTCGTAGTTCAAAGCTGCGAAGAGATCGAGCTCGGAGTAGTCGAAGTCGCCACCGCCAACGTCGGTATCAACCGTGCTGGTGTAGAGAGCGCCAGCGGTGAAGCTGAGTTTCTCGGCAACAGGAATGCTGAAGGCGAGGCTGGTCCAGACGTTGTTGTTGGAGAACCACAGACCACGGAAGTAGTAGGAGGACTCATAACCGGTTTCGAGGGTGAAACCGAGGGGATCGGCTTCTGGCTCGACGACGGGTGCAACGCCTTTTGCGCTTGGTGCAGTGGTGGTGCCGGCTTGCGCACTCAGGGCGAAGCAGGCGGCCATGACGGCAGCAGACTTAGTGAGGAGGGATTTCATGGATTTGCTTTTCATGTTTGGTTGATTTGTTTTGTTGATGGTAAACCGCGGGACGGTGTTTCCGACACTTGGCTCGCCCTCTGATGAAGCAAAGGGCGTGCCAAGTTTGTCACTAACAGTTCCCCGCGATTGGCACAAATTGTGCGTCTTTTGGGGCCAGGAGGCTACAATGAAATGCTGGGAGACGCAAGTATTTGTGGCCTCTACTTGCCAGTAAGGGGCTCCTGGAGGGGGGTGTGTGCCGACCGATTTGACATCGGAGACGGTGTTGTGGTGCGACGCCGGTGGGCTAGGAGCTATTCTGAGACGCGGCCGACGTAGATGAAAGCCGGGGGGAGGTTGCCCCAGAGGATGCGGCTGGACTCGACGCCGACGAGACGGGAGTGGAGGAGGTTGCGGAAGCGGCGGCCGCTGGGGAGATGGTGGAAGCCCCAGTAGGCGAAAGTGGCGAAACGTCCGCCGGGGCGAAGGCGGGGAAGGACGTGGTCGAGGATGTCGGTTTGCAGGCTATCGGGGAAGGAGGTCCAGGGCAGGCCGGAGATGACGACATCGAAGGTGGCGTCGTCAGGCCAGAGGGAGGTGAAGTCGAACTCCTGGGCGGCGGCGTTTTCGAAGTGGTGGCCGGGGTGGCGGGAGCGGAGGTCCTGGACGAAATGATCGTTGAGTTCGAGGCCGAGGTATTGGGAGTCGTGGGGGAGGGCGTCGAGGATGGGGGCGGTGAGGGCGCCGGTGCCCGGGCCGAGTTCGACGACGCGTTGGGCGCGCCAGACTTCAGCCACTTCGGCCATGCGAGCGCCCAATCTGGGGGAAGACGGGGCGATGGCGCCGACATCTTTCCAGTTTTTGAGTGCCTGCTTGGCAAAGGTGAGAGATGACATGAAATTGAAGCTTAACTTGCATCCTGGTTGAAGCGAGTTCTTTTCCAGATCGCACAGGACACACTGATTGAAATGCTATGCCCCGAATTTTCCGCGCTTTGATTCCGGCACTTTTGCTGCTTTCAATTTGCTCCTGTGGAAGCAACGAAACGTACCGGATGACACTGAGAGACGGGCGGGAATTCATTGCGGCGAGTCAGCCTGTGATGCAACGAAAAACGGGATATTATCGTTACAAGACGTTTCAGGGGAGGGATGCTTTGATCCGAGCGGAAGAGGTGATTTTGATTGAGAGGAACTCGTGAGCTGATGAGTGGAGGTGTTGAAAATCGAAGGTTGGTTTTGGCGTCGCAATCGCCGAGGCGGGCGGAGTTGTTGAAGGCCCATGGATTTGAAGGGTTTGAGATTTGCGCGCCTGACGTGGAGGAGGCGCATGATGAGGCGATGAGTCCGGAGGCGTTGACTTTGGCGAACGCGAGGTTGAAAGCGCGAGTGGTGGCGGCGCAGCGCCGGGAGGCGGTGGTAGTGGCGGCGGACACGCTGGTGTATGTGGACGGGGTGCCGCTGGGGAAGCCGGGGGATTTGGCGGAGGGGAGGCGGATGCTGGAGAGGCTATCCGGGAGAGCGCATCAGGTTTGCACGGGGGTGGTGATGGTTTGGGATGGAGGAGACGCGGAGGAGGCGTTTGCGGTGGTGACGGAGGTGGTGTTTAAGGTGCTGAACGCGGAGGTGATTGAGGCCTACCATGCGGTGTGTGATCCGCTGGACAAGGCGGGGGGCTATGGGATCCAGGATGGGACGGAGTTGATCCTGGAGTGGATCACGGGGTCGTTTTCGAACGTGATGGGGCTGCCGATGGAGGAGGTGGGGCCGAGGTTGCGGCGGGTGTTGGGGGAGTAAGGGTCTGGGCAAGCAAGATGCTTGCCTCACTTTGGGGCTAGCGCTGGCCGAGTTCGCGGCTGCGGTCGGTGGCGGTGGAGACGGCCTGGATGAGGGCGTGGCGGAGGCCGTGGGCTTCGAGTTGGGCGAGGCCTGCAATAGTGGTGCCGCCGGGGCTGGTGACTTCGTCGCGGAGGGCGGCGGGGTGTTTGCCGGTGTCGAGGACCATTTTGGCGGCGCCGAGAACGGTTTGGGCGGCGAGGCGGAGGGCGGTGGCGCGGGGGAGGCCTTTGAGGACGCCGGCGTCAGCGAGGGCTTCGATGACGGTGTAGATGTAGGCGGGACCGCTGCCGGAGAGGCCGGTGACGGCGTCGAGGAGTTTTTCGGGGACTTCATCGACGGTGCCGACGCTGCCTAGTATGGTGCGGGCGAGGTCGGCATCGGCATCGGTGGTGGTGGTGCCGCGGGCGAAGGCTGCGGCGCCTGTGCCTACGAGGGCGGGGGTATTGGGCATGGCGCGGATGACGCGCTGGGAGGTGCCGAGCCAAGATTGGAGGTCGGCAAGGGAGATGCCGGCGGCGATGGAGAGGTAGAGGCGCTGGCCGGAGAGTTGGGAGAGGGTTTGGCAGAGAGCCTGCATGTCCTGGGGTTTGACGGCGAGAAGGATGACGTCGGAGTCGGCAGCGGCTTGGGCGGGGGTGCCGGTGGAGGTTTGGACTGGGAGGGCTTCGCGGAGGGATTTGACCGCGGCGGGGACGGCATCGCAGAGGGCGACGTGGAGGTCTTGTTTGCCGTCGAGGGCGGAGCAGACACCCTGGAGGAGAGCGCCGCCCATTTTTCCGCAGCCGATGAGTCCGAGTTTAAGCATGGGGCAGTTTCCGCCGGAAGCGGGCTGCTTGCAAGTTTACTGAAGGGGGCTGGGGGCCTTTTTGCTGGGGCGGCGGAAGAGGCGGGAGAAGAAGCCTTTGCGGGTGTCGTCGACGGTGACTTGGGGGGCGGTGTATTCCTGGGGGAGGTCTTGGGGGAAGCGGATGGCGGCTTCGGCGCCGATGTCGGTGCGGCGGTCTTCCTGATTGGAGGCTTTGAAGAGGGACATGTTGTCGGTGACGACTTGGGGTTGGATGAAGATGATGAGCTCGCGGCGTTTGTCGCTATCGATGTCCTGACGGAAGAGTTTGCCGAGGAGAGGGAGGCGACTGATGTAGGGCATGCCTTGGCGGTCGTTCTTTTTCTCTTCGGAGATGAGGCCGCCGAGGACGATGGTTTTGCCGTCGGGAACGGTGACGGAGGTGACGATTTGTTCGGTGCCAATGATGGGGATGTCGTTGGGTTCGACGCGCTGGCTGCCGATGACGGTGTCGTTGATTTGGGCGATGGTGAGGTTGACCTCGCCGTCAGCATTGATGAGGGGAACGACTTCGAGTTTGAGGACGACGTCGCGGTATTCGATGGTGGTGGTGACGTTGCTGGAGTTGGCGCCGTTGCCGACGAAGGTCGTGGATTGGGCTGGGACGGGGATGAGCTGACCGGAGGTGATGGTGGCTTTTTTGTTGTTGAGGGCGAAGACGGCTGGGCGGGAGAGGACTTTGAAGCGGTTGCTGGTTTCGAGGGCGTTGACGAAGACGTCGACGCTGTCACCGAAGGAGCCGTACAGGTTGAGGCCGGTGGCGGGGCCGAAGGCGGAGGTGATGAGGTTGTCCCGGAGGTCGGTGATGTTGTTGTTGGAGATGATGTCGTCACGGCGGGTGAAGAGGCTGCCGGTGCCACCGGCGTCACCGCGGGTGCTGTTGAAGCGGGTGAGGTAGTCGACACCGGTTTCCATGCCTTCGCCGAGGGTGAGCTGGCCGATGACGGTGGAGAGGTAGACCTGGGCGGGTTTGCGGTCGAGTTTGTCGATGAGGCCGTCGATTTTCTCGATGTTTTCTTTGCGGCCCATGACGAGGATGGCGTTGGCCATGGGGTCGGCGACGATGCGGGTTTTGTCGACGATGACGGAGACGGGGGCATTGTCTTCGGTGGGGCCGCTGATGAGGTCGGGCCGGGAGCCGATGCCGGTGGCGGAGCCGGTGCCGAGGTCGTCGGTGGCGCCGCCGGTGGCGGTGGTTTGGCCGCCGCGACTGTTGGTGGCGCGGTTGCCGCCGAGGAGTTGGGCGCTGCTGGAGGTGAGGGCTTGGCCGCGCTGGGCGGTGAGGCTGCCGCCGCCGGGGAGTTGGGTGGTGCCGCCGGTGGATTCCTGGAGGACATCGACCAGGGCGGAGAGGATGTCGACAGCGGAGGCGTATTTGAGGGGTCGTTCGTAGGGTTGTTCGAGTTCGAGGGGTTGGTCGAATTGAGCGATGAGGCTGGCGATGTAGGTGTAGTCTTCGGGGGCGGCGACGACGAGGACTTGATTGAGGCGTGCGTCGGCGACGACCTGGGCGGTGATGGTGGCGACTTCGGAGGATTTACCGTTCATTTGCTGGACGCCGCCCGGGGAGGGGGCGGATTTGCTTTCTTTGCCGTCTTTGCCGTCGCTTTTGCCATCGGAACCGGGGGTGCCGCGGAGGGTGGTGATGCCTTTGGTTTCCTGTTCCTGGGCTTGGGCGGTGACGGTGGCTTGAACGATTTGGGCGACGACGGTGGCGTCGGCGTGTTCGAGGGGGATGAATTTGGTGATGAGGTCGGA
>CANETF010000127.1 GCA_947440575.1 Verrucomicrobiaceae bacterium
CGATCGTTTGGTTCGGCTTCGTGGTGTGTGTCTCACAAGCCGTCGGCGATGGACCCATACACACTTTCTTTCGAAACGGTTGCTGCTCTACCAATGCGAGTTTTATGTCGGTCTCATCACGATATTGATAACAAGGAGGGCCGAGGTTTATCGGTCAGATCGACAAGGACGGATGTGATGGGCCTGTTTGCATTCAACGTGAATTCGAGACCGTGGTTGCCTTCTGGAATCAGAGTTTGGGAGCATGACTCTTGCTGGCAGCCAGTCAGCCTTGCCGAAAGCTGCAAAACTGATGCTCGCGGCGAACCTTGATTCGGAGCATCTGCGAGGTGTTTGAAAACCCGTTCTACGGCTCTTGGCCACTGTTCGGCTTTCTTAATTTCAAATGAGAAGAAAGAAAAAGCTGAATCAGCGATCTTGCCATCTGGTCCCAAAACGCCTAACTCAGAGCCGTCCTTCATGATCAAGTCGAAGTTGACGGGTTTAGCATCTAGCACTTGGCTGATTCATTTGAGTGAAACCAAAACAATGCCACTCTCGCAATCAATGAAACTTCCCCATTTCTACATTTCTGTCGCCGGCTTTGGTTTGCTAGGATGCACCATCAAACCGGCACCCAAGGGGGCCGAAATCCTCACTGATGCTGCCAAAGCCGAAATCCCCAGCAACTGGCAGGCATCCAATGATAGCAGACCGTTAGTTCCTGGATGGATTCGCTCCTTTAACGACAGCACCCTCACCCGCATCGTCGAAGACGCGCTTATCCGCAATCCGGACCTTAAATCCGCCTATGCCCTCGTCGAAGCTTCGCAAGCTGCCGTCCGCGTTACCGCCGCTTCGCTTTATCCGCGTGTCGCTATGAAAGGGCTTGGAGAACGCCAAGGACGTGAAATGTCGGGTAACCTGGGTTTAGGCATCAACCCACCGGACCTTGGATCCGTCGGGGTCGACCTTAGCGGCGGCAGCACCGACATCAATACCGTCGACAGTTCTATGGGTCGTTGGATCACCGGTATTGGCATCGGTGCCTCGTGGGAAGCTGACGTTTGGGGGCGAGTCCGCTCAAAACGAGCTTCTGCACGCGCCGACAGCGCAGCCCTGGAGGCTGATTATGAATTCGCCCGACAATCCCTCGCCGCTTCCGTCGCCAAGGCCTATTTTTCGACCATTGAAGCCTCCCAACAAGCCTCAAATGCCCGCGAAGCCCTTGGCCTTTATGAAGAATACGTGAGTCTAACGGGAAAGAGGAAAGAACAGGGCTTCTCGAGCGACTATGAGTTAGCCCAGTTGAAGTCACGAACCGCTGGGGCCCAGGACACCCTGTATGCCGCCGAAGCCGCCCGCGCCCAGGCGATCCGTGCCATCGAAGTCGTCACCAGCTATTACCCATCCGGGAAACTCAGTGTCCGCGCCTCGTTCCCTCCACAGGTTCGATCGGTGCCTTCTGGCCTGCCTTCCGAATTACTCGAACGTCGCCCGGACTTGATTGCGGCGGAGCGTCGCTTCGCCGCCTCTTTTCATCGTGCCAAAGAAGCCCGTGCTGCTCGCCTCCCTCGTTTTGCACTCAGCGCCAATGGTGGTCTTGGAACCGCTCAATTGGACGGCGTTGGTGTCGTCAATGCCGTCAATTGGACCCTCGCAAACGGAATTGTCCAACCCATTTTTTTCGGAGGTGAGCTCAAGGCCGCCGAAGACATCCGCAAAGCGGAGCAGCGCGCGGCTGCTGCCTCTTACACCTCCACAGCTCTGCAGGCCTTCAAACAGGTCGAAGACGCCCTCGATAGTGACTATCACCTGCGCCGTCGCGAAGGTGCCCTCAACGACATGGTCACTCACAGCGCCACCGCCGTGAAACTCGGTAAGGTACAACTCGACCAAGGGCAGACAGATATGTTTACGATCCTGCGGTTAGTCGGTGAGAATCTGGCTGCAAAAATGGAACTCACCAAGATTCGCGCTTCCCGCCTCCGCGAACGCGCCAATCTGCACCTCGCGCTTGGTGGTGATTTTCGCGCGCCCTCCGGCAAATGACCTTCTCACTCTGCTTGTTGAGACTCGCATAATCGAGTGACAAGTCTCAATCATGCCCTGTTTCTCTTAACGCCCCATTCGATCGCACCCGCGCTAGGCTGTGGCCGACCTAATGCTCCAGGTGTCTGGGTTCAAAAAACAGAATAAACAGTTTGGTAATTTGATAAATATATGTTAAATATCAGCGCTACCGAGCTTTCTAGGATTGGTGGTGAATCTGATTCGCCGATTTCCGGTCCCTGAGCCAGTCAAAGCGCCAACCCAACAAACTATGAAATCGACATCCCTCCTCCTCGCCTTCGTTGCCCTCACCGGCATCGCCGTTGCTGGTCCCATGTACACGCCGCCTCCAGTCATGCCTTCAGGCCCCGCTGAGCAACTCTTTGGTCCCGGTTTCCATATCGGTGGCCACGGTTTGTTCCTCACTCCGGATGCCGATCGCGCCGACGACACCTTCGGCGGCGGTGTGAATCTGGACTACTTTATCAGCCCCTGGGTGGGCTTTCAGGCATCCGGTTCTTGGGCAGACCCAGGCACTGACGAAATCTGGCACAACTACACCCTGGATCTTGTCCTTCGTGCTCCAATCGAGGCGGCTTACATTGCCCCCTACGCGCTCGTCGGTGGTGGTGCGATCGTCGAAGATCAAGCCAACATCCTTGGCCGTGCAGGCGTCGGCCTGGAGTTTCGCCCTACCGCTTCGTTCGGAATCTTCACCGACTGGATCTACACTTTCCCCGGCGGCGGCGGCGGTGAGGACGACGTTGAAGACTACCAAATGATTCGCGCCGGCCTCAAGTTCGGCTTCTAAGCTCAGGCTTCTCTTCAGATCGATCGAATTGACGGCCAGCGCTCACCAGCGCTGGCCGTTTTCATTGGACAAGTGGAGCCCTCTCTATTTTGATCTGATCAACCCCTTCCGTTTTTCCATGTTCGCCGCACGCCTCACCCTCATCCTGGTCGGATCCGTTATTCTTTTCAGTTCCTGTTCCAGCAAGAGCAATGAAGAACTCGCCCGGCGGTTGGACAAACGCAACGACGCCTATTTCAACTGGCAAGAGCGCCGCAAACTCCGGCAACAGGCCCGTGACGAGCGCTACCAAGCCTGGTTTGATCGCATCATGGACTGATTCTCAGGGCACTCCCGTGTCCAAAGGCGTTTCCTCTGTCCAGAGTCTGGTATGCGACCCTTGATTTACCCGACGGCAAGCGAGCTCAACGCTCCCCCAAAGAGGTCAAACGAAGGGAGGCCCAAGGCGAGGCCGATGATCTGTAAAGATCAGGTGAGCAGGGCGCTAACCTGACCTAATCACGAAACTCTCCTGTGACTTGCTGCAAACCCGCATTGGCATCGCTAGGCTGGTTCTGAAAGGCATCGAGCCATTATACCAATGCGTTCAGCCGATCAAAACTATGCCCGCGCGAGTATTCCGGCTCTCACTGCCACGCCAAAATCTGCATCGCACGCCATTTGCGCGAGGCGGCCAAGAAGCCTGCGTTAGGCGGATTCCAGGACCGGCTTTTGCGTTTCCCCGTAGTAGCCGCGGTAGTAGTAAGAGGAGTAATAGTAGCCGCTGATAGAGTGCGCACGGAACCTGTTCAGGATGAACCCGGACACCTTCACATCCACCGCTTTGAGCCTCTTCAGTGCGCTCTGTGTGGCAGCGATGGGAGTCTTATTGCATGCCGCCACCATGAGCACGGTGCCCACCAGGCGGGACAGCAGCAACGTGTCGCTCACTGGCAGGATAGGGGCGGAATCGAACACCACACGCTCAAAGCCTGTCTCCTGCAAGGCCTTAAAGAACCGGCTGAGATGATTTTCATTGCCCAGCAATTCACCGGGATTCGGCACCCTGGAGCCGGATGATAGAACATAGAGGCAGCCTGATGAATCCGCCGGGCGGACAGCAGCCGCCAGTTCGACATGGCCGAGCAACACATCCGTGAGTCCAACCGTGTCCTTGTCTGAAGGATAGTGACGGGCCAAGGCCGGCCGGCGCAGGTCAGCATCAACGATTAGGGTGGGTGTTCCCTGGGCCGCGTAGCTACCGGCCAGATTCGCCGAGCAAAACGTCTTGCCCTCCTCGGGAATGGCGCTGGTTATCAGGATGAACCGGGTGGCGTCCTTCCGCCCCAGCAGCGACACCATGTTGCGCAGCGTGCGGAACGATTCCTGGTTGCCTTGGCGGTAGTAATAAGACCGCCTTCGTTTCACTTTCGCCTCTTTGGGTTCTCCCCCTTCACTTGACCCACTGGGGGCGGACACGGCGGCATCCTCCTCATCACCGACAACACCCAGGATCGGCAACTGAAAGTGCTGCTCAGCATCCGCCACGGTGCGAATTTTGGAGTCGATCATGACCAAGCCCATGACCAGTGCCACAGCCAGCGCCAGCCCACCGACCGCTGAGCCGCCCAAAATGAGCGGAATGTTGGGTGAAAAAGGGGCCTTCGGCGCCTCGGCACTCTGGTAGAATCTTAAAACCGGTCGGTCTTGGCTCTGCATCACATCCACTTCCTTCAGTCTCGCCAGCACCGATTGAAACACTGCGGAATCGGTTTCCATTTCCCGCCGGAGCGAGTTGTAGTTCACGGCCAACTTTTCGAGCTCCAGAGCTTCGTTCTCGCGCTCTTTGAGCTGCGATGCCAACTTGAGCTCGAGAGACCGCACGCCCTGCAGGGTGGATTCCAGGAGCGCAACGACCTCCGTGAGGAATGTCTTTAACCGGTCGTCCGCACTTTGAATTTGCCTCTCCAAAGCCACGTATTTGGGATGCTTGGATTTGTAACGCTCGCGCATCACGTCCATTTCCCCGTTGAGTCGGCTGATATCCGCCATGGTGGCAGCGACTTTGGGGTGGTTAGCTACCGTTGGAAGTGAAAGCAACTCCACTTCGGAAAGGTCCCCTTTTTTGCAGGCCTCCAGCTCGGTCTCCAATTGCAGCCGCCTAGCGGAGGCTTGCAAGTATTGCTCGCCAATGCTCTTCAGGGTGGTCAGAACCAAGTCCTTTTTTTCATCCAGGGAGATGGCGTCATTTTCCGCCTTGTAAGCCTGCAAGGACAGCTCGGACTCCTTGAGCCGGGTGCGCAGACGTTCAGCCTCCCTGACTAGCAATTCGGCCGCCTCTTCGTTTGATTCGCCACGGTCGGCTTCCATCTCCTCGATGGCCGCCTGGGCCACCGCGTTGGCGAGTTCCGCGACGAAAGCAGACTGTTCTCCGCTTGCCTTGACATCCACGAACTTGGTGCCCTTGCGTACCGCCGACGCAACCATCGGTTGAAGGCGGTTGAGCACTGCCGCCTCCGCCTCTTCAGAACCGGGCGACGCCTGTCCGATCCATTCGGTGTTAAAATGATATCGCTGTGTCCTGATTGCCCGCAACAGCACCGGACGGCTGGTGGAGCGCTGGGCCAGATTGTTCACTTCCGCTTCATCCTTCATGTTGATTTCGTCAACAACCTCCATGCTAAGGATGTTTTTCCCGGGATCGATCTGAAGCACGGCGCTGGCCGCATATTGCCGGGGAAGTTTTCTGGAAAGGCTCCACCCGAGGCCAAGTCCGAGCAGGGGTAGCACCAGCACCAGCCACCAATGCCGCAGAAACCCGGCCGCAATCTGTTTGAGATTGACCCGTGGAGTCCCCTCCTCGGAACCCCCGTTGAGGAGTTCTTCATTGCTATTCGGAGAGTCGAGTTGCATCATTAAAACCAGGATTCGGGAACAGTAATCACATCGCCTTCACGCAGGATGAATGGCGTGTTTTCCTTGCCGTTGAGAAGGCGCGTCACATCAACTGTTTGAGACTCTCCCTCGCCCGCCCCCTTCCGGGAGATTTTCACCTTGCTCAGCCGCGCGATGCGGGTGCTGCCCCCGGCCATACCCAGCAGTTCCAACAGGTTGAGCTCCCCGCCCTCCGGCAGGTCATAGGCACCTGGACGATTGACTTGGCCGAGCACGGTCACCGTCCGGCGTGTAAACTGCAGCACTGACACCGTCACTTCCGGGCGCACGAGGTAATCCTGCCGATAAGCTTCCTCGATATGCTGCGAAGCCTCCGTCACAGTCTGCTGCGCCAGACCCATGGATCCGACTAAGGCGCACTGCAGCCGGCCGAGCGCATCCAGACGTCCCTCCACAGTGAGTTCAGGCTCGCCAAAAACGGTAACCCGCACGGTGTCGCCTGGTCGCATTCGGTAGTTCGAGTCCACGACCGCCACTCCGCCCGCAGCAGCAGACTCCGCCTTGCGCTCCACCGGCGCAGGGGACATTTCCTGCGCCCGTCCGTCAACCGCTGCGCAGGCGAGCAGCACCCCAAGCCAGGCGCTTGCGGCCCTCGCCACCGAGGCCTGGACACCATTCGTTGGGCGCCTTGATTGAAAAAGAGTTCGCATAGGCTTCAAAAGGTAAAATTTAAGCCCACGCCAAACAAATCCCGGTCAAAACCACGTCCATCAGTCCCTTGGGAATCATTGACCGTGCGCTGAAAAAAGACTTCAGCGTTCACATGGGTCCCTAGCCGATATTGCACGTTGGGCCGCACAAACCAGACAAAGTCTTGCCGGTCCACCGGGACGTCGAAATCGGTTGTATCATAGAGTGAGTCTTCCACACCACCGGAGAAGGCGAGGCTCCAGCGGGCACCCAATTGCCAGTTCAGCGCCCCCGTGGCACCCGTGCGATAGAAAAAGCGATTGCCCGCCGTGGGGGACATCATCGCACCGCGGTAGCCGCTCAGGGTCAGCGCCAATTTTGACGAAAGCGCGTGGCGCGCCGAAACGTTGAAAATGGGGACGCCGCCCTCATAGTCCCCGGCACTTCGCTGTTCCCAGCCTGCGGAACCCTGAACCGTGAGTTTGCTGGTGGGTAGCCAATTGAGCCGCCCCAAATACTGCAAGCCAGTCTGATCCGGACCCTCCTCCAATCGATCCAAAAACGAATTGATTTGGGCGCCTACGGACAGCTTGGCGCTGGGAAGGTAGTCATAAAAGACGCCTGCAAGGTCCCTTTGGAACGCCTGAAGGTCGCCCTGGTAGTCACTGAGATCGGAGGATCCCATCAGGCCAAAAAGCGAGCGCGTGGATGCTTGATAGGTCAGCGTGGTGCCCGCGAGCAGCTGGTCCCGCTGAGCTTGACCACCGACGTCCAAATCACCGCCGCGCACCGAACGGAGAGTCAGGTTGGCGTCAGCTTTGAACTTGGCTCCATTCACCGTCAGCTTGGTGGTGGCAAACTGGTTGATGGCATTCTCGTCCTGAAACTTTTCGAAGAAGGTGGCCGTCAAACGGTAATCGGCATACCACTGCAGTCTGGAGTCCTTCGACCCGTAGAGAAACTGCGCGTAAGGGCTGATGTTGTAGGAGGTGTCTGAATCCACCCCATCGGCCGCATCCGACAGACGTGTGTTGGAGTCCATCATCCATCGGGTCTCCGCGCCATATCTCAGATTCCAAGGCCGCTGCCGGTTGCTGAGTTCGCGGAAGGCTTCTTCGAAAAAGGCTTGATCTGCGGCCTTGTCCACGTCTCCCAAGGCTGGCTGCGCCGTGCTAGGTCGGCTGACGTAACCAGGATTCATTTCGTCGCGCAGATCGGAAGAGGCGGGAGGAGCAACGGGTGACTGACTTTCCTGGGCTGGCAAACTCAGAGCCGTGAGCAGCAGGGCGCCACCGGCTTTCAGCAGGACTTGGCTGCATGAAAACGACGTTCGGACTTTAGCACGCCCGAATCTCTCAGTCGCCATGGCGCCGGCCTCTTTTGGGATGGGTGTTAAAATGGGTCTCATCGCGGTGCATCGGGGGAGGCGGTGGGTTGGTTGCCGTTGTTGTTGGAAGAGACAAAGTCCGGGTTCAACACCTGTTGCGGACTCGTCGGCGTCGTGGGCTGGGATGCCACATCGGCAGTAAATCCGGGAACCACTTGACTGATCTGCTGCACCAAGGCCTGCACGGCGTCTGGCAGCGTCCCGCCGCTCTCGGTCAGCGTTAAGGCAATCCCCGCAGCCATCCGGTTGGCTGCCTGCGCCATCAGCAACGCATCCGCCCGCTCGACCGGGCCCCGGCTTCCATCTTCGGCGATGGTTACCATGGTTCCGTTGGTCAGATCAATCACCTTGACCTCCAGCCTGCCCTGTTGATTTGGCTGGAGCACAATGACATTGCCCGTGCCCAGTTCGACGGTGCCGCCGCCCTCAGCGATGCGCACCGTGACATCACCCACCACATTGGCGACCATTGTCCGTTTGCCCTGCTGCTCCACCAGAAAGTGGCCGCTCTTGCCGGTGATCAGGCAGTTGCTGGTGGTTACCTTGAGCGTGGATCCTGCGGTATCTTCTGTGGATTGATCACGGCAAAAGAGTGTTCCCTCCAACAGCTCGAACGAAACCGCTGCTCCGTCCGCTCCAATCTGACTGCCGTTAAACCTGGCTTGACTAGACGGCAAAAGCGCCACCTTAATGTAAGGAGCGGGTCGGATTAAAACCGCACCGTCATTCCCCGTTTGAATCACAGTCCCGCTGCTCAGTTGCGATCCGGCTTTCAAGTCTCCGGACTGTTTGCCCGAGGCCGTCACTTGGCCCCTGACCTGCGAAACCGTCGCCATCACCTCCTTTACAGCCTCCTGGGCGACCAGATCCCAGCTAGGCAATAGGAGCAAGCTGGAAAATAGCGAAAAGGGTAAACTGAGTGTTTTCATTACGCCCCACAGTCGCACGAAACACGCCGAGTGATGCTGCGGTCACATTGCAACTTTACTAAATGGGCATTTACGGGTGTCGAAACGCATGAGTGTGGTTCCCACTGACGGCCGCCGTTTTTGGTTTCTTTGGCTGGCTGTCGAACACCTTGGACCCACCTTGATGACATCTCATCTGGCAGCCTGGTCTAACATCTCCATCCGCAGTTGCATCAGTGGCTCGGGCACCGCATAGGGCCTGGTCCAGCAGAGCTCATCCCCGCCCAAAAGATCGGATGCTTCAGGCTTTTCGCCAAGGCGCGCGCACACCATTCCCAGCGCCTGGCGCAGCTCGCGGTTCTCCGGGTCGGCATTGAACAGCGTTCGCAGACGCATGGACGCCTGCTTGCCCGTCTCCATCGATTGACCGAAGGCCGCCCAGGCCAGCCCTTGATTGATTTCAAGCCGCCCGAACTGGGGTTGCCATTGGTGTGCCTCCCGAAACAACTCTGAAGCTTCCCATTCCTTGCCCTGATGCATGGCTTCAAACCCCAGCTCCTCGGAAAGTTCCGACAGGCGCGCCACACTTTCCGGATCCACGGCGCGCTGGGTCAGCAGGGCGAGGCGCAAGCGTCCGGCCGCCCGCTCCTTCTCGCCATGGCAGTAAAGCACTTTCGCCGCCGTTTCGTCCAGACCCTCCAGATCGGGATCGAATCGCTCCAAAGCCTCTAGAAGCGCGAGACTGTGGCCAAACCACACCGCCACCTTTCCATCCGCTGAGGGCGCCTCATCGAGAGCCAGCAAATGGCGCATGATGGACGGAAAGGCCTCGTGGGATGACAGGGCAGTGGCAAAATGTTGTTGGGCCTTCTCCACGTCTCCGGCTTGCAGGGCCGCCAGGGTCTGATACCAGAAATGAAAGGCCTTTTTCTCCGCTCCTCCTGGCTCCGGGGATTGCAGCAGGAGCATACGGTAGCGGGGTTGGGCCAGCGCCAACTCGGTTTGCCGCACAAAGACCCGCAAGGCAGCCGGATCTCTACCCCGGCGGATCAAGTAGTCCTCCAACAGCGGCAAAATCTCGGCTGGCGGCGCCAACTGACTCTGGTCGAGCTGCTTGGACCATTCCCAGAGGATCTCGACACGCAGGCGCTCGCTGGACGCGCCCGGACCCATACTGTCGCCTGCGGCAGGGAGGCATTCCAATGCCCGGGAGAACTCCCCTTGAAGGGCCAGACACCGGGCCATGAACTCAGGCTGGACGGCCGTGGCTTGGAGGGCCTGCAGCGTTTCCTCAATCTCGGCGGCGATCAGGCGCGCCTCTTTCTTCCGGTCCAGATTCCATAGGGCGGCCGCGCGCATCAACCGCAGATCCGGCCGGGTGGCAAGCGGCGTGAGATCCAGATGCTCCAGCACGGTGGTCCACTGCCTTCTCTCAGTCGCCACGCGTGCCGCAAGCTCGTTGGCCGCCGGATGCCCCGGGTTGATTTCCAAAATCTCGTTCAAGTGTTGTAAGGCCTGATCGCTCGACCCCCCAGGCCCGGTCAGCAAGGATTCCGCCAGGATAAACAACGCCTCGAGACGGGTCGGATCACGGTCCTCCGTGATCATTTGAACGAGCGTCAGCAATTCAGCCCGCGCCTCCTGTGGGCGGCCTGCAGCGAGGTGAAGCTTCGCCATCATCAGGCGCGCGCGGGATCTTCCGGCCGGATCCGCCGCCATCCGAATGATCTGCAGCCGGGCACTCACCAGGGAGTTCAGCGCAATCGCATCAACCGCACTCCGCTCCAGGTTGACGAGGCTTGAGCGCTGGCTCAGGTCCAGCAGGCTTAGCAGGCGGCTCGCAGGCAACAGGCAGAGCACCACCACGACGAACGCTCCGGCGACTCCGTCACGCAGATCCCGGCCGTCCAACAAAAAATCCAGGTGGACTCGAAACTTCTTGCTTAGAATGCTCATGGCTCCTCCGGGGTTGG
The DNA here is from genome assembly GCA_947440575.1 of Verrucomicrobiaceae bacterium. Taxonomy (GTDB): domain Bacteria; phylum Verrucomicrobiota; class Verrucomicrobiia; order Verrucomicrobiales; family Verrucomicrobiaceae; genus JAGRPD01. The sequence goes on from CANETF010000127.1 coordinate 10,675, forward strand.
CATTTGCCGCAGCTGTTCCCGGATGACCTCTTGAAAGGCGGTCATCACCTCGGCAATGCTCTGCTCCGGACCATTTCCCGGCGCGGTATCGGGCGCAAACGCCTGCAACACCAGAGTGTCACCCACCTTCTCCTCCGACGCGAGTTTGTTGAATCGGAACCGGCTCAGCCACCTCGCCTCCGTCAAAAAGCTTCCCGGCCGGTCTGGAAAGGCCTGCTGCCTGCCTTGGTGATCCAGCACCACAAGTCCGACCAACGCCTTTTGCAATCGGGAGGGGTGATTCAACTCGGTAATCAACAAGCCCTCAAGCCCAACCCAACTGGACGAGGGTGGGCGCGAGCCCAAAACTTCCCACCCGGCGTTCCTGTAGCACGCCCGGGTGTCATGGAAACCCGTAAAAGGATGCGCGACCGCCAAAAAGAGGGAGCGCTCGCCATTGGTGAACAGCCACACTTGATTGCGCACCCCCTGACCCAGGATTTCGTTGAGCACCGTCTCACCCGGTTGCAGTTGCCATTCACCGAGCTTGTCAGGCATCTTGAACTCCACTGCCAGGACAGCCGCCGGCGGCCGGCTCCGCCCGGCCCGAAAAGTCTGTGCCGCCGACATGCCAACGGACAGCATGAGCAGAAGCAGGCCGGCAACGGCAGCGGTCCCCAGCCAGCGGCTACTGCGCCGCAGTGGCTGCACGGGTGGAGCGGCATCCAGGCGCCCGGCCGAAGAAACGGCTGGCACGCCAGCCGCTGGATTCGTCAGGAACAGCACGCCCCTGTCTGAGCAGACAATGACCGTCAGGCCGAGCAGGAACACCCCAAGACCCAGCAACTCATGCATCACACCCTGGTCCAGGCCCCACCCGTACTTGGCCGTCGTGAAAATGACCACGGCCATGCGCGCCAGATTTAGCGCGATCGAGCCCGCGATCGCGCACAGCAACGCCAGGCACGCATGCAAGAACGGACGCCCCCAGAGGACTGAGAGGATCACGCTCATGCAGGCCATGACCAGCAGGGAATTTCTCCCACTGCACGCCTCATCCACGAAAAAACGCTGCTTGGCGGTCACGAAAATCAGACCCTCAAGGGCATGATCAACCTGCAAGAGATCCAGCCAGGGCTGGACCAGACCCGCCGTAAACCGCGCCAGCCCAAACTGCAGCTTCTCATCCATATACATTGGCGGCGCGATCAGGAAAAGCGCCACCATCGGCTGTTGCCAGGGCAGGCGGGGCGCCGGAACCCGACCCAGCACAAGCCACACCACCAGCAGCCAAAAGGCTACAGCAGCGGCAAACGGGGAACCCAAGAGCGCTGCGGTCGCAGCCAATAGCACCGAACCCACCTGAAGCGCCGTCAACAGGCCGCAGTCCCGGCGTGCCACCCGGAATCTGAAACTCCCGTCCCGGTAAAGGCTCCACAGAAGCACCGCGAGGGGCAGCGGAAAGAACTGCAGAGCCGGATGCCGCTCCGAAATCTCAAGCAGGGACCAAAACAAGCAGGTTCCGGCCAGGCCAAGCCAGATCAGGAACCTGAAAGGACTCAACAAAACAAAAGACCCCTCCGCCATCAACCGGCGGAAGGGCCTACTCCAGGACGAAATCTTGAGGTGCTTCAGGGAGACAGACGGCATGCCAAGTTCGGGAATTGGAAGGCACGGCAACCCGCATCCCAGCTAGGCTGGCACGCTGTCCGACGGCTGCTGCCGCCGCCGAGAACGCGCGGCGATGCCCAGCAGCAGCAAGCCGCCAGCACCACCCATGGTCACGGTCGAGATTTCCGGCACCGGCTCCACCGCCGAAGGCGTGTAAGTGTAGGTGAGGGAGATCGTCCCGTCCAACTTCATGTTGGTGCCATTGACAG
>CANETF010000128.1 GCA_947440575.1 Verrucomicrobiaceae bacterium
CACGCCTTCATTACCCTCCATGTCGGCGTCGGCACCTTCCAACCCGTCCGCGCCGAACGCATCGAAGACCACGTCATGCACCACGAGGAGTACGATGTCTCCGCCCCCGCCGCCGCCCACATTCAAAGCGCCGCCCGTCGAATCGCCGTCGGCACCACCGCCATGCGCACCCTCGAAACCATCGCCCGCGACCACGGCAAAATCATCCCCGCCCGGGGCGAAACCAACCTCTTCATCACCCCCGGCTTCGAATTCAAATCCGTCGGCGCCCTGCTCACCAATTTCCACCTCCCCAAGTCCACCTTGATGATGCTCGTCAGCGCCTTCGCCACTCGCGACCTCATCCTCGAAGCCTACCGCCAAGCCGTCGCCCAACGCTACCGCTTCTTCAGCTACGGCGACTGCATGTTAATCCTCTAGATTGGAACAAAACACTCCAACCAGCACCCTCACTCCGCAGCAGCACCGATGAAGATCCCAACCACCTTCCCCTTCTCAAACTCAAAGATCACTCCGCCATAAACAGAACCCGCCACAAACGTCTCTCCCGCACGACTCTCCTCAGCGCTATAGACCTTCCCATAAGCTGTCTTGACGTCAGCCTCACTGCTTCCGATTCGCACACCTCTCTCAGTTGCCAGTTCGCATTTTTCATCGGCCGTAATGCTCCAAACAGTCTTGGCCCCGCCCTTCTCAGTCGAACCCATCATCAGCGTCAACCCCCGCGCGGGAAACACCCACTCCTGCACCCACTCTCCCGTCGCCTCCATCAGCACATCCACACCTTTGGACTTGGGCTCCCCAAGGAGTTCAAACACAACCGCCGCCTTCTGATCCAACGCCAACTTCCCAAAACCCTCGCTCGAGACATCCGAGCCCACCGCCTGCAATCCTTGGCAAGAGACGACGCCAAAAGACAGGAGAACCACGAGCAAAAGTTTGAGCGTTTTCATCGTGCCAAAACCAAACTCGCCCCACCCACCAAACGCAACCCCCACTTCCAAAAAACACCCCTCCTCAGTCCTCCCCGCCACCGCGTGAGAGCCCGTCACTTTCCAGGCGAATGCGCCGCCGGATCCAACTCCCGATACACGCCAAAGTCGTTGTAGAAGAACCGCTTCGCCACTTTGTACATCCAGTGCTGCTCCGGAATCTCCTCCTCCTCGCGCCACTGACTCGTCCTCGGCTGCATCCGACTCACCTCCGCAAACGCCGCCTGCCGAATCGTCGTGTCCTTCGCCCCATGCCGCTCCGCCAAATCCTTCACCAAATCCGGCCTTTCAAGCACAATGCAACCCCGCGTATGCTTGGCCGCCGTCTCCCGAAAATCCTTCAAAAACGCTGACCCCGTCAGCACATCAAACAAATCCCGATCCGTCCGCACACTGTCCGTCGCAAACTGAATGATCGGACACGGCTCCACCCCGCCCGTTGGCCCGATGTGATGACTGATCCCCGTCGCCATCGGACACAGCGCCTTGCCGTTGTGATCATAATACGCATCCACGATCGCAATCGGCATCGTCGCCCGCATGCTCGTCACGAACCGCCGCACCTGCGTGATCTGCTCCGGACTCAGCGCTAGCTGTTCATTGATCTGCGGACCCACGGGCCGGTAAGTGTGATACCACGTGTAGTGCACCCCCATATCGATCAACTTCTGCAGCCACTCCTTCGTCAGCAAATCATCAATGTTCGTCTGGCACAAACTCGTCGCCACCCCCGTCATCAACCGCGCATCCAAACAATTCTGCAAGCCCCGCAACGTCCGGTTCAACACATCCTTCCCCCCTCGACGTTCATTCGAAACCGTCGATGTCCCCTCCACACTCACCAGCGGCGTCGCATTGCCTAACTTCCTCAACGTCTCCGCCGCCTTCGGCGTGATCATCTGCCCGTTGGTGAAAATCTGAAAGTAACAGTCCGGATGCGTCGCCAAAAAATCAAACAACTCCGGATGCATGAACGGCTCACCACCCAAGACCCCAAAAAACGCATTCCCACGCCGCTTGGCATCATGAACAATCTTGTTCAACTCATCCAAATTCATCGACTCCCTCGGCTTGTCCACATCCACCCAGCAGCCCTGACAGCGCAAGTTGCACGAGTTCAGAATCGAAAGATACAAAAACGGCGGAAACACCTCACCCGTCGTGTCGAACCGCTTCTTGAACATCATCACCGACCTCGCCCCCTTAAACCCAAAGTTCCAACCAATCTTGGCCAGACAGACCGGATCAACCGTGCGCAGAATGCGGGAGGAAAGAGAAAAAATCATGGGCGTAAAAAAAGGCGCGTTCAGAAGTACAAACGCACGCCACCCCTAACTCCTCCCCTCAATTTCTCAACCCCCTCCTCACTTCCCTTCCGCCGCCGCCTTCGCCTGCGCCTGGCTCGCCGCATTCAACTTCGCCAACGGATACGGAATCTCCTGTCCATTGGCCGGCATCTTCAGCACCACATTCTCCCCTTCCAATCGCACAAATCCCGCCTTGATCGTCCTCCCCTCCGTGTTCGTCCAATCCAGCGGACCCGCCGGCGCCGGTAACGTCGCCGCTCCTTCCCCTTCCAGCGACGCCCCCGCCGCAATCCACTCCCGAATCTTCCCAATGTCCTTCGCACTCATCGCTTCCTTCGGCGGCATGTGTGCCTTCTCACTCACATCCATCGTCATCACCTCCAGCAAATAACTCTCCTCTGGCTGGTTCGGCACAATGATCCCCTTCGGCTGAATATCCAACTTCAGCGTTTCCACATCATCAAAAATGTAACCCGCTTTCTCCTTCCCTGACTCTTTGCTGTGACACTCATAGCAGTTCTCTTTGAGTATCGGACGAATGTCCTTCTTGAAATCAATCGCCAAGGCAGCAGTGGAACCAAAAACAAAGAAAAGGAGAACAGGCTTCATTCAAAAACACTTAGGGGTCATCAGACTCCGAATCAAACGACTCCGCCCGTGAAATATTAGGTTCTCAGACAAAAAGAGAACCCCAAATCCCTCGCGAATCTCTCATCAAGTCGAAACTCCCGCCCCAATACCCTCCTCAATTCAGCGAAAAAGCTCCTTGAAGAATCCCCCCGTTTCACGCCCGGCTTTCTCCGTCCAATCCCACGCCTTGCGCGCCCCCTGTTTCACCGCCTTCGCTGCGTCTTCCCCACTCTCGATGGCCTGACCGCTCTTCTCACGTTGCCCTCCCGCCACAGGTGGCACCGCCACTCCAAAATCCTGGTGAATCACCGCCCCCGTCTCTGCCGATACCACCACAAATCCCACCTCGACTCCCTGAGCATCGAACAACGTCAGCCCCCACTCAGGCACTCCCGTCGTCGGCTGAGTCGCCAGTTGAAACTCTACCTGCTCAAACGTCGCCTTCGCTAACTTCGCTCCCTGTTCCGCCGTCAGCCTCGCCTCCGCCGGCCCCACCTTCACCTTCGCCCAATCCAAACGCATCGGCGGCACCCTCTGCAGCAACTGGCCCGCTCCTCCCGAAGTGACCTGCCACCCCTCTTTCCCTGGCTGCCGATCCAACCGAACCTTCACCAAATTCTCCTTCCGATGCAAATCCTCGGAAAAGACCAGCCAAACAAACGGATCCACCTTGGATCGCTCACTCTTCACCAATCGAGTCGCCGTCACGGTCGCCTTACCAAAAGCCTCCGCCACCGCGTCTCGCTGCGACAGCAATGGCTCAGCCGCCAGCACAGAACCCGCACCCATCTCAATCGCAATACCCAGAACAGAAAGCGTCAAACTCAGTCTCATAACAGCATTCTATGAATTCCAACCGCTTTCCGCAAGCCCGCATTAACTTGGATGATTCATGAACATCGTAGCGAAAACGTTCAAAAGCCTGAAGCTGCTAGGCGGGCGCAGTTTTGAAAGGCGGAGTGCGTTTGTAAATGCTCGATGCCTTTCAAAACAAGCCCAACGCAGCAGATTCGGGCTTTGGGGCGGTTGCAGTAGATGGCTCATGAATGATTCAGGTTAGGGCCTCAACCTGACTTCGACTCCATCATGTCACCCCCGCCAACCGCCGCGCATGCTCCAGCGTGTCAATCTCCTCCACCCCCTTGTCCCGCCGAATCGCTTTAATCCGCGGGAACCTCAGCGAAAGCCCGCTGTCATGTCGCGCACTCGCCTGAATCGAATCAAACGCCACTTCCAGCACCACATTCGGTAGCACCTCCCGCAGCCGCCCCTTCTCCTTCACTGTGTTCTCCAAAAAATGCTGCGTCAGCTCCTCAATCTCCGCATCCGTCAGTCCCGAATAGGCCTTGCCGATCACCCGCAGCCCGCCCCCCACCTCATCCCGCACCGCAAACGTGTAATCGCTCAGCACCTGACTCCGCTTGCCATGCCCTTGCTCCACTTTCACCACCACCACGTCCAAGGTCGCAAACGCCTTTTTCAACTTCAACCACACCTTCCCCCGCCGCCCCGGCAGATACCCGCTCGCCGGATCCTTCACAATCAACCCTTCATTCCCCCGCCTCCGTGCCGCCATGAACGCTGCCTCAACCTCTTCAGCCGACCCCGCCCGCTTCACCTCCAACCGCCGCACCCACACCCCTTCATTCGTCAGCAACCCCTCCAGCACTTGCCTCCGCCTCTCCAATCTCTGCTTCAAAAGCGACTCCCCATTCCTCCACATCACATCGAAAACCACATAGCGAACCGTCACCTCACTGGGCAAAAACAAGTCCGCCTGATCCCGCCTCCCCAACCTCTTCTGCAAATCAAAAAACGACAGCTTCTTGTCCTCCGCATACGCAATGATCTCGCCATCCAACATCACCTCTTCCTTCCCAAGACACTCCCGCAACGCAACCACAACCTCTGGAAACGAATCCGTCAACCGCTTCAAATCCCTCGAGTAAATCTCCACCCTCCCCTCCCCACAGTGAGCCTGCGCCCGGATCCCGTCATACTTGTCTTCCACCCACACCCCGCCTCCAGCCGCCCCCGCCTCCTCCATGCGCTCCCAGATCGCCTCCGCCGTCTCTTCCGGACTCGCCAGCATCACCTTCACCGGCACAAACAACCGCGCCTGCACCTCCTCCAACCGCCCCTCCCTCGCCATCACCGCCGCACGCCCCGGATCCCCACCCAACATCACCGCCTCACGCACCACCTCCACCGGCCGATCAAACGCCAGTGCGATCGCTTCATCCACCAACCCTTCCTTCAATCCCATTCGCAAATCCCCTGTGATCAATCGAATCAACCAACTCCCATCCCTCGCCGTCAACATGTCGAGTTGATCCCGCAACAGCTTGGACTTCGCCACTCCACCCGAAACCGAACGCAAGGTCTCAAAAAAGACCCCCATCTCCTCCAGTGTCGGCACCCTTTCCAAAGTCGGGCGCCCACGCAACTCATCCCGCCGCCGTAGCATCAGGAAAGCCGTTCGCCCCGCATCATTCTGCGTCCGCGAAAGCGCCTTATACTCCACCTCTGGACACGCCGCCAAATCCATCAACACACGGCGCACCAAAGCCCAACCCACCTGCATCGCGCCCCCCTCATCCACCGGATCAAACACCAGCCCCGCCGCAAATCGAGCCCCCGCCATCAACTCTTTCCCCTCCAACGACCGCAACCAGTCCGCCAAAAAAGCCACCTTCCGCCCTCGCGACGACTCAGCCATCGCCGATTCACAAGCCGCCACCCACCCTGCAAACCCTCCCTTCATCATCTCATTCCCCTCAATCTTCTCATCAACTTGCAAAGACACCTCCCTCGCCGCTCCACCCTCCAACCCCAGTTCCAATTGGTCCACCTGCCCCAGCGCCCAAGCCTCATACCCTCGCCTCCGCAAATCCGCCGCAAACTCCCGCGTGAACCCATGCACCAGCCAGACCTTCCTCGGCCCCACCTCCTCCACCGTCTGCAGCAACTCCGGATAATCCGCGTGATCACTCAACGGAAATGCCGCATCCACCTGATACCGAAACCGCGCCCCCGATTGCAACGCCCAACCCGAGAGCATCGCCGTCCGGCAGACCTTCAGCTTCTTCAGCGCCGTCGACTTCCCCGTGCTCGGCGGAAACACCAGCACATGCCCCGCCGCCTCGCTCGCCTCAAACAACCGCATCTCCGGTAACTCACCCACCTCCTCTTTCAGCACCTCCATCAACTTCCACACCGACGAATGCACCATCACCGGCACCCCTAACGGCGTCAGCGCCCGCAAAATCTCCTGCGCCTTCCCCAGCGAATACCCCAGCAATACCGGAATCTCCCCATCCTCCAGCGTCTCCCTCACCCACTTCAGCACCTGCTCCACCACCTCTTCCAACGGCGGAAAAACATACTGTGGCAGGCCAAACGTCGTTTCCATGATCAACGTGTCCGCCCTCGGCAACTCACACCGCTCCGAACTCAGACCCTGCCTCAATTTGTAGTCCCCCGTGTAAAGCAGCGTCGCCCCGTCACTCAACCGAGTCAGATGCAGCATCGCCGATCCCGCAATGTGCCCCGCCGGATACAACCTCATCTCCCATCCCTCCCACCTCACCACCTCCCGCATCGGCAGCATTCGCCAATCCGCCTCCGCCTTCATCCCATACCTCACCCGCATCAGCCGACCCGTCAGTTCCGAACAAAACGTTACCCCATGCCGCGCCACATGATCCGCATGCGCATGCGAAACAAACGCCCGCTCCACTCCAAAATGTGGGTCCAGCCAAAGATCCGCCTCAGGCAGATAGATCCCGCGCGGATACTCCACCACGATCAAGGCTCCAGAACTGTCACACGCTCCCATATTCCCCTTTGATACGCTACTCGATCCTCCCTCGCTAAACTCACCTATCCGAAACACAAAAAGGGCTGTGATGGAGAACCCACCACAGCCCTTTCGAATGTCGAATCGTCGACTTAAACGAAGAGATCCTTCACAGGCACACCCTTGTGTCCCACCGTGAACGGACGACCCGATGGGGACATCACAACTTCGCCAATCGGCAGACCCATCGCGTACGCAATCGTCGCCACAAAGTCTTCAGGCGCGGTTTGCTTGTCAGCCACCCGCTTGCCGTCCTTATCGGAAGAACCGTAAACGAAACCACCCTTGGTGCCGCCACCCGCGAACACGGTGCTGTAAACCAAAGGATAGTGGTCACGACCAGAGTTCTCGTTGATCTCAGGCGTCCGCCCGAACTCAGAACCCAGAACCACCAGGGTGTCCTTCAACATGCCCTTCGCTTCCAAATCCTCAACCAACGCGCTGAATGCCGTGTCCAGCATCTCACCGTTGTTCGTCATCGCAGTATCGATGTTGTTGTGCATGTCCCAGCCGCCTGCTTGAACTTCCACAAAACGCACGCCGTTCTCAACCAACCGGCGAGCCAGCAAACAACCCTGACCAAAGCCACTGTTGCCATACTTCTCACGCACGTTCGCAGGCTCTTGAGTGATATCGAATGCACCGAGGTCCTTGCTCTTCAGCAACTTCATCGTTTCGTCATAAAACTCCGTGTAGGCCTTCACATCGTCGCTTTGAAACTTCTTCCGGAAAGCCGTGTCGAACTCGTCCATCAAAGCCACACGCTTGGTGAACATTTCATCACCAATCGCCGACTTCGTGTTCTGCAATCCACTCGCAGCATTCGTGATCGGAATCGGGCTCAGGGCGGGTGGGAAAAAGCCAGCGCCAGGATGCGCACCATTACCAATCGTCACACTGTCTGGCAGGGTCACGCCTTCAATGCGTCCCTTGAAGTGCGATGCCCATGCACCCATGGAAGGGTGAACAATGGTGCCCCGTGGCTCATACGCCGTGCGCATGATGTAGCGACCACTCTCATGAACACCCGTCTTCGAAGACATCGAACGAATGATCGACAACTTGTTGGCTTGCTTCGCCAGCTTCGGCATGTAGCCCCCAAGGAAGTCAATGTTCCCTGAACCTGCGTTTGCCTTCACCGGATCAGACGCACCCTTGGTAGCACCTGTCTTCGGATCGAAGGTGTCAATGTGGGACATCCCACCCTCCATGAACAAATAAATCACCCGCTTCGCTGAGCCACCTTCCGCCGCTGCTCGCGCCACTTGCGCTCCCACGGGAAGAAGGGTCACGCCCAGGGCCGTCTTGGCAACCCGTTCCATGAATTGGCGGCGGGAGAATTCGTCGAATTTGTTGAGTGTCGTTTTCATATCTTTGAGTTTCGCGTTGGTTCGAATGAGAGGTTTGATTATTGAATGAAGATGAATTCGCGGGTGTTGATCAGGGCCCAGATCATGCTGGAATATCCTTCTTCCCCATGAGTCCCGATCTCGCGCTTGGCGATGTCCTTCTCCTGAAGGGTCGGCTTGCGGTTCATGACACTCAGGAACAGGGTCTCAACCTTGTCGGCAGGATTGGTCACCTTGTCCATCGTGCGGAAGATCAACGACTGACGATTCGTCAACATCTCTTGGGCACCGCCGTTCATCATCATCAAAACCTGCGGCACCGAACCCACCTTGGAACCTCCGTCAATCAATGTCCGGGGTGACTGGCCAAACTCCGCCAGGAAGTGACCGCCACGTTCAGGCTGAGACAACTCAGACGCGCGAAGCAGACGCCATCCACCGTAGCTCAGGTATTTACCCGCACCACCGGCAGCAGCCGCCGCAGGTTCTTCCTTCGCCATGCCGCCTTTGTCCTCACCACCCATCATCATCATCGAGTCACCACCCGCCGCATCCAGACCACCACCCATCAGGGCCCGCTGTTTTTCGGCCATTTGACGATAGGCGCTGTACTTGATCAGCACGTCCTTTGCCGTCAGCTTCTCGTTGTTCAAGTTCAGGTCGATCGACTTTCCATACAGATCGCTCAAAGGCGCCTTGTAAGCCTCTGGCTTGCCGAGAACCAGCGCCATGTAGCTGTCCCAGGTCTGCTCAGCGCTCATGCGGCGCAGTTGTGGCCCTTGGAAGAAATACATGCTGCCCATCGCAATCGCCTCTGTCGTGGCTTCCGACTGGTAAGCCCGCGTGTTGAGGATGATCCGCTGAAACTCCTTCATGTCGAACTTCACCTTCTTCATCACTTCAGCCAGGTACTTCAACAATTCAGGATTCGCGGACGCGTCTGGATCATCAATGTTGGTGACCGGTTCAGCCACACCCACACCAAACGCACGCTTCCACAAGCGGTTCGCGATCGTCATCGCGAAGCGAGGGTTCTCCGGATGAGTCATCCAGCTGGCAAAAGACTGCCGAAGCTTCTCGCTGTCACCCTTGCTAACTTTATATGACGGGTTCCCCTTGTCCTTGTCGGACCACATGATCAACTTTGGCTTCACCGGATCACCAGGCTTCGCGTCAGGATACTGGTAGTCGTGAGGCAACTTCATGTCATTCATGTCCACATCTTCCACCGCATAGCTGTTGGCCTGAACGTAGTTGCGCAGACCATTGCGAAGACGGGTGATGTCTTGACCCGATTCCGTGACCATCGCCTCAACCTCTCCCATCAGACCTTGATTCCGGTCCCGGGTACGGGTCTTCGTGGCTCCGAAGAACGATGCCACTTCATAGAACTGCATCTGAGTCCACTCAGCAAATGGGTGGTCATGACACTGAGCGCACGCCACGTCCGTTCCAAGGAATACGGTCAAGGTGTTCGCCAGGTTATCGAGCGGCATGCCTGCATCACGCAGCAAGTAACCCGCCGCTCCTTTGTCGTCCCAGCCATCCGCCTTGTTGGTATCCTCAGTCCACATCTTGCCTTCCGCAACCATCATCGCTTTCACCATTTGATCCCATGGACGATTGCCGTCCAATTGCCTGCGCAACCAGTTCACATAGTCATCGCCTTGCAGGTTCGCCTGCTCAAGATTGTGCTTCACACGAAGCATCTCGGCAAAGTAGTTGAACATGTGGCTGGCATACCCTTCGGAATCCAACAACGTGTTGATCAAGGTCGTGCGCTTCATCGGATCCGCGTTCTTCAAAAAGACCATCGTCTCTTCGTAACTCGGAATCCGCCCGATCACGTCCAAATACACTCGGCGAACAAATTGCTCGTCATTCGCCGCAGGATTGAATCCCTTCAATGGAGGCAGTCCGTCCTCAGCACGCTGCTTGTTGCCCTTCGTCACAATCCCCTTCGCCACCAAAGTGTCGATCTGACGCGCTGCCGCACCATAACCCTCTTTCGGATAAGGAAATCCAGTGATCCCCGTTCCCACCGCCGGAGTTTCAGGCGAAACCTCAGCCGCAGGTGCTGCCGAAGCCATCATCTTCTTCGCAATCCCTTGATCCTCAGTCGACAAACGGGCCAACGGAAACTGGTGAAACTGACCATCTGCCGTTTGCAGTTGGATGTCGTCGCCAATCATTTTCACAAATGACGCTTCAACTTGACGCCCTTGGACGTCCGTCCAAGTGCGCAGATCCGCCCCAAAGGCGCTGGCACTGGCCATTACAAGGGCACTGAGCCCGGTGAGCATGATGCGATTTCTTTTCATGGTTTGATAGGAACTGAGTGATTTGAGAAACTAAGAAAGCTGGAATTCATAGGGCAAACGAGACAACAGCGCCATGTATTAGAGGGAAATTGACAAAAAAATCCAGAAACTTCCCCTCCCATCCCTCTTTTGTCATTTTAACTGCAGGTCCACTCGCCCAGATCGGACCGAGACAGACCCGTCACTCGCTGTCACCGTCCTCAAAAACCATCCCATCCCCAACTTCCTTTGAGGCACCAACATCCCATACCAAAGCACCTTCCTCCCGCTTCCCCGCTGACTAAACTCTCCCCTGAATAGCCCGGATTGGGCCGACAAACTCGTCAATCGCACCAGATCCGGATTCTCCTCCGTATCCGGCGGCTGGATTCGATTAGTGCTCGATATCCCCAATAATACGTCAAAATACCCGTTCTCCAACACGCCTCCACCCCACCCGCCTTCAAACGACAACCGGGCATTCGGCACCACGTCTTCTAAACCCAACTGCTCCACCACCGGCCGATTGGCAAGATACGCCCCCCCAGTCACCGTCAGCGCATGCAAAGGAAAACCCTCCCGGTAAACCGTCGAGCTCGACTTCACCTGCACGTTTTTGACCCAGCTCATTTCCCCATCCACTTCAGATTCCGATAATGCAGTCAAATCCGGCCGAATCGTCGCCCATCCCTGTAAGGAACCGGTCCCACTGTAAAGGAGGCTGTGCAGCGGGATCTGCCCCTCACGTCCTATACGCAGACTTCGTGTCAAGGTGCTGCCATCTGCCAGCTTTCCAGTCCAATTCACCACCCCTGCCGGCGACACGTTCAATGTGGCATACCCCACCCCTTCAGGAATCAGAATTTCCGAATCCGCGGCATTCGCCACCCCAGGGGGCTGCAACCCGACCGCATAAACGCCTTTGAATGCCTCAGCGGGTGAACTTTTTACATTCCAATCACTCTGCCACGCTTCGACCCCCGCCAACCCAATCCCATCTTCACAAACCTTTCCAGTCACCTCCCCCGTTTCCGCGTCCAGGTCCAATTCCAGAACCCAGGGCATGACTCCCTTTCCTCTCGCGATTGAAATGCTCGACGTCAAATTCGGCCCAGGCAGACTCTCCCAAACCCCTCGAAAACTCCTCACTTCACTCCCCATCGATACCGATCCACTCAATCCTCCGCTGGAACTCACGCTGAAAGAAAGCACCCCGCCCAGCCCTCCATTCGATGCCTCACGGTCCACCAATCCGGCAAAGATCCCTTTCCCCCGAGCTACCAAATCATCGCAAACGACATCAATGAATTGAGTCGGACTCCACCCAGCCAAGTTACCAGCCGAAATCCCCAGCCGAAAAGTCCCTGGACTCAAGGGTCGCCCACTCAGGTGACCATCACCGCGGCTTAACACCACCCCACTAGGCAAACCCGTGACTCGAAACTGTGTCGGTCCATTTCGTGCAGCTAGAACTTCAGAGACACTGCCACTCACCTTCCAAGGCCCCAAACTCCGCGTCTCCACCACGGGTCGCAAACGGACAGCCACTCGCTTATCCGGTCCGAACAACTCGCGCTCCCCACCTCCGGCCGCATCAGGCATTCTCACCCGACATTGCAAAAGCCCGTCAAACAACGCCGAACTCTTCCTAATCCGCAAGGTCGCGCTACGAGCCCCCGAAATCCCCAGTGCCACATCATCGCTTAAAAGCTCCTTCCCAAGACACCATTGATACTGCAGTCCAGGTCCAACTGCTGTCTGCGTCAGAGTAATGGCCCCATCTTCATTCACAATGTCAGGCCCCACCACCCCGCCAACGACACCCACGTTCATGTTCGGCGCTGCTGCGGTCCCCCCTACCGATTTGACTTCCACACTGTAAACCCCAGACTGACTCGTTTGAACCGAGTTCAAGCCATAGCTGGATGATTGAACTCCTGGCAATACCTTGCCCGCCCGCTTCCAAAGATAACTCAATGCGGCACCTCCGCCTTCTGCTCCCACTTCCAATTTCACATTCGC
>CANETF010000129.1 GCA_947440575.1 Verrucomicrobiaceae bacterium
AGCACGGCGGCAGGGGCGCAAGCTTGGCCGTCCAGAGGGCACCGGGCTGGATGCGTCCGACCTGCTAGAGAAGCACAAGGACGTGGTGCGGCAATTAAAGGCAGGCCAGAGCGTGAGGAACACGGCCAAGATCACAGGGAAAGGAGCCAGCACCGTTCAGCGGGTGAAGGCGGCGCTGGCCGCTTAGAGGGCACAGCGAGCAAGGTTCCGGGCGCGGGGGGAAAGGAGGAGGAGGAACGATCATCGGGCCGGAAGCCACCACTCGGCGGCGCTACACTCCAATGGAGGACCAATAAAAAGAGTCTATCCCACCTCGAAAAAGAACTGCTGTGATAACAGAATCCGGGGGAATACACCGACCTTGGCGGCGGAATCAGGAGTGACCCAGAGCCAGAATGGTTTACCACGGCTCGAAAATATCACCATTGGAGGCCAAGTCCCCGTTGCCAGATAGGTGACAGTTAAGCGAAGATAACTGGCAATTGGTGGCAATATCTGGCGTTTGCTATTGAGACAGGGGAAACCCTGAAATCCACCTAACCCTTTGTTTATCAGGGATTTAAGTGGTGGCTCGGGACGGAATCGAACCGCCGACACGGGGATTTTCAATCCCCTGCTCTACCGACTGAGCTACCGAGCCATCAACACTCCACAAGGTGAAGCGAGCCGCGAAGTAAGCAGGGGTTCTAACCTCGCGCAACGGGAAAATGCATTCGATTCACGAACCCCTCTCTCAGCCCCCGCCCGCCAACGCCGAACCCCTCATCAACATCGACAAAAACCGCTCCTCAAACGGCTCGTTCGTCTGACATTGCATGAAATCGATCCTCCGACCGGCACATTCACGACTCAAACTCTCAACAAAAGCGTCAAACGCCTCCGCATACCTCTTGGCGTCACGCTTGGTGAACCAAAACCTCCTCCGTTCCCCCGTCTCCACCTCAGCCAGTTCAATCTCTCCCTCCAACTTCGGCTCCCGCTCCTCAGGATGCAAGATCTGAACAAAGTGACTCTCTCCCGGCCAAACCGCCGCCTGCGCCACCGCTTCCTGCGCCGCATTCACATCACGTCCAAAGAAATCTGAAATCACAAAGATCACTCCATGCCGCTGCCGGGTCGGTCTGAACGTCTCAAAACAATGCTTCAAATCCGTGAAACCATCGAACTTCAGTCGGGTCACGCATTGAATGATCTTGTCCACACTCCCTTGCCCCCGCAAAGGCGGCAACTCCTGCCGGGTCGCATCGCTCATCGAATAAATACTGACCCGCTGCTGATTGCTCAACCCCAAATACGCCAACGCCACCGCAAACCGCAACGCCTGACGTCGCTTCTCCGCAAACGGCCGTTCCATCGACCCACTCACGTCCAAGACGATGTGCAAATTGAGCTCCTGCGTCTCCTCGTAAAGTCGCACAAACAGCTTGTCCAGCCTGGCATACAACCGCCAATCAATCGCCCGATAATCCTCTTTCGGCGTGTAATGGCGATAGTCTTTGAATTCTCGCGTGAACCCCGTGCTCGGCGTACTCTGATTGCCCCGCCGCATCAACTGCCGTCGCTTCCGCAGCCGAACCGCCAGCATTCGCAGTCGGTCAAGAAACGCCGCATCAAACAACTCCTCGTCAGCCATCACGCCCCATCTTCCCCAATTCCCACCCCCGACGCAAGCACAGGCCTGCAAAATGCGCTCCACCATGACGTACCTCTCCCTCCATGCCTTCACATTCTCTCCGCCTCACCGTTACCTCCGCCCTCTTTTTCGCCGGCATCGCCCTGGCCGACCCCACTCCACCCAATGGCTTCCGGGCCATCTTCAATGGCAAAGATCTCACCGGTTGGCACGGCCTGAACCCCCACACCTCGGCCAAACTGGTTGGCGACAAAAAAGCAGCCAACCACCAGCAGCAACGCGCCGAATTCCCCTCCCATTGGACCGTTGAGAACGGCGAACTCGTCAATGTCGGCACCGGCCCCTACGCCACAACCGATGAAGAATTCGGTGATATCGAACTTCTCATCGAATACAAAACCGTCTCCGGCGCAGACAGTGGCATCTACCTCAGAGGCACCCCACAAATCCAAATCTGGGACAAAACACAGTCCTTTGACCCCATAAAGCCCGACCGAAAACCCCATCTCGGTTCCGGCGGCCTGTTCAACAACACCCCAAATACCCCGGGACGCGATCCCGCCACCATCGCCGACAAACCCTTCGGTGAATGGAACCAGTTCCGAATTCGCCAAATCGGAAGTCGCACCTGGGTCTGGCTGAATGACCAGTTGGTCGTCGACGGCGCCCCCATGGAAAACTACTGGGATCCCACCCAACCCCTGCCAGCCAAAGGCCCCATCATGCTCCAGACTCACGGTGGCGAGATCCGATGGCGGAACCTTTTCGTCAGGGAAATCGGCCAGGAAGAAGCCGCCAAACTCAACCCAAAACCCTAGCCCACTGCCAAAAAACGCGTCCCCTGAACTTCCCTGGGCCCCTAAAACCCCGAAAAATCCAACGGTCGAGGTCATCCCTGGCCATCGCCGCCCAATGATCTCCCGCTTGCGGTTCAACGTTTGTTAAGCCAGATTGAGCATTCGTCTAAATCCGCCTTCAAGTCCTCCTCTGGACCACGGTCGGACTGCCCCCTTTTCTCATGCTCAACTGGATCATCAAAAAAATCATCGGCACCAAAAACCAGCGCACCGTCAAGCGCCTCCAACCGGTCGTTGCCGAGATCAACCGCATTGAAGCCCAACTCCAGAACGAGCCCGAAGACGCCCTCCGCTCCCGCATGGCCGCCTGGCAGGAACAGTTCCGCGCCTTCCATACCCCGACTTTCCTCGGCGGCGTCTCCCTCCGTATCGCAGACGAGTCCGCCGTCGACGAGTGCCTTGCCAGGCTCACAGACGCCTTCAATCGCCTGAAGCCCCACTTCCCTGCACTCGACTCCTCCGCCCTCAATGTCGCAGGTCAATCCCTCGACCAAAAGAAAGCCGCCATCGACAAAGCCCGCGAAGCTTGGAATGACATTGATCCCAAATTCGATGCCATCGTGCGAAAAATGCTCGAGGACATCCTCCCCGAATGCTACGCCGTCGTCAAAAACGCCGCCCGCCGCATGTGTGGCCAGGTCCACAACGTCTGTGACATGCCCCTCACTTGGAACATGGTCCACTTCGACGTCCAACTTATCGGCGGCATCGCTCTCCATCGCGGCATGATCGCAGAAATGGCCACCGGCGAAGGCAAGACCCTCGTCGGCACCCTGCCCGTCACCTTGAACGCCCTCACCGGCCGTGGCGTCCATGTCATCACCGTCAACGACTACCTCGCTCGTCGTGACTCCGAGTGGATGGGCTACCTCTTCAAATACCTCGGTCTCACCGTCGGTTGCATCCAAAACGACCAACCCCCTCACCTCCGCCGCGCCCAATACGAGTGCGACATCACCTTCGGAACCAACTCCGAATTCGGCTTCGACTACCTTCGCGACAACGGCATGGCCTCCAGCCGTGAACAGCAGGTCCAGCGCGGCCATTACTTCGCCATCGTCGACGAAGTGGACTCCGTCCTCATCGACGAAGCTCGCACCCCCCTCATCATCAGCGGCCCCGTCACCTCCGCCGCCAGCACCCACCAGTTCGAACGCTACAAACCCCTCGTCGAACAACTCGTTCGTCGCCAAAACACCCTCACCAGCCGCCTCATCACCGAAGCCAACGAAGCCGCCAAAGCGGGCGACCTCGAACTCGCCGGCCGCAAACTCTACCAAGTCCATCTCGGGCAACCCAAACACCGCGGCCTCCTCCGTGCCATGGAGGACCCCGAACTCCGCCGCGCCCGCGAAAAAGCCGAACTCTCCGTCTACCAGGACACTCAAAAAGTCGAACTCTTCAAACTCAAAGAAGAACTCTACTACTCCATCGACGAGAAAAGCCACGACGCCGATCTCTCCGAAATGGGCCGCAACTTCCTCGACCCGGATGATCCGGACGGCTTCGTCCTCCCCGACCTCGCCACCCTCTACTCCGAAATCGACGGTGACACCTCCATCTCCGACAAAGAGCGCGCCGAGAAAAAAGAAGCCCTCCAGGCCAAACTCGACCACCAAGGCCAGCGCATCCATCAAATCTCCCAACTCCTCCGCGCCTACTGCATCTACGAAAAAGACGTCGAGTATGTCGTCGAAGAAAACAAGGTCATCATCGTCGACGAACAAACCGGACGGAAAATGCCAGGCCGCCGCTGGTCTGACGGACTCCACCAGGCCGTGGAAGCCAAGGAAGGCGTTCAAATCGACGCCGAAACCCAAACGCTGGCCACCATCACCATCCAGAACTACTTCCGCCTCTACCAAAAACTGGGCGGCATGACCGGCACCGCCGAAACCGACGCCGCCGAGTTCCACGACATCTACAACCTCGACGTCCTAACCATCCCCACCAACCAGGCCATCCGCCGCGTTGACACCAACGACAGCATCTACAAAACCCGTCGGGAAAAATACAATGCCGTCATCGAACTCATCAAAGAGCTCCACGCCAAAGGCCAGCCCATCCTCGTCGGCACCGCCAGCGTCGACTCCTCGGAGACCTTGAGCCGCATGCTCAAACTCCAGAAAATCCCCCACGCCGTCCTCAACGCCAAATACCACCGCCAGGAAGCCGAAATCGTCGCCCGCGCCGGTCAAAAAGGCTCCCTCACCATCTCCACCAACATGGCCGGTCGGGGCACCGACATCAAACTTGGCGAAGGCGTCGCCGATCTCGGAGGCCTCTTCGTCCTCGGCACCGAACGCCACGAATCCCGCCGCGTTGATCGCCAGCTCCGCGGTCGCTCCGCCCGCCAAGGCGACCCCGGTGCCAGCAAGTTCTTCCTCAGCTTCGAAGACGACCTCATGCGCAACTTCGGCGCCGCCGAACGCATGACCAAAGTCATGGAACGCTTCGGCATGAAGGAAGGCGAAGAACTCCAGCACCCCTGGCTAAATCGCTCCGTCGAAACCGCCCAAAAACGCGTCGAACAACGCAACTACACCTGGCGGAAACGCGTCCTCGAATACGACGACGTCATGAACCAACAGCGTGAGGTCGTCTACGAATGGCGCAACGAAGTCCTCACCAGCAACGACCCCCGCATCTTGCTCGAAGAAGGCGTCCAGAAAGGCCTCGCTGACCGTCTCGAAGAGTTCGTCCCGAAAGCCGATCCATCCATGGCCAATTACGAAGGCCTCCTGAACTGGGTCAATGCCTCCTTCCCGATCGGCCTGACCGCCGAGGACGCCCAGTTCGAAACCCGCGATTTCGACGGCAACGCCGCTTTCCTCCAACAGCGTATCCTCAAGGCCTACGACCTCAAAGTCGGCGGAGCCAACCCCCAGGCTCTCCAGGAGGTCGAAAAAATGATCCTCCTGAACGCCATCGACCGTCTCTGGCAGGAACACTTGTATGCCCTCGACGCCCTCAAAGAAGGCATCAACCTCCGCTCCTACGGTCAAAAAGACCCGCTCATCGAATTCAAGCAGGAAGCCTTCAACATCTTCTCGGCGCTCATCACCAACATCAACAACGAGATCCTCTCCAACCTCTTCCGCAGCAGCCAGCAACTCGCCGCCTTCGAACAGTTTCTCGCGCAAATGGCCCAAATGCAGCGCCTTCAAAGCGCTCAGCAGGACGGAGAATCCACCAACAACGCCAGTGGGAAACCACGCCAAATTCAGGAGGAAGCTCCCCCGCATAACCCCGCAACGGACGGCCCTCGACTCATCCTCCCCAGTTCCGCACCCAAAGGCCCAAGCGCACCCAAGCGCCCAAACACCAATGTCGGTCGTAACGATCCCTGCCCCTGTGGTTCCGGCAAAAAGTACAAGCAATGCTGCGGCCGCATGGCCTAGCCTGCATCGCCCCCAATCACTCACGCACCGAAGGGCGAGCCACTGGCTCGCCCTTCGCCGTATTGCCTAGCAACTCCTCATCACTCCATCAAACATGGACCCTCTTACCCATGCCACCCTCGGTATTGCCGTTGCCCTCGCCGTCTCGCCGCGCGGCTCTTCCGTTCCCTCAATAGCCCTAGCAGGCTTCGCTGCCGGCACGCTTCCGGACATCGATATCTTCCTCCACTCAAATACCGACCCCCTCTTCAGCATCGAATACCACAGACACTTCACCCATAGTGTTCTTTTCTCTCCAATCATTGCACTCATCGGCTCAGCCTTGGCCTGGCTCGCTCTCCGCTGTTGCAGGAAACCTTCTCCCTATCGCCCCATGCTCTTCCCAGCTTGGCTCGCCGCTCTCAGTCACCTCTTTTGTGACCTCTGGACCAGCTACGGAACCCGTATCGCTTGGCCCTTCAACAACGTCCGCTACTCCCTCGATTGGATCTCCGTCATTGATCCCCTTTTCACCCTTCCCGTCCTCGCCCTCACCCTCATGGCTCTTGTAAAAGCCAGGCCCCGTCCGGCTCATTTCGCCCTAACTTATGCCGCCATCTACCTAGCACTCTGCTTCGTCCAACACGAACGCGCCAGCCAAGCCCTGCAGTCCTGGCTGAAAACCTCAGGTCCCAGCACGGCAGACCGTCTCACCGTTCACCCCTCTTTCGGCAACATCCTGGTCTGGCGTGCCCTCATCGAAAAAGACCGTGTCGCCCAAAACGTCGCCATTCGCTGTGGCCTCGGTGCTCCGAACATCCTTCCTGGCCAATCCACCCCCGTTTTCAACCATCCAGATCAAGCCATCGCTGAACTCAAAATCGACCCCGCCTCTCCCCAGGCCCGCGATGTCCGCCGCTTCTTCCACTTTTCAAACAATTGGGTCGCCCAACTCCCGAAGGAACCCCAAACCCTCGGTGACCTCCGCTATTCCGCCCTCCCCGATTCCCTAACACCACTCTGGGGCATGCAAATTCTCCCCCCAGAAACCATCCCAGCCATCAAATGGCGCGAGTTAAACAAAATGGAGACCCGTAGTTGGGAACGTTTCCGACCACTGATCACCGGCGAAGCATTCCCGGCCAAATAGAAAACCCTCCCAATTTCTCCCACTGCTTTCCAAAAGCAGCCACTCCTACGGCTTCAAATCAGCCGAAACCACATTGTCAGACACTCCCGGATCGCTCGAAACAGGCCAGCCCGCCTCCAAATTCAAAAACACCGGAGGCACCATCGTCAATGCCTCTCCACCCGTTGACTTGAACCCTGCATACACCAAAGGCACCACCGTGCCGCAAACACGCTCATCATTCAGTTTCTCCACGTGAACCAGCGCTCCAAAGGTCGACCGCTTGTCCAGCGTGATGGATTCACCCACTTCAAAAGGCGCCTCACTAGACTCCAACCCCGGCATCAAAATCTCCACATCCACGTCTTCCAAGTCCACCGCCCTCGCCCGAACCACCCATCCCGCCTGCATCACGTCAGACTTCTCCAATGGGCGCACTTCCATCGCCAGAAACTTGCCTGTCAAATACACCGGTGGATCCTGCTTGTCGTAGTTCCGAATGTACGCCCGCTTCAAGATGTCATTCGCCACCCGCAGCTGCTCAGGAGTGTAGGCATAGTAGGCTGACAACAGCTCCCTCGGTGACTTCGCTGAACCGTCCGGCACCGTATAAACCGAAAACTTTCGAATCACCGGAAGCTTGTGCAGCTTTGCCAGCACTTTGTAGTTCAGCGGCTTCTCCGGATGTTGGAAGACCATGATGCTGAAAAACCAACAAAAAGTCGCCACTCCCATCATGAGCGTAATCAGAATGGTCCACCAAAACAAGCTCGATCCATCCCCACTTTTCGCGAAACTCCCCCCGCCGTAACCACGACGCTCCTTTCCATCACTCAAATACTCTCGACGCATGTATCAAAAATCGCTTTTGCTCACTATCACACTGCCCAGTCGAATTCGTGCCAATTTAACAGAAATCAAATGGTTTGAAAAGATTTTCTTGCCAAAGCCTCTGCGTTCAGCTTGTCGCCGCCATTTCGGCTGGTTCAAATGACGTTCCGCATCCGCAACTCCTCGCTGCCTTCGGATTTCTCACCTTGAACCCTGAATCATTCAACCCGTCCTCATAATCAATCACACTGCCATCCAAAAACTTCAAACTTTCCGCGTCGATGATCACCGACACCCCATCCCGCTCACACACCACATCCCCTTCCGCCACTTGATCCACCTTCATCTCATACTGCATGCCCGCACACCCCCCGCGAGTCACCTGCAAACGCAATCCCATCCGCAAATCCGGATCACGTCCTTCTAGCAACTCCCGAAGTTGTTCCGCAGCCGATTCAGTTATCTCAATCATGTCTCAACTATACGCTGCGCTCCCACTCATTCCATTCATCTTCAATCAAAAATCTCAGAACCTCATGGAAACCCGGTCATCCTTACGCTAATCCCAAGGGACCTCGCTCCGACTCATTCGCCTTTCCCATGTCTCGCATCCGCATCCTCTCCGACGCCCTCGCCAGCCAAGTGGCCGCCGGTGAGGTCGTTGAACGCCCCGCTTCCGTCATTCGCGAACTGGTCGAAAACAGCCTCGACGCCGGTGCCCTCCACATCGAAGTCCACGTCCAACGCGGCGGCGCTGCCCTCATCAAAATCGTCGACGATGGCGCCGGCATGGATCGCGAAGACGCTATGCTCTGCCTCGAACGCCACGCCACCAGCAAAATCCGCACCAAAGAAGACCTCGCCGCCATCTACACCTTCGGCTTCCGCGGCGAAGCCCTCCCCAGCATCGCCAGCGTCTCCCGCTTCCGCCTCGCCACCAAACAAGCCGACTCCCTCTCCGGCACCGAGGTCGAAGTCCACGGCGGCAAACTCATCCACGTCCGCGATAGCGGCAACGCCAACGGCACGGTCATCGAAGTCCGGAACCTCTTCTTCAACCTCCCCGCCCGCCGCAAATTCCTCCGCACGGAAGCCACCGAGTACTCGCACGTCGAACAGCAGTTCCGCCTCCACGCCATCGCCAACCCTCGCACCGCCTTCACCTTGACCCGCGACGGCGAACTCATGTTCCACCTCCCCGCCACCCAGGACCTCCTCGAACGCATCCGCGGCCTCGCCGGACCCGAACTCGCCGCCCGCCTCATCGAAGTCCCCACCACCGAACGCCTCGGCGTCCGCATCCAGGGTTTCATCGGCGGTGCCGGCCTCAGCCGCTCCACCCGCCAGATGCAGTTCACCTTCCTCAACGGTCGCCCCATCGAAAGCCCCTCCATCTCCTACGGTCTCCGCGAAGGCTACCACACCACCCTCATGAAGGGTCAGCACCCCGTGACCTTCCTCTTCCTCGACATGGATCCTCACGGATTCGACGTGAATGTCCACCCCGCCAAAAAAGAAGTCCGCTTCCACGACGGCCACGGCGTCCGTGAAGCCGTCGCCTCCGCCGTCAGCGCTGCCCTCGCCGCCAGCCGCACCCTCCCCTCCGGCCACCCCTCCGCCGCCCGTCACTCACCCGTCGAACTCTCTCCCGAACACCCCCCCTCCTCCCTCCACCTCGAGCCCGAAACCCCACCCGCACCTTCTCCCGCCCAAACCTTCCTCGCCATCCCCGCCACCTTCTCCACCCCCTCCCGCTCCTTCTCCCAACCCACCGCCCCGCCTCCATCCGCCTCACCCCAAACCACCCCCCAAACCACCCCCTCCTCCCCCACACCCCGCCCCACCACCCCACCCGAACCCGCCGCTCCCTCCGAAGACTTCACCCGCTACCGCATCCTCGGCGTCCTCCACCGCCTCTACGTCCTCCTCGAAAGCCCCGAAGGCCTCGTCCTCATGGACCAACACGCCGCCCACGAACGCGTCATGTTCGAACAGATACGCCGCGCCATGGAACACGACGGCGTCCCCACCCAGCGCCTACTCATCCCCCTCACCCTCCAACTCTCACCCAAAGACGCCGACATCATCTCCCGCAACCTCGAATCTCTCAACCGCCTCGGCATCGAACTCGAACCCTTCGGCCCAAACACTTTCAAAGTCGAAACCCTGCCCACCTTTCTCAAAACCGATGACCCCATGGACTGGCTCGACCAGGTCATCGAAGAACTGCGTGGCCTTTCCGGTTCCTCCTCCTCCCTTCGCCTCGGCGAAGACATGATCGCCACCACCGCCTGCCGCCACGCCGTCAAAGCCAACGACCACCTCTCCCTCCCCGAACTCCAGGCCCTGTTGAAAGACCTCGCCGCCTGTGAAATGCCCTACTGCTGCCCCCACGGCCGCCCCACTCTCATCCAAATCTCCCACTCCGAACTCGAACGCAAATTCGGCCGCCGCGCCCCCGGTTGAAACCGCCCTTCATTTCCACTAAGACTCCCCCTCCCACCTTCGTTTCCACCACCCACCCGTCCACCATGAAATCTCGCCCGCTCGCCGCCTGCCTCTTCCTACTCACTCTCGCTCAGGCCCCCGCTCAGACGCCCGAGACCCCACCCGCCCTCGGCCAGCGCCCCACCGTCCCTCTCACCCCCGAGCAAATCGCCATGATCACCAAGCAGCTCGCCGAGCTCGAAGGTCAGATCGACAAAATGCGCAACGATAACCTCGGCTCCGTCCTCCAGAAACTCCGCGCCGCCGTCGGGAGCGACGCCGCTGCCCTCGCCCTCTACTCCGACTGCGAAAAACTCGTCAACGTCGACCGCAAGGAACTCGACCGCGACGAAGCCAAACGCATCGCCGAACGCATGGAACGCGAAAAAGAACGTCGTGGCACCGATGACAAAGAAGAAGGCGATGCCGCCATGGCCATCCGCCTCCAGCTCCAATACCTCATCCTCACCCTCGAAGCCCACGAAGCCAAAGACCGCGCCCCCCTCATCCCCAAACTCCAGGCCTACATCCAGGACGTCCTCGCCAACGCCCCCAAACTCAAAGGCCGCGCCCTCGGCCAACTCGGCGGTGACCTCCGCGGTGACCGAAACCCCATCGTCGCCGCCTTCCAAATCCAGCGCTACCTCCAAACCGAAAACTGGACCACCCGCCCCGCCGACCTCGCCGGCATGTGGTCCCAAGTCATCCTCCCTTGGTACCTCGAAAACAAACCCACCGAACTCGCCACCATCTGGGACAACCGCCTCACCGCCGAAGCCACCCTGCTCAAAGCCATCATGCCTGAGGCCGAATACGCTCTCTGGCTCCAAAATGAATACCCCGCCCTCCGCTGGGACCGCGCCGAATACCTCGTCGTGAAAAGCCCCACCCCCGTCAATGGCCTCGCCGACATGCTCAAACTCATCAAGGAATTCCCCGGCCACCCCGACGCCCCCAAATGGCTCAAAGGCATGCGCGCCTTCGTCGAAGGCTCCACCGACACCCCCGCAGGCACCTGATTCCCTCATCCTGGTCCCTCACATTTCGAGTTGGCGTCTTCTCCGTTCTGCATCAACCATCGTGAGTAGCCACTCTCACGTCGTGATCCCAGATCCCCCGCCCTCTCACCCGGCCCGACTCCAGGCCGCCGGGCTGCGCTTCGCCTACCCCGGCACCGACTTCTCCCTCCACCTGCCCGAGCTCACCCTCGCCCCCGGCCAAGCCGTCCTCCTTTCCGGCCCCAGCGGCATCGGCAAAACCACCCTCCTCCGCCTCCTCTGCGGCCTCCTCCGCCCCACCTCCGGCACCCTCATCGCCGACGCTACCCATCCCCTTCACCAACTCTCCCCAGCCCTCCTCCGCGCCTGGCGCCTCCAACACACCGGCCTCATCTTCCAGGACTTCGCCCTCCTCGACTACCTCACAGCCGCCGAAAACTGCCTCCTCCCCGCCCGCTTCCTCGGCCTCCCCCACGCCCCCGGCTCCCCCCTCGCTGACTCCCTCTCCCAGCTCGCCGAACGCCTCGACATCGCACACCTCCTCCTCCGCCCCACCGCCCACCTCTCCCAGGGCGAACGCCAGCGCGTCGCCATCCTCCGCTCTCTCCTCACCTCTCCCAACCTCCTCTTCGCCGACGAACCCACCGCCTCCCTCGATCGCAAACGCCGCGACCAGGCCCTCGCCGTCATCGACGACCACCTCCAAAAATCCGGCGCCGCTCTGGTCCTCGTCACCCACGACCCCGAAGTCGCCGCTCGCTACCCCCACCACCTCAACCTGGAGGACCTCCACTCCCAATGAGCGCCCTCTCCCCAGCCCTCCACCTCGCCTCCCGCTACCTCCGCCAGCACCCCCTGCAGACCGCCCTCCTAGCCGGCACCCTCAGCCTCCTCCTCTCCCTCCCCCTCGTCCTGCGCCTCCTCCTCCACGAAACCGAACACCGCCTCCACCAGCGCGCCCTCTCCACCCCCC
>CANETF010000130.1 GCA_947440575.1 Verrucomicrobiaceae bacterium
GGCGTTAAATTTGGAGTCGCCGAAATCGTCACCCCGTCCAATTGTAAATTGCCCGAAACCTTGTTAGCATACGTGAATGATACGTAGCGCGTGCTTCCAGCAAGCGAATCGCTAAAACCCTGATCAGTGTTGTCCTTATTCGTGATCGTTCGCACCGTCGCAAAATCAACTCCATCCGCAGACTGCCCGATAACGAAGGAACCGCTCGTCGCGGTTCCTGTTGAAGGATTACCCTTGAGACGAAAACTAAGCGTCTGCGGTGCCGCATCGAAACTTATCGTCAATCGCCCCCCAGTCCCATCAAACCTCGCTGAACCAGCACTCGTGTCCCCCCCAAGACTGCCCGTGTACGGCGTGCCCAGACCAGACCCAAGAAAACCTATCGGCAGACTGTTCCACGGCCCACCAAACGCGACCGGCAAGGTCGTCGGCGCGATCACCGGATCATTGTCACTCACCGTCACATCCACATCCAGCGGCACCAGCACCGCATAACGACTGTCCGTGGACGCCACGCTGTGCTGAACACGAACTGTCGCAGTAGCCTCATACACACTGTCGTTCACAGCAACAATCGAGAACACCTGAGGCTGGTTCCAATTGGCGGGTGTAAAAGTCAGGCTGACGGGTGTGACACTAACTTGACCGGTAGGAGCCAACGCCGGAGTCACCGTCACATTCGCCGTCGGTTGACTGCCCAGCGCAACACCGTACGTATCGACCGCTCCTCCTTCCGTCACCGCGGCGGCAAGCTTCTCAATCCTCACGTTACCCCAGATCAAGTTGATGTATTCCGGGTGATCCACAAAGGGATTCCGGTTACGTTGATAAGTCGCAAAAACCGTCTGATTGCGCTTCCTCTCCTCTTGTCCCACCGGCTGCATCTCATTCCATCGCAATAACATCGCCAAACTCGCAAATCGACCCATCGAGGCGCTCGGTGTATTGGCTAACTCAAGATCCAACGTCTTCGCATCACTCCCGTCATAACGCATCGCCATGTAAAAAAGACTCCGCGCAAGATCCCCCTTCTCCACCTCTCTCGCCTCCCACGAATCCGCATCAAAGCTGCACAATGGCGCCAACGCCGGAATCGTCCCCACTCCCGCTGTCTCGTCAAAAAAGCGATTGCCCCGTTGCGTGTTCACCGTCTGCAGACATGGACGAAGATTGAACAAATCCGTGAAGTCCGGCCCCGCATCCAAACCCGTCGCCCCGGGGTTCACATTGTCCGGATCCAATCCAAAAGAATCCGGCCACACATGCTCGCGACTCCAACTTACGTCCGGACTCGGACCCCCCGGAAAATACGCAGCATTCTTCCCCACCGACGAACCCGAATAGACCGTGGTCAAATTCGACCCATTGTTGGGATCTTCCCAAATCGCCCGCAGCGGCGCATACGTGTCAGCATACGCATACGCCCGATAATTTGCAGGTGAAGCAATCACCTTCAACGCCGCCTTGAGCGACACACCGCTCAACCCGGCAGAGGCACTGTAATACCCCGGTGGCGGCGAAAAGGCATCTTCGTTATCCAGCACCGACATCACCGCTGACGTGGAACTCGCCCCATTAGCACTGACCTGCAAGCTCACCACCTGAGTCCCGTCCAACGCATCATCATCCACCACATGAACCGGGACCGATACACTGGCTTGACCCGCAGGTATCACAAACGGATTCGGTCCCGTGTAAGAAGCCTCTGTCAAATCGCTGATCAGCAGCGTCACAGGCAGTGCATCCGAAGTTTCACCAGTCCGTGTCACCGTCAGTGTCGCAGCACTTAACCCCGCATTCTCTGGCACAGATGCCGGTGCAACCGACGCCGAAAGCGCAATAGAAGTCGAGGCACCGCTCACCCCAATGTTGTCGATCGACACACCCGAACTGTTTCCCGCCTCCGTACCACGCCAAACCGCCCATCGGATCTGCACCACCGGCTGGTTCTCCGCGTTGATCGGAAGCTCAATCTGCGGCGACGTCTTTACCCCCACCGTCCCTCCAGCTTGACTGTAAGGATTCAGACCCGATACCGGCGTTAACGTCGTCCAACCACCACTCGTTCCCACCCGATACTGACAAAGAACGCCGACCGTCCGCAGTTGCGCACTCACAATCTCCACATCGTAACCAAGACTGATCCCGCTTTGTCCCATCGTGTTAACCGCAATCGCCAGTTGATTGACACCATTCGCAGTGTTGCTGCTCGTCTGAATGTAAAAGCGACCATTACCTCCCGTCGCATACCCATAAGAGCCACCCGTGGTCTGCGTGGCCGTGGCACCAGCCATCGTGGCATCCGTAAGCGGCACGCTGGACGCAGCCAGCGCACTACTATTGATCGAAGCCCCACTCAACCCATTCCACGCAGCCACACCAAGTGGCAAGGCCGTGAAACTCGCAGCGCCAAAACTTTGTGCGTAGGGAAGTGCTTGGGGCGCAGGATTGCTCTGCGCCCAGAGTTTGCCCAAACCACCAACCATCAACACCCCAATCACCACACCAAGACGAAGCCAAGTTTGCACAGGCACTAGCCTCTCTCGAAAGCCTTCCCCACCTCCCTTCATGGCACTTCGACACTCCTGGCAGTGCGCAGCGCGTTCGACAAATCGGCAGATCAGAACCTTCACAACAAAAAACTCATCAACTCGCCACACTAGCCCCAACCTCCCTTTCTGTCTGCCACGAATTCACCCGAGATGATGCTTGGCCAAAACACCCTTTCCCCGAACTGTCCCTATCATGAAAGTTGGCGCGAGACACTGCAAATGCCCACAGAAAACCAGCCCAAACCCGCCATTCCACACTGGCAGCACGTCGCCGTTTGCTTCGTCACTCTGACGTAGGCTTCTTCTCTGCCTCCAAATCCTCCAAATGCAAATCCAACGCCCGCCCGGACAACATCACCTCCCATAGCGAAAGCCCCAGCGACAGCATCATGCTCACCAGGCTCCCCGCAAACACCCACCGTCCCGCAACCTGCCACCCCACATACACCTGCAACATACAAACCGTGCACAGTAAAATGCTCAGCACCCCAAAAAACTGCATGTCCCGGATCAATCGAATCCGCTTCCTCAAATTCCGGATCTGCGCCAGATAGACCGTATCGCGAGACGCCCGATAGCTGTCATGCAAATTCCGAGTCACCGATGTCAACGCCAAAAACCGGTTCGTATACGCCAGCAGCAAAAGCGAGATCGCCGGAAACAACAAGGCGGGTGTGGTCAAAGAAATGTCCATAGCAAAGGTCCGCCGGTTAGCCAGCCCCCCAATCTCCCGAAGATTCGCCTCCCACGCAATCCCAGCCTTCCAAAAATCATCCCCCAACCGCCTCCGTCACAAACTCTAGGCACCACAACCCCACGCCCACTCGTTCTCTATTTGTCATGAATGCCCCCATCGTTCTCGAAAACCCTTCCCTCCGCCAGCGCATCGAGTCAGCCTACCTCCACGAGCTGAAGTCCGAAGGTCGCCCCCCCATCTCCATCTTCAAACTCTGCCAAACCCTCAGCATCTCCGAGCGCGATTTCTTCTCCGAATACTCGTCCTTGAATGCCGTCGAAACCCACTGGTGGCGCGGCATGATGAATGACGTCATTGTCTCGGTCGAAAGTGGCGCCGAATGGCCCACCTTCAGCGCACGCCACCGCATGCTGGCCTTTCTCTACGCCTTCACCACCTCTACCCTCGATCACCGCAGCCTCCTCCTCCTGAGACTCGGCCACACAAGCCCCCTGAAATCCGTCACCCAGTGGTCCGCTCTCGAGGATCGTTACGAGCAATTCGCCAACTCCCTCCTGGTCCTCGGCCGCCAACAGGGCGAAATCGCCTCCCGCGGCCCCGTCACCGCCATCTACCCCAAAGCCCTCCGCCTCCTCCTCCGCAGCGTCGTCGCTTTCAACTTGAAAGACGATAGCCCCAAGTTCGAACGCACCGACGCCTTCATCGAGAAATCCGTTGCCGTCCTGTTCGATTTGATGGGCCACCAGGTCCTCGACTCCGGCTTCGACCTCCTCCGCTTCCTCTTGCCCGGAGTGCCCCACCGCGCCTGACCATGGCGGAAGAACACCGACACCAAGACAGCATCCGCAGCACGCCACTCAGCCGCATGGCCGAATTGGCCGGCACCGGCGCCCGCGTCGGCATCAACTACCTCAAATACTACGGCCAACGCGCCGTCAGTCCCGACACCGCCTCCACATCGCTGCGCTCCGACTTGGACGAACGCAATGCCCGCGCCGTCTACGCCAGCTTCAGCAAACTCAAAGGCGGCCCGCTCAAACTCGCTCAAATGCTGAGCATCGACGAAAACCTCCTCCCCCCCGCCTACGCCGCCCAGTTTGCCCAGGCCCAATATTCCGCCCCTCCCCTGTCCTGGCCCCTCGTCCGCCGCACCCTCGAACGCGAATTCAATCAACCCGTCGAAGCCCTCTTCGACTCCTTCACCCCCGAAGCCGCCCACGGCGCTTCCATCGGCCAAGTCCACATCGCCTCCCGCGCCGGCCGGAAACTCGCCGTCAAAGTCCAATACCCCGGCGTCGCCGACTCCATGCGCAGCGACCTCCGCGTCATCAAACCCGTCGCCCTGCAAATCCTCGGCCTCCGCGAACAGGATATCGCCCACTACTTCACCGAGGTCGAAACCCGCCTGCTCGAAGAAACCGACTACGTCACCGAACTCCGCCGCTCCCAGGAAATCGCCGCCGCCTGCTCCAATTTACCAGGTCTTCGCTTCCCCACCTTCTACCCCGACCGCTGCTCACCCCGCGTCCTCACCATGGACTGGATCGACGGCCTCCCCCTCGACCGCTACGCCGACAGCGCCGCCTCCCAATTCGCCCGCAATCGCATCGGCCAAATCCTCTGGGATTTCTACATGCATCAAATCCATGTCCTAAACCTCTTCCACGCCGATCCCCACCCCGGAAACTTCCTCGTGAACAGCGACGGCGAACTCTGCGTCCTCGACTTCGGCTGCACCCGCGCCATCACCCCCGAATTCCACACCCTCCAATTCGCCTTCCTCAATCCCACTCTCCTCGAGTCCCCCGCCGCTCTCGAAGAGGCCCTGCGCGCCATGGACGTCATCCTCCCCACCGACGGCCCCGCCCAACGACAAAAAGTCACCGCTCTCGCCCGCGAATCCATCGAACTCCTCTCACGCCCCTTCCGCTCCGACCACTTCGACTTCGCAGATCCCACCTTCTTCCGCGCCATGTACGAAATGGGCGATGCCAACCGCCAGGACCGCGACCTCCTCTCGCTCCGCGGTGCCCGTGGCCGTGCCGAATCCGTTTACTTGAACCGAGCCTTCTTCGGCCTCTTCAGCCTCCTCCATCGACTCGGCGCTCAAGTGCAAACCAACGCTTCAGAAAAACGCTCCCACCCCTGACACGATCACTTCTTCACCAGTGACTCCAAGTAATCCAGCAACGACGCGAATTCCTTGACGGTGAAGTTATTCATCAGCATCGGCGGCATCATTGAAGTCGGCAGCTTGTCACGCTTGGCGATGTCCGCTGTCTCATAAGTGAACTCCTGCGAGGCAATGTTGCGCATCTTGATCTCATCCGCGCCTTCCAGGGTGATGAAGCCCATATTGCTCGTTCCATCCTTCAAGCTCACCATCTCACTGGCAAAACCCTGCGCAATCGTCTTGTTAGGATCCAAAATGTTCATCGCCAAATCCGCCCGCTTGTAAGTCTGGGCGATGTTGCCGAGGTAGGGACCCTTTTGCGCCTCGCTCTCTTTCACCGTATGACAAGCCACGCACGTCGCCTTGGTAAAGATCTGTTCACCCAGCGCCACATTCCCTTTCTCCTCCAAAACAGCCGCCAGAGCCTCCTCAGGCTTCAACGTCATGATCTTCGGCGTATTGTCCTCGATCTTCGTGATGCGCATGGCCTTCGCCGCCCGTTCAGCAGCACCTTTGACCTCGGCATCAGGATCATCAAGCGCGGCCAGCACCTTACCAGCACTTGGCATGTGCTTGGAAGCGCTAATAGCATCAATGATGAGCTTCCGGTGCTTGGCATCCACCCAGCCAGCATCAAGCGCCTTCTGCGACAACTGCATCGACTCCGGACTGCCCGTCTTGCGATTCGCCAGATTCAACAAGGAAGCATAAGCATACATCGACACGGGCCACTCCGCCTTCTCCGCGATCCGCTCAACAAGCTGGTGATGGTTTTCAAGCTTCGGAGTATTCAAGAAGGCACCAAAAGCCGCATCATAATCTTTGCCCGAGTCCGGCAGCTTCTTGAGCGGCTCCAAAGCATAAAGCGTCGCCTCAACCCCTTCCAAACTATCAGTCTTCGCAAGCGCAATGATGGCGGCAGCCATAGTAGCCGTCTCGCTCCGCGAGACGAGCTGAACGCCCCCTTTCGCCAAATCGCCTCCAACTTCGGAAGCCCCTCCCGAAGTGCGATAGCTACTCTCCAACAACCTCACCAAAAGCGGCACCGCCTCCGCCGGAATCTCCTCCGCCCCCGCCAACTGCGCAGCCAACTCCGGCAGCACCTTCGGATCCTTCTTCGCCAACTCCAAAATACGCTGCTGCGCCTCATCAAACCGAATCCGATTCCGATTCAATTCCTTCACCAAAAACGCCGCCTCCTCCGGCCCCGCCTTCGCCAGCGCATCCTTCAACGCCAAAGCAATCTTCGGCGTCTCGCTCCAAGCCTCCGGCTGGTAATACGGCCCCCGCGTGTCCGGCCGCGTCCCCCAAGAATCCCCCTTCCACTCTCCTTCCTTAAAATGCAGTCGACACAGCGCCGCGAGGATGCCCTGACGCAAGGCAGGATCAGTAGCCTTGCCGAGACGATCAATGAGACCGGTGACGACTTTAGCATCGTGCATCATCGCAAGGGAGCGAAGCGCCGAGTTCAAGGCAGCTTGGTTGTTGGAATCCACCAGATCAAAAGCAACCGAGCCTTCGCCAATCTTCGCAACCGAGCGGATTGCCACATGTCTCACCAAAGGATCTGAATGCTCGAAAGCGAGTCGAACATAAGTTTTCTCGTCTACCAGGCTCTTGGCAGTCCATAGGTTTGCTTTGGCCAGCAGAAATTCTTCATTCGCCCACCATTTGGGACGATTGGCGATCCAATCTGGCGTGGAGAAACTGATCGCTGTGGAAGCTCGTCCTTCAGGTGTGGCGAAGCGTTGCAGCAACGTGAGCAGCTTCAGAGTCCGGGCATCATTGATCCCCCCAACTTGCAGACGCTGGTCACCAGCCCGCTCGAGCGCAATCGCAAGACCGGCGGTGAATGCAGTCGTGACATCCGGATTCTGCAACTGCTCTGTGAGCAGCTTTTCTCGAGCTTCCGAAAAAGTTCTCCTCACCAGCTCCCTCTGCGCCTCCATCCTCCGGCGGTTGCTCGCGGACTCCAGCACCTTCACCAACTCCTCATCCTTCGCTTTCCCAAAGTCAGGCAATGGCGCGACAGCGAAAGTAGCCATCTCGCTCCGCGAGATGAGCTGACGACCCTCGTTCGCCCCTTCCGTTTCACTTACCGGGACACCACCTGTTCGCACATCAGAAGCCCCGTCCCCCTGTTCGACACGCCAACCCTTCGGCTTCACCTGCACAATGTAACCCACTTCCGGCCCCGCCCAATCAAACGTCGCCCCCTTCCAACTCGCACAATAAACGCGACTCATCCCATCCACATCCGCATCAGTCGGACGGGTCATCTTGATGAAGGGCTCAGGCTTGCGCGTCTCTTCAAACGTCGCGCCTTTCGGCTTCACCTCATGATGCCAAAGCGCTCCACTGCCCCAGTCGCAAGTAAAAGGCGCATTGTTCCACTCGCCAAACCCCGGCTCATCAATGTAAACCGCACCACACCCACTGCCGCCGCCATAATCGGCTAACGGCTGAATGCACTCATCATTAAAATTTTTGTAGAGCCGCGGGTACCCATGATCATCCAGCCCAGTGAAGTGATGAAACCTCACATTCCAACCGCCCCCGTCATTCGTGTTGTCACGGGCAAAGATGTCCATCAGCGGGCTGATCGCCACCTCCAGGATGTTGCGCGTGCCTGTAGAGTAGATTTCGAGGCCACTGCCGTCCGGACGCACGCGAATGACCCCACCGCCGCGATGCTGAAGCGTTCTGCCATCGGTGCCCGTGGCCTTCATGAATCCAAAGTCACCGCCAGCAATGTAAAGCCACCCATCGATCCCCAAACTCAACCCGTTCGTGGTATGATCCGCCGGGCGATCCTTGTAACCAAAAGCGATGTCCTTCACTAGGATGTTCTGCTTCTCCGCGACGCCGTCGTGATCGGCATCGATGAACTCGCTCAGATGCGGCGGATGCACGAGATAAAGCCGGTCGTGATCCCACACGAGCCCGCGCGGCGCATCAACCTCGCAAAAGACCTTCGTTTCATCCGCGCGACCATCACCATCCAAGTCACGCAACCGAATCACCCGCCCGCGCTTCGGATTGCGCCCCAGCGAACCATTGCCATCCGATGAAACGTAAAGCGTGCCATCCGGCTCCGCGGCAACAAAGACCGGGTAGTTCGCCGCCGCGCTGTTCGCGAAAAGGGTGACCTCAAAGCCGTCCGCGACCTTCACATCCTTCAAAATGGCCGCTTCCTCCTCCGTCGTGAGCTTCACGATCTTCGGCGCAACATTGCCTTCCTTGGCAAGCGGATCATTCGCTTTGTCATAGTCCTTCTTCTGCTCCGCACTCAGCTTCGGCGCGATAGCCTTGATGCCCGGACCTTTCAGCCGCACCTCGCGAATGCTGGCCCAGCCGCCTTGATTCGTGCCAGTGCAGGTGATCGTCAGCTTCTTGGCCTGTTTCGATTCCAAAGCATGCGTGTTCGTGGTCGAGCTCGTCACAACGACCTTCCCGTCGATCTCAACTTGGTGCTGATACGCGTTATTCTTGCTCTCCCAAACGATGTCGATGCCGGTGAGGTCCTGCGGTTTATCAAACTCCAGCGTGAGCGATTGCGGTTTTGAGCCATCCACCGCGCACCAGCGCGTGCCTTCATCACCATCAACGGCTTTCCAAGCATCATTGCCGGGCTGGGTGCTGCTCGCGGTCGCTTTGATGCCCGTAGCATCTTTCGGCATCGGCGGCGGCTTCGGAGCCTCGACAGGCTTCGCGGGAACAAACGTCACTTGGTTCTGGCCAGTGAACGGCGTGAGATACTCCGGCATGAGCTTGTCACAGGCCCAAAGCAAGCCGCGCGTGATCAAGTCAAGGTAACGCGCATCAGCAACAGTCTCCGTGTTGTGCCCGATCGTCGTGCTGAAGCTCCGAGCACCGGCTTTTTCGTTCGTCCAGGCCACGATGGCATCCACGGCCTTGCCTTTGACCATCTGGCGCCCCATCGCGAGTGGATGCGCGTCAAAGACGTTCGAGTTGTTATACAGCTCCTCCTTGATCGTGGTCCAGTCTCCGAGCGCCTTAGTGATCGGATGCTCCTTATCGACAAAGGTGATTGCAATAGGCTCCTGCGGGCCATGCGAGTTCGATTGCAGGCCGAGACGCTTGAACCAGCGATCCTCACCCGTGCGGAAGCTGTGCATCGCACAGTGAAGCTGGATGCTCGGGATCGTTTGGTGAGCATTGAGGATGCGAGTGAGCGTCTCCTTGTCCTTCATGCTCGCCGCGCACTCGTCGTGGATGATGATGTCGTAGCCCTTCGCCCAATCCACCTTGTCATAGACCGGCAGCGGCGGATTCGTGGACTTGTCATCCGTCCAAATCACATCCACCTGCACATTCGCACGGCTTTGGATACCCTTGGCGATGACCTCGTGCTGCTTCGCATAGTCATGGCAGCAACCACCGGCAATGAGGAGGGCTTTGAGGGATTCAGCAGCCGCCAAAGAACCGGCAGCACCCAGCGTGACGGCAACCAGAAAACAAAAAAGAAATCGCATATCGAGCCTCAGACATCGCACAAACTCCGCACTTTCTATCACCCCTGTCCTTCCTCATGACTCTCATCCCCCACCCATCCCGGAATCGAACTCAAGCCCATGAGTTGGACCTGCTTTCTCAGTCACACGCCGTAGGCGGAAACCAAACACCCCTTTTTTTCGCTTCCTTTCCCGTCAGACCCAAGGCACCTTTCTAGCGATCTTGTCCCGCTCCCTCGTTTCATGACTCGCTACCAAATCCTCAACACCCTCCTCCACTGCATCATCTTCTTTTTGGGAGCGGGCATCGGCTCCTTCCTCAACGTCGTGATCTATCGCCTCCCCCGCGGCCTCTCCGTTAATCAGCCCCGACGCTCGTTTTGCCCCACCTGCAAATACCAAATCCCTTTCTACCACAACATCCCCCTCGTCACCTGGCTCGTCCTCCGCGGCCGCTGCGCCAAATGCAGTTCCCCCATTTCCTCCCGCTACTTCTGGGTCGAACTCCTCGTCGGCATCCTCTTCTACGCCGTTTTTCGCCATTTTGGAGGCGATTGGGCTGACATCCGCTCCTGGGGCCCCCAAGTCCTCGCCCTCTGGCTCTTCGTCTCCCTCCTCGTCGCTGGCACCTTCATCGACATCGAACACTTCATCCTCCCCCACGAAATCACCATCGGCGGCACCGTCGCCGGTCTCCTCTGCGCCCTCGCCGTCCCCGAACTCATGTCCGAAACCACCCATCTCCGGGGATTCCTCCTCTCCCTCGGCAGCGCCGCCCTGGGCCTAGGCATCCTCTGGATCATCGTCGAACTCGGCAAACTCGCCCTCGGACGCAAGCGCCATAACTTCGACTCCCCCGTCAAATGGGAAGTCGCCCAGCCCGACGACACTGCCCCTCCCGTCATCCGCCTCGGCGACGACGAACTCCCCTGGGAGGACGTCTTCTCCCGCGCCTCAGATCGTCTCGTCGTCACCAGCACCACCCTCACCGTCAACGCCGATTCCTGGGAAAACGTCACCGCCGAACTCTGGATGGAAAAACTCAAAATCCTCCGGGGCAAAGAACACCTCGCCGAACACCCCTGGGAGGACGTTCGCTCCATCCACGGCACCACCCAGGAAGTCGTCATCCCCCGCGAGGCCATGGGCTTTGGCGATGTCCTCTTCCTCATGATGATCGGCGCCTTCGCCGGCTGGCAGGCCGTCCTCTTCACTCTCATCGCCGCCTCCATCATTGGCACCATCATCCCCACCGTCCAGCGCATCACCGGTTTCGGCGAATGGGGCGCCAAAATCCCCTTCGGCCCCTACCTCGCCACCGGCGCCCTCCTCTGGCTCTTCTGCGGCCCCCAGTTCGTCGATTGGTATCTCAGCACCCTCGCCTGGCGCAGCGCCTAGAGCCTTTTAAGAAAAGATGTGGCTGTTGATTTGGGAGCGCCGGAGGTGGAGATGGGCCGTTGGCAGCGCCGGGGCATATGAATACATACGTCCCAAGCTGACGACGGCCCAGATCCGCCTCCGCCGCCCCAAAGAAGCGGTTTCAGTTTTGCTTAAACGGCTCTAAAGCTAAAAAGCAGCCCCCATTCTGCCTCCGCTTTTTGTTCGCGCGCGCCCACTCCTGTGATAACCATCTGCCCATGGCATTTTTCAGCGTCAAGAACCTCAAAGTCCACTTCCCCGTTCGCGGCGGCTGGTTCGGACGCAGCCAGGATGTCATCAAAGCCGTCGATGACGTCAGCTTCGACATCGAACACGGCCAAACCCTCGGCCTCGTCGGTGAAAGCGGCAGCGGCAAGTCCACCGTCTCCCGCGCCCTGCTCAAGCTCCTCCGCCCCACCAGTGGCCAGGCCTTCTACGACGACCGCGAGATCCTCTCCCTCGGCGAGCGCGACTTCCGCCCCCTCCGCAAAGACCTGCAAATGATCTTCCAGGACCCCATCGGCTCCCTCAACCCCCGCATGAAGGTCGGTGCCATCGTAGAAGAACCCCTCTCCATCCACTTCCGCTCCCTCACCCGCAACGAACGCCAGGATACCGTCGCCAGCCTCCTCAAAAAAGTCGGCCTCCCTGCCGACGCCGCCGGCCGCTACCCTCACGAATTCAGCGGCGGTCAACGCCAACGCATCGGCATCGCCCGCGCCCTCGCCGTCCAACCCAAATTCCTCATCTGTGACGAACCCGTGAGCGCCCTCGACGTCAGCGTCCAGGCCCAAATACTGAACCTCCTCAAAGACCTCCAGGATGAATTCAAATTGACCTACCTCTTCATCGCCCATGACCTCGCCGTCGTCCGCCACATGAGCGATCACATCGCCGTCATGCACCTCGGAAAACTGGTCGAACAAGGCCCCGCCGACGCGCTCTGCGAAGCC
>CANETF010000131.1 GCA_947440575.1 Verrucomicrobiaceae bacterium
ATCGCCCAAGCAGCACTGCCGCCACGACGACGGCGCAACTGCCAACGCAAGGTGCGACAACCCGTGAAAAAATGGCCTCGAATGCTCTCTCCAACCTCCTTCCAATCCAACCATGAACTCGTCATCCTCCCTTTTGCTTAGCGGCATTGCCTTTAGACCGGTTCTCGAAAAGATTGTCATTTTGATCCGAAGAGCGCAGCGGCCTCAGTGGCAAGGAAGTCGCGCAGCCCGCTATTCAATCAATAGCGGGCAAGCAGCTGACGCAGCCAATGAGGCCACTCCGCCGCTGGGCAAGGTGACAAGCACTTCGAGAGTCGGTCTAATCCCACCTCAGCGTGAATTGAAACCCCTTCAAAAACTCCACGACGCCCTCCTCAATCTCGCCCCCCAGGTCACTATGCCCGAAGACCGGCGCTCCGCCTTCAGCATTAAAAACCCGAGTTAACGAAACCCCTCACTCATCCATCCCCAAAGGCCGTGCCTCCCTAGCCTTCACCCCCGTCAACGCATCCCCCATTGCCTCGCGCAAAGGCACCGCCAACCCCTTCAACCGCTCCACCACCTCCGCATTCCCCGCCGCCACATCGCGACTCTCCCCCGGATCACTCTCCAAGTCATAAAGCGCCAGTTTCTGCTGCTCCACCCGATACCCGTGCCGCGACGCAATCCCAGCAATCCCACTCTGTGTGATCGCCTGCGGCTTCATGTTCTCCCAGTTCGAAGGCTTACCTCCCTTCCCGGGTTCCCCATGCACCGTGATGTACGAGTGCTCAAAATGCAGCTTCCACTTCCCCGACCGCACCGCCTGCAACTCATCCCCTGCCCAAAATCCAAGCACCTCATGCGGCGACTTCGCCCCCTCTTCTCCCATCAATATCGGTCCCACATCCATCCCATCAATCACCCGCTCCTTCGGCAAATCCGCCCCCAACAACCGCGCCATCGTCGGCAGCAAATCAATCTCCATCACCGCCTCCGCACTCACCGAACCCGCCCGAATCTTTCCCGGCCAACGCGCAATAAACGGAACCCTCACGCCTCCCTCATAACTCGTCAGCTTCCCTTCCCTCAACGGCACCGCATGACCCGAATGCTCACCATAAGACAAAAACGGCCCGTTATCCGAAAAGAACATCACCAATGTCTCTTCATCCAACCCCAGTCGCTTGATCGTGTCCAAAATCACCCCCATCGACCAGTCCAATTCCTCCACCACATCCCCATACAGCCCAGCCTCTGACTTCCCCTTGAACGCCTCACTCGCAAAGATCGGCACATGCGGCATCACGTGCGGCAAATAAACAAAAAACGGCTCGTCCTTGTGCCGCTCCATGAACGCCACCGCCCGCTCCGTAAACCGCTTCGTAAACAAGCTCTGATCCGGATCCACCTCCGCCACCTTCTCCCCATCATACAGCGGCAGCGGCGGCATCTCAGCCGCCAATGACGGATGATACTTGCTGTTATCATTCGAATACGGCAGCCCCAAATAATCATCAAACCCATGCTTCATCGGATGAAACATCGCCGTCGTCCCC
Organism: Verrucomicrobiaceae bacterium; assembly: GCA_947440575.1. Classification (GTDB taxonomy): domain Bacteria; phylum Verrucomicrobiota; class Verrucomicrobiia; order Verrucomicrobiales; family Verrucomicrobiaceae; genus JAGRPD01. The sequence continues at coordinate 1,539 of CANETF010000131.1, forward strand.
AGATGCCACTTGCCATAAATCCCCGTCGCATACCCCTCCCGCTTCAACAACTCCGGCAACAAAAACTCATCCGGATGCAACCCCGCCTTGCTGGTGTGATTCAGCGCCCCCTGCATCCCCACCCGATTCGCATAACACCCCGTCATCAACGCCGCTCGCGACGCGCTGCATACCGCCTGCGCCACATAAAAATCCGTTAACCGAATCCCCTCTCGCGCCATCTGATCCAGCCTCGGCGTCTTGATCCCTTTCACCCCAAAACACCCCACATCCGAATACCCCAAGTCATCCACCAAAAACAAAACCACATTCGGCTTCCGCGCCTCAGCACTCAGCCCAATCCCCAACCCCATCATCAAAATCAAAACAAATCGCATCGCCTCACTTCACTCCACCCACCCCCATCCCGTCAATCCCGCAATCCTGTAATTTCCGTCAAAAAGGTCGCCTCATATCACCGGCAACTCATGCCCCTTCCGATACCGCTCATCCAACAACCCATTCGCCTCCTCCGCAAACTCCCCTTCAAACCGCTCCGTCTCCGGATTCACCGTCAACCACGGCCCCAACACAGCCATCTCACTCGCCACATCAATCCCGTTCGCCTTCAAGTTCCCATCAAAATCAGCCAGCGTCTCCTGGATCATCGCCTCCCCTCCCATGCGCTCCTTCACCTCTCCCGGTGACATCATCTTACCCACCCGATACGATATGTTCGCCAGATGCGCCAACCCCGCCGACACGTGCCCGTGCTCCACATCCAGGTTCGCCGACACCGCCTTCCCCTCCCGAATCGATTGCAACCAGTTGTCCATGTGACTCGCCCCACCACTCGTACTGAACTTCTTCACCGACTTCCCTTCCTTGTCATACGCCCGCGCCTCCGCCAGCCAACCGCCCTCACAATGCACGACATTTCCAATCCGGATGTCCTTATACACCGGCTCCAGCTTCCAGTTCATCTCCTTCAAAGGCAGTCCCCGATTATCAAACAACAACGGCACCGGATCATAATCAAACAACGCCAACTGATTGTTCGGCGTCTGCCCATCATCCTGATAGCCCCATCTTCCTCCCACACTAATCACCCGCTTCGGCAGCTTCGGTTGCTCAATCGCCCACCGCGCCACATCCAACTGATGCGGCCCCTGATTCCCAATGTCTCCATTCCCGTAATCCCACTGCCAGTGCCAGTCATAATGCAGCTTCTCACGCATCATCGGCACCACCTCGCGACACGCACTCCACAAATCATAGTCGATGTAGCTCGCCACCTTCTTCGGTCCCGTCACTTTCCCAATGCTCTCCCGACTCTTGTAGTTCAATCCGCGCGATAGCGTCACCTTCCCCAGATGCCCTTCCTTCAGCCACGCAAACGCCTCCGCCTTTCCCTCGTCCGAGCGCAACTGCATCCCATGCGTCACGATCAAATTCGGACGCTTCCTCGCCGCCTCCACCAACTTGCGTCCTTCCACAATGTTGTGACTCACCGGCTTCTCCACATACACATGCTTGCCCGCCGCAATCGCATGCATCGCAATCAACGTGTGACTGTGATTCGGCGTCGCAATGATCACCCCATCCAACTCCTTATCCTGCACAAACTCCCGATAATCCTTATACACCACCGGCTTCACCTTCTCCCCCTCAAATTCCTTCAACCCAATGTCGATCGACCGCTGATCCACATCACACAGCGCCACAATCCGTGCCCCCTTCTTCCCCACCAGATCCTTGATGTGATGCAAGCCCTTCCCGTGAAACCCGCAAATCCCCACCCGCACATCCGTCAGCGGCGATCCCGTCCAATCACATCCCCCAGCCAATAATCCCGCTCCCCCCAACGCAAAACTCCGGCCCAAAAACGCCCGCCTCCTCATTTCACCTCACCTCCCGAAAACGCCTCAAACGCCGCCTTCAACTTCGCTTGATCCGGTTCCCCAGCTTCAATCAAAACGCGATAACTCAGCGTCACACTCTCACCCGCCTTCAGCGTGTAGTTCCCCGCCGTCTTGTCTTCCAGTTTCTCAAAGTCATGCTTTCCAAACGGATTCGCCGCGAACAAGCCATACGCCCGCGCATGCCACCAGGTCGGATGACTCAAATTGCTCGGATGATCAAAAATCGTCACCGCCACCTTCTCTCCCTTGGCATCCGGCCCAAACGCCGAAACCCACGTCGCCTTCTTCCCCCACACCGCTCCATCCTTCTTCCCCGCGCTACTCACCAGGTGCCCCTGCGCCCCCTCCCCCTCGATGCTCAAACTCGGACCCATCCGCAGCGCAAACGTCCCCTCTTTTGTGTCACCAAACACCACCTCTCCCTGACTCGCTTTCAGCGTGATCGCAAAGTCCACCTGCCGCGCTCCCCCCTCCAGCGACTCTACCTCCACTCGCCTCGAATCCTCCAACATCTTCTCCCCCTTCGCCGAGATCCAAACCGTGTTCGCCAAAAACGACACCTTGCCCTCCCCCATCTCCACCCCACTCACACCCGTGTGCACCTGCTTGCCATGCTCCTCCCCATCCGCCCAAAAATCCACCCCGTTCACCGCCCCATGCGCAAACCAAAACGACCGGTGATGCGGATGATCCTCCGCCCCACCCTTCTCCATCGGATACGGTCTCGTCAAATTCGCCCCTGATGGCCCCACCAACGGATACAAATACGGCCGCTGCGCTCCCTTCCCCACATACTCAGTAAACAACTTGCCATCGATCTTCACCCGAATCCCCCCGTTCGTCAGCTCTGCCGTCACGTTGCCACCACGTGCTCCCGTTTCAGCCAGCGCCAAAACGACTCCCATCATCATCCCCATCAATCGGTTTCTCATCCCCCCGATATACTCCCTCTCTCCCCCAGCACGCCACCAAAAAACCCGTTCTCAGTTGGCATTGCTCCCGCTTTGTCTCAAAAATCCCCAAAATATGCCTTCTCACCTCGACACCCCGCCCATTTTCCGATACCTTGTCATGACATTGTGATGGCAGAACCACCCCATGAATCAAAGCCCCGCACGCGCCTTCGACGTCGTAAAAACGGCGTCGCCCTGGTCGTCGTGCTCGGCGCCATGGCCCTGATCGCTTTCCTCGTCCTCACCATCCTCACCCTCAATCGCGCCGAACAACGCGCCGCCACCAATAGCGCCGAACTCACCGACGTCCGCAACCTCGCCGACCTCCCCGCCCAAGTCGTCATCTCCCAAATCCGCCGCGCCACCCAAAACCTCGGCACCTTCTACAACTGGACCTCCCAGCCCGGCCTCATCCGCGTCTTCAACGTCGAGAACAGCTCCGATCCTGACGCCGCACCCACCACCCAACAATTCCGCTACCCTCTTTACTCCACCCAAGCCCTTTACGCCTCAGGCCCCCTTGATCTCGCCGCCGAAGCCAACTCCCTCTCCCAGTGGACCAATTCCAAAGCCCATTTCGTTGACCTAAACGAACCCATCGAAGTCCGCCAGGACCTCACCACCGGCGCACCCCTTCCAGCCGGCACCACCGGCACCCTCGTTTACCCTATCCTCGATCCCTCAGCTTTCGAACGCGTCGGCGGCAATGGCGAATCACGCATCCAAGGCCTCCTCATCAACGGTGCCCCCCCAGCCTCCAGCGCCCGCCACCTCATGCCCATGCCCGTCCGCTGGCTCTACGTTCTCAGCAACGGCAAAATTCTCTCCCCCCTCAATAGCAACGACACCGTCGCGCGCTTCAACATGGCTGACTTCCAACCTCAAGGCAGCGAACCCGCCCCCAAAATCATCGGCCGCATAGCCTTCTGGACCGATGACGAAAGCTGCAAAATCAATCTCAACACCGCCTCCGAACCCGCCCCCTGGCATCCCCCCATGACCGTCTCCGAACGCGACCGTTGGGCCGCCGATACCCAACCCGTTCGCGGCGAAACCCATCGTCTCTCCGGCCACCCCGCCTACACCGCCCTCAGTCCCGTCTTCCGCAGCTTCGGAGGCCAAGGCAGTCCCACTCCCATCCTTCAACCTCAACCCCAACCCCCAACCAGCACTGGCAACGGTGCCTCCAATTTCGTCGACTACCTCACTGCCACCCACAGCCTCCTCCCCCATACACCCAGACGCGATACCGGCTCCATTCAAGGTTCCGAAGCCATAGTCAGCAACACCACCCCGCCTCCCCTGCGCGCCCCCGCCCTCTGGTCAAACGTCGACGAATTCCTCTTCGACTCTGGTCAACCCAACGGCACTGGCGCCCTCCGCCAGCGCAACGGCTTCCAATCCGTCACCGGTTATGCCCTCGACGAAGCCGACATCCGCCGCGCTCGCTTCTGCCTCACCACCCACAGCAGCGCCCCCGAAACCAATCCCTTCAATCAACCCAAAATCTCCCTCTGGCCCATCCAAACCGATCCCGCCCAGCGCACCCGCACCGACCACCTCATGGCCCTTGCCGCCACCATCGGCGGCCCCGCCAACGCCCGCGCCTACTTCGGCTTCCAACGTGACTCCGCCTGGTCCGGCACCTCCCCCGGCTCTTCCCACAGGACCAACGCCGACCTCGCCCCCGGCTCTCGCAACCGCCAACTCTTCGACTGGCTCCAAACCCGCACCAACGACCCCTTCCCCGCCCACCCCGGCTCCTTCGCCGACAAATACGGCCCCATCAATCGCGACCACCTCCTCCTCTCCATGTTCGATCTCGCGCGCTGGTCCTCTAACCCCGGCAACGCCTGGACCGACAACGGCCCCACCTACGACTACCTCGCCCCCTCCTCCGAAGGCACCGCCCCCCCCGAAGGCTCCGGCATGGTCACCCCCCTCATCGCCGACACCGGCGCTGGCCGCACTCTCCGCAGCCCCGGCCGCGTCCCCACCATCACCGAAGCCGCCATCGTCTTCATTGCTACCGATGCCAAAAAAGAAGCTCTCAGTGGTGAGATTGAAGAAGCCGATGGCGACTGGATTGGCTTCGCCAAGCAAACCACCCAAGTCCGCGCTTTCATCGTCCTCGAACCCTACATCACCTCCCCGGGATTACCCGCCGTCAACCCCTCCATCAAATACGTTCTCAAAGGCCTCAACGGCCCCTCCTCTTCCAATCCCGAAAGCGCCCCGGAGGACATGCCCTTCACCATGGCCCAGCATTCCCTCCTGGGTCGCCCCCTCATCTTCGGTGGCAGCGCCACCCAATACGAACTCATCAATCAAGTCTCCTTCTCACCCTCCTTCCCAGGCATCTCCACCCCCACCGGTATCGCCCGACGCTTCGGCGGTGACGCCACCCCCTTCACCGGCCTCACCTCCCTTTTCGTCCAGCGCAATGGCCAGGCACGCGCAGCCCTCGGCATCCAGGATCCCGCTGTTCAGTTCCCTTGGGCCACCGAAACCATAGACATCTCCGCCATTCTCCCTTCGCCCAATGGCCAAATCTTACTCCCCTACTCTTCCGGCGATCTCGTCCTCGAAATCCGACACGCCACCTCCAATGATCTCCTCCAGGAAATCGCTCTCCCCTTCGCTCAACTCTCCGGCAGCATCCCCATGCCTCGCCTCGCCAAAGAAGATTTCCCCGCCGCCGCTGCCGGAGCCAATGACACCTTCCTTCTCAACCGCTTCAACCTTCAGGTCGATCCCGCCAATCCCAACGCCCCGCCCTACCTCCCCATCATCAAAAGAGGCGACGTCGTCCGCTCCGTCTCCCTCAATCCGGACGCCCCCCATCGCGGCGATGTCCGAATGATCGCCTCCCGCTACCGCGTCCCCAAAGAATGGTTCGCCCCTGTCCCAGCTTCACCCATCGGCGACGATTACGAAAAACACGGCCTCCGCGAAACCACTTTCGACTCCATCGGCCAAATCGGATCCACCGGCACAAACACCCCCGGCCCCCAGGGCACCAACCGCAAAATCCCCGCCACCACCGTCGGCAGCCTCCTGCAAACCAACTCCTCAATCCAACCCCTTCCCTTCGACGCCCTACCACAGGGCTTCACTTCCGCCGTCGCCCGCTCCGACTTCAGGACCACCACTCCCGCCACAAACACCCTCCGCTATGGTGACTGGGAATCCGGCCCCGGTTCCCTCCCTAACGGCCCCTTCTTTAGCCGTCAAGACCTCACCAATGCCGTCTCCCAGGAAGCCGCTCGCCGCGGTCTCCGCGACAACGTCGCCAACATCTACTCCGACGGTGGCGAACTCACCATCGACGCTGCCGGACTCAGTCACACCCCCCAACGCCAGGTCTCCTCTGCCTTCATCTTCGGCGGCCTCACCCCCTACGTCTACGGCATCCCAAACGCCCCTTCCACCGCCTCCTTCGGCCCCCCAGATCCCGAGCCCTGGCGCACCCTCCTTTTCTGCCCCAACCCCGCCTCCCGCAGTTCCACTGCCACCAGCGCTTTCACCGTCCTCGACCACCCTGGTGTCGGCAGCCCCTTCGACCACCTCTGGCTCGAGTTCTTCTGGACCCCCGTCGTCGAACCCACCTTCCTCAGCCCCGCCTTCTCCACCCAGGGCAAAATCAACCTCAACTTCCAAATGGTCCCCTTCACCTGGATCGAGCGCACCACCGCCCTCCACGCCGCCTTCAAAGGCGTCCGCATCCCCGCCATCCCCCACAACGCCCGCGAGACCTTTAAAGCCCAAATCGACCCTGCTTCGTCCACCACCTCAAATGCCTCCGAAACCCTCTACGAAGTCGACGTCAACAAAACCCTCGCCTCACTACGCTCCCGCTTCACCAGCGGAGAAGCCTTCTTCCACCCCTCCGAAATCTGCAATTACTTCCTATTCCCCAAGCGCATCCCAGGCTTTGAAACCGACTACGACCGCAGCCTCGCCCCCCCTCCCGTCGACCCCGCCAACATCGAATACGCCCAACTCAACGAGTGGTGGAATGGCGACCCCACCGACCCCCGCAAACTCGACGCCTTCGAACTCACCGGCGACAACCTCCGTGAATCCCCCTACGCCCAGGTCTACCCCCGCCTCTGCACCCGCTCCAACGTCTTCAAAGTCCACTACCGCGTCCAGCTCATCTCCAAATCCCGCTCCACCCCAGCCAACGAATGGGACGTCGAAAAAGAAAAAATCACCGCTGAACAACGCGGCGCCACCGTCATCGAACGTTATCTGGATCCCAACGACCCCAATATTCCCGACCTAACCGGCAGCAATCTTGCGCTCGACGAATTCTACCGCTACCGCACCCTCACCACCGAACCCTTTACCCCCTAAAGTGCAGCTTAAAGCGTCCAGCACCTCTCCAAAACACAACGCCCCCGCCTTCTCCCTGGCAGAGGTCCTTTTCGCCATGGCCATCTTCGTCTTCGGCGTCCTCGTCCTCGTCGGCACCCTACCCAACGGCATGGCCTCCCTGCAAACCGCCCGCCGCCAAGCCGCCGAAGTTCGCGTCTTCCAGCACCTCCGCGCCGTCTACCAGTCCGAACTTGATCGCGCCATAGGCAATGACATCACCGGCATCCTCGCCAACCTCTCCCAACCCTCCACCTTCTATTTCGACGACCGGGGAAACATTTCCCGCCTCCAAAACGGCGGCACCAACCCGATCGCCTTCGCAGCACAGGCCAACCTCGAACCCGCATCGCCACTCCCCGGCGAATCCGACCCCTCCCCCTTCACCCGTCGCCTCCGCATTGCCGTCACCGACCGCTGGCAGGATGCCTCCGCCTTCAACGACCCTCTCCGCCATCGCCAACGCCTCATCACCCTCACCCTCAGCGGCCCCGTAAACGCCAGCCCCACCGCTCCGTCATCCTCGTCCTAGAAATGCCGCCCCCTCCACCAGCTCTGTTGCGACCGCGCTCCGCACGCGCCTTCACCCTCGTGGAGCTGCTCGTCGCCATGGCCATCCTCGGCATCCTCCTCGTCGCCGTCGTCGTCTCCATCCAGGGCGTCCAAAGCGCCTGGCGCCTCACTCGCTCTGCCGTCCGAGAGAACCTCGAAGGCCGCCGCGCCCTCGAAACCGTCGTCACCAACCTCTCCCGCGCCACCCTCCACCCCCGCTGGGTCCCCAATCTCGACCCCGTCACCAACCCCACCGGCATCCCCACCGCCCTCCTCCCCGAGTCCGACCTCCATTACGTCTCCGGCCCCGCCCGCACCCTCGTTCCCGGCGTCCGCTCCAGCTCCGGCCACGCCGTCTTTTTCCAGGGCCCCTTCGGCTTCCCTGGCAGCAGCCGCACCCTGCAAAACAACAGCGACACCCCCTACTACCAAACCCTCCCCCACACCCTCAGTGCCTGGGGCTACTACGTCGAATTCGGCCAGGACCAAACCGAACTCCCCAACTTCCTCACCTCCACCCGCCAGGGCCGCCCCGCCCCTCCTCGCAAGTTCCGCTTCCGCCTCATGGAGTATCGCCAGCCCGCCCACGAACTCTCCCTCCTCGTCCAGCCCCCCGACTACCCCCGCCCCCTCCAGGCCCTGCAAAACTCCAACAACACCCTCTACGAATGGTTCCAGGCCCCCATCGCCAATAGCCAACCCGGCGGCTCCGCCTTCAACCGCCGCGTCAGCATCGTCGCCGAAAACATCCTCGCCCTCGTCGTCGTCCCCTACGACCCCCACCTCGTCACCCTCGCCAACGGCGGCTCCAACTCCACCCTCCCCTACCAACTCGCCCCCAACTACCACTTCGACTCCCGCCGTCATCAATGGGAGCAAGGTTCCGCCCTCGGCGCCGCTACCCGCCATCAGCTCCCTCCCGCCGTCGAAATCGCCATCGTCGCCCTCTCCGAAGACGTCTGGGACAACCTCACCGAAGCCGAAGCCATCCGCCAGGGCGAATCCCTCGTCAGCCTCATGTCCGGCCTCTTCCTCACCGCCGCCAACTTCAGCAACGACCTCGAAACCCTCGACCGCGAACTCAACGACCGCCGCCTCGACCACCAGGTCATGACTCAGGTCGTCCTCCTCAACGGACAGGCCGGCCGCCTCTTCCCCCCCGTCACCGGATCACCCACTCCCTCCACCGCCTCCGCGCCATGATCCCGCGCCCCGCCTCCCATCTCCACCGCCGCCGACCCCATGGATTCTCCGTGATGGAGGTCCTCGTCACCGCCGCCATTTTGAGCGTCCTGCTCGCCGTCGCCAGCAGCATGGCCGGCTCCTGGCGCTCCCAGCAGGTCCTCGCCGCCGCCACCCGCCTCTCCCAGGACCTCCAACTCGCCCGCTCCCTCGCCATCAAACGTGGCCAGCCCGTCGAACTCCGCTTCTACTCCAACCAGGACCCCTCCCTCACCACCCCCACTCCCCAATACAAAACCTGGCAAATCGTCGGCTACGACGCCCGTGAAGAACGCCTCATCAAACTCAGCGAACTCCAGCGCTTCGAATCCACCGTCATCCTCTCCCGCTTCCCCATCCTCTCCAGCGTCATCAACAACGAACGCCCCCTCGACCCCTCCCGCGACCCCTACCCCACCGCCCTCCAAACCCGCATGAGCGCCATCGAGTTCCGCCCGGACGGCTCCACCACCCTCGATCCCGACCCCTCCCTCACCTGGACCATGACCCTCCTCACCGACGGCTTCGCCGACGAAACCAACAACCTCCCCCCCGACTTCCGCACCCTCATCATCTCCCCCGACAACGGCAGCACCACCGTCTACTAACCAAAAACCGCGAACCGCGAACCGCGAACTGCGAACTGCGAACTGCGAACTCACCGCATCAAAGTCACCACAATCGCCCCTGTCATCATCCCCGCCCCCACCAGCCGCCACCCCAGCACCCCAGACTCCGACACCAGCTCGCGATTCCCAAACCAGTGGCCCACCAGCCACACCGCCATCACACTCCACAGACCCCGCGCACTGTAGATCACATTGATCCCTGTCCCATCCGCGAACACCGCGATGCTTGTCACCAGGCTCAGCGCCTGAAACGCCACACACAGCGCCCCACCCATCAGCCACGGCCACGCCTTTCGCGGGATCGCCCACAGCGGCTCCTTAAACAGCGGTACAAAGCCCAGCGAAAACAGCGCGCAAAACCCGAACATCACCGGCAGAAACCGCCCCGCCCCCCACGCCGGCGACCACTTCTGCACCAGCACATCAAACAGCGCGTAACACCCCGCCGCCGCCAGCGCCAGCCCGATCGTCCGCAGCAGCCCCACCCCCACCTTCACCCCACCGCCCTTGTTCAGCAAAGCGATCGCCAAAAAACTCATCACCGCCGATGCCCAAAGCTGCCACGGCAGCGCCACCCCCAGCAGCAGCGTGCTCAGCCACGCCACCATCACCGTCTTCGCACCCATCGTCGGCGTCACCACCGACACATCCCCCGTATCCAGCGCCAAAAAAGAAAACACCTGCCCCGCCAAAAACAGCATCCCCACCAGCGCCGCCTGCCACAGATCCCCCGTCACCACCTCTCCCCCCATCGGCAGCAGCAAAAGAAACACCGCCGCCGCCACCACATTCGAAACAAACGTCGTCCGCCACACCCCCACCCGAAAATCCACTGCCCGCTTAAACAGCAGCACCCCCACCACAAAAAGCAGGCTGCTCACAAACGGAAAAATCAAATACCAACGCACCCCCCCACCACACCAAGCCCCCCACCCTTGTCAACCCCCTCCACCCTTTCTCCACAATCCGCATTCCGCAATCCCCTACCCCACCCTCTCAAACACCGCCCCCCCCAGCAACCTCTCCCCCTC
>CANETF010000132.1 GCA_947440575.1 Verrucomicrobiaceae bacterium
CGAAGTCCCCGCCTCCTGGACTCGCCAATTCCCCGTCTTCGGCGCCGTCTCAGGCACCGCCGCCTGCCTCGGCGCCATGGAAGTCATCAAACTCATCACCGGCATCGGCGAACCCCTCGCCGGTCGCCTCCTGACCATCGACCACTCCACAGCCCGCAGCCGCTCCATCAATCTCCCCCACCGTCCCGACTGCCCGTCCTGTTCTAAAGTTTTAATGAGCCGGTGAACCTTCAGCAACCGCAGGCGCCGCCACTTTCTTCCCGCCTCGCTCGATGATCTTCTGCACAAACACATAACAGACCGGAATCAAAAACAATCCAATCACGGTCGCAATCGTCATCCCATACACCACCCCGGTTCCCATCGTGCTCCGCGAAGCCGCCCCGGACCCCGTCGCCAGCATCAAGGGCACGCAACCCAAAATGAACGCAAACGATGTCATCAAAATCGGCCTCAACCGCAGCCTCGCCCCCTCGATCGCCGCGTCCAAAATCGGCACCCCCTCATCCCGCTTCATCTTCGCAAACTCCACGATCAAGATCGCATTCTTCGCCGACAATCCAATCAACATGATCAGCCCGATCTGCGCATACACATTCAAATCAAAGTGCCGCAAAAACATCCCCACCATCAATCCTAAAATCACCGTCGGTGTTGCCAGCAACACCGCAAACGGCAGTCCCCAACTCTCATACTGCGCCGCCAGCAACAAAAACACAAACAGCACCGCCGCACCAAAAACCACCGCTGCTTGCCCTTCCGATTTCTTCTCCTGCAGCGTCAGACCCGACCACTCGTAACCCACCTCACTCGGCATCGTCCTCATCACCTCCTCGATCGCCTTGATCGCCTCTCCCGAACTGTAACCAGGCGCCGGGGCCCCCATGATCTCCGCCGAGTTGTACAAGTTAAAGCGACTCACAAAATTCGGCCCCGACATCTTGCTCACCTTCACCAGCGTGTTCAACGGCACCATCTGCCCCCCGCTGTTCCTAACATAAAAATCGCCCAGCTTTTCCGGCTGATTGGAAAACTCCGGCTCCGCTTGCAGAAACACTTTGTACACTTTCCCAAACCGCACGAAATCATTGACATACATGCCGCTCAAATACGCCTGCAACGTTTGGAAAATGCTGTCCACCGGCACCCCCAGCGTCCGCGCTTTTTCCCGATCCAACTCCACACTCACCTGAGGTGTCGCTGGATTAAACGTCGTATTGATCCCGGCCAATTCAGGCCGCTTCGACACTTCCATCTGAAGTTGCTTGATGTAACCCGCCAACTGCTCCACCGACCCACCCGAACGATCCTGCAATTGCATCGTGAAACCCGACACGTTGCCGTAACCCGGCAGTGGCGGCGGCCCAAATGCCATCACCCGCGCCCCGGGGATCGCAGCAAACTTCTTGTTCCACCCCTGAGCGATCGCCTTCGCATGCAAAGCCGGATCCTTGCGCTCCTCCCACGCGTCCAAACCCACAAACATCATCGCCGAATTGGGAAAGTTCAACGTGTTCAGAATGTTCAACCCCGCCAGCCCCAGCCCCGACCTCACCCCTTCCGTGTTCAACACAATCTCTTCCACTTGCTTCAGGATCTTGTCCGAGCGCTGCAAAGACGCCCCCTCGGGAAGTTGCACCGCCACAAACAAAAACCCCTTGTCTTCGTCCGGAATAAACCCACCGGGCACGTGTTTGCCCAACACAAAAATCCCACCCATCACCACCACCAGCAACAGCATCGAAAAAGTCGCCTTCCGCACCATCCCACTCACAATCCGGCCGTAGCGCTCCGTCACCCAGTCAAACGTCCGGTTGAACATCTTGAAGAATGCCGCAATCGGCCCCCGTCCAGGCGTCGGCTTCCTCAACAACAACGCCGATAACGCCGGACTCAACGTCAACGCATTGATCACTGAGAACACCACCGCCACCGCAATCGTCAGCGCAAACTGACTGTACAACTGCCCCGTCACCCCACCCATGAACGCCACCGGCACAAACACAGCGCACAACACTAGACCAATCGCCACCACCGGCCCCGACACTTCCTTCATCGCTTGTCGTGTCGCTTCCACCGGACTCATCCCGTGCTCAATGTGATGCTGCACCGCTTCCACCACCACAATCGCGTCATCCACCACAATCCCAATCGCTAACACCAGCCCAAACATCGTCAGCACGTTGATGCTAAACCCGAGTGCCGGGAACAAAATGAAGGCCCCCAGCAAGGACACCGGCACCGTGCACATCGGGATGATCGTCGCCCGGAAACTCTGCAAGAACACATAAACCACCAGCAGCACCAGCAGCACCGCCTCAAACAAAGTATGCACAATCTCCTCCATCGACGCCTTGATCGGCAATGTCGAATCGAGCGTCACTTCATACTCCATGTCGGCCGGGAACCGCGTCTTGGCCTCCTCCAAAATCTTCCGCACATTTCCCGCCGTCTCGATCGCATTCGCCCCCGGCGCCAGATAAATCCCAATCGCTCCCGCTGGCGTCTTGTTCAGTCGCGCCCGCAAATCATAAGTCTGTGCTCCAAGCTCAACCCGCGCCACATCTTTGATCTTCACCTGCGAACCATCCGCATTCGAACGAATGATGATCTCCTCAAACTCCTTCGGATCCTTCAGCAATCCCTGCGCCCGCACGTTGAACTGCATCTCCTGTCCCGCCGGCGCCGGTTCCGCCCCCACACGGCCCGCTGGCGATTGCGCATTCTGCTCCCGAATCGCATTCGAGATGTCCTGTGGAGTCACCCCTAAAACCATCAACTTGTCTGGCCTCAACCAAACCCGCATCGCATAATCCTGCGCCGTGAAATTCTTCACATCCCCCACCCCTTTCACCCGCTTGATGCCATCCACCAGATTGATGTCACAGTAGTTCCCCAAAAAGGTCGCATCGTAGGTGCCCTTCGGCGAATTCAATCCGATCACCATCAAAATGTCCGGACTGGATCGATTCACAATCACCCCCTCTTTCTTCACCGCCTCCGGCAACTGCGCTTCCGCCTGCCCCACGCGATTCTGCGCATTGACCTGCATGATGTCCACATCCGTACCCACATCGAAATACATGTTCAAGGTCATCTTGCCGTCGTTGGCATTGAACGACTGCATGTAGAGCAGCTTGTCCACACCGTTGACCTTGGACTCAATCGGCGTTGCCACCGATTCCATCACCGCCTCCGCCGCCGCGCCCCGATACGTCGTGGTCGCCTGAATCATCGTCGGACTGACCGGCGGATACTCAGAAATCGGCAACCGGGCCAGCGATATCAAACCAACGATCACCGTGAGGATGGCGATGACCATCGCAACAATCGGGCGGCGAATGAAGAAGTCAGCCATACTCGTTACTCCTTACCCTTCTTGGTTTCTTCCTTCGCTTCCGGCGCCTGAGCTGCTTTCGCTGCAGCCGCCGCCGCCATCCCCTCCGCTGTCATCGCCTGCACCGGCGCACCCTCACGCAACTTCTGCAATCCCTCGACCACAATTCGCTCCCCGACCTCCAACCCCTTCAGGACAATCACATTCGCCCCATATCGTGTCGCAGCCACTTCCACCGGTCTCTGACTCGCCTTGCCATCCGCACTGACCACCCAAACAAAACTCTTCCCCTGAAGTTCCACCAACGCGCGCTCTGGAACCAGGATGCGCTCCTCGTCGCTCGGCAGACTGACTTTAACACGCGCAAACATGCCTGGACGCAAGGCCCGGCTGGAGTTCGGAAACTCAGCTCGTATCCGAATCGTCGCTGTCGTGATATCCACCACGCGATCCACAAAAACCCACTTGCCCGCATCCGGATGCTGCGATCCATCGGCAAGAATCAAATGCGCCGGCAGATCACCCAATTTGCGTCCCACCTCACTCGCCAACCTTTCAGCATTCAAGTAGTCCACTTCACTGATGGAACAGTAAAACCAAATCGGATCCACCTGCGAAATCGTCGCCAATAGGGTAGGCTCGCCCTTCCCAACCAGACTCCCCACCGAAACCGCCTTCGCCCCAATCCGTCCTGACAAAGGAGCCCTCACCTCGCAATACCCCAGATCCAACTCCGCCGACTTCACCTTGGCCTCTGCCGAAGCCACGTTCGCCGCATCCGCTTCCTCGTTTGAAAGCGCCGCATCCAGCTCACGCTGAGGTGCTGCATTTTGCGCCACCAGCGCCTTCAACCTCGGCACATCAATCTTGCTCTTGCTCAGTCCCGCTTGCGCCTGCGCCAACGCTCCCTTGGCCGCCGCCAACTTCTCCTCGTAAGGCTTCTTATCCAGTTCAAACAGCAGGTCACCCGCTTTGACCTCACTGCCCTCCTCAAACAAAATCTTGTCCAAAAAGGACTCCACCCGGGCTCTCACCTCAACGTTCTGCGGCGAGTCCAGCTTCCCAATGAACGTGGTCGAGCGTTCCACTTTTGATTGGCTCACCTCCTTCACCTGCACCAACGGCGGCGGCAGCACTGGGGCGGTCGGTTTCTCGCAGTGACTCAACAAAACCCCTGCCAGCAATGCCGATGCCCATTTCGCCGGCCGTTCAAACCTGTTCTTTTGGTTCCCTTTCATAAAACCCTCCCTTGTCCCATGTTCCCGCCCCATCGTCAATTCCTTAGACACCAGAAAAACAGGACGGACCGATCAACCCGTAGTCCTCAATCCCGACGCCAGCGCATTGATCGAAACCAGCAAATCCGGGATCATCCCTTCTGCCCCCACCGCATCGCCCTCCGCGACCTTCGCCCGCCACACCTTCAGCAACTCAATCTGCTGCCGATGCAACACATGCAACGGCTCCTCTCGTAGCGCCAGCGTGAACGCCAACCTCGGGCGCCTCTCCGCAAACGGACGCTTGAACAAATGATTCACCATCTCCTGAGTCAATGCCAACTCACCCAGGATCTGCGCCAAAAACCGATCCCTCACCGCCGTATCCGGCACCAAACTCGAATACTCCCGGATCCAGTCCATGTTCACACTCACCAACGAACTCTCAATGTTCGTCATCACATACCTCAAAAACGGATCCTTCTTCATGTTCCCCTCCACCAGCGCCCATCCCTCAGGGTCCTCTGTCATCAGTCGCTTCAAAGCCGAACCCGCCCCATACCATCCCGGCAAATAAAACCGACTCTGAGTCCAGGAAAACACCCACGGAATCGCCCGCAAATCCTCCAGCGACGGCTGCCCCGTCCGCCGCGCCGGCCGCGACCCGATCCTCGAATTCTCCAACGCATCAATCGGCGTCGCATTCCGGTAAAACGTCATGAAACCCTCCGCATGCAACAAGGCCCGATAGGTCTCCGTGCTCCACCCCGCCAACTTCTCCACTACAGCTCCCATCGACTCCACCTTCCCTTGCCCCGACCGATGCCTCGCCGTCGTCGACGCCGCCGATGCCATCAAGACCTCCACATTGTAAACCGCCGAGTTCATGTGCGCATACTTCTGCGCGATCGTCTCCCCCTGCTCCGTCATCCGCAAAAATCCCCCCAACGCCCCCTGCGGCATCGCATCCATAAACCAGTGCGTCGGCCCCGCTCCCCGCCCCACAGTCCCACCACGACCATGGAAAAACACCGCGTTGACCCCCAGCTTCGCAGTCGCTTCGCTCAACTCCCGTTGTGCCCGGTGAATCGCCCACTGACTCGCCAAAATTCCGCAATCCTTGTTCGAGTCCGAGTAACCCACCATCATTTGAAAACTCGGTGCCACCTGCCCCGCCATGCTGCGCACGGTCACCGGATGCTTCAAAAAGGCCTCCGTAATCCCAGGCCCCGCCTCCAAGTCACCCATCGTCTCAAACAACGGCGTCACCGGCATCGAACAACACAATCCGCCATCCTTCCAGTCCGCCAACCCGGCCTCACGCGCCAACACATACACCGTCAACAAATCCTCCACATTGCGCGTCATCGACACAATCAAAGACCCCAACGCTTCCAAACCATACTGATCCCGATGCTCCACCAGCACTCGATAGCAAGCCAGCACCGTGTCCGCCTCAGGCCCCGCCGATAGCCCAGGCGCCAAGAACGGCCTCGGCGATTTCAATTCCTCTTCCAGCAATGCCCGCTTCTTCTCAATCGGCCACGTCGCAAAACTCCCCCCTTCAGGCACTCCCGCCATTTCGAGCAACTGCGCCATCGCCTTCTCGTGAAACGCCGAATTCTGTCTCACATCCAACACCGCCGAATGAAATCCAAACGCATGAATCTGCCGCTTCAACGGCACAATCCATTGCTCCACCAAAGCCTCACTCCCCACCTCACGCA
Source organism: Verrucomicrobiaceae bacterium (assembly GCA_947440575.1). Taxonomy (GTDB): domain Bacteria; phylum Verrucomicrobiota; class Verrucomicrobiia; order Verrucomicrobiales; family Verrucomicrobiaceae; genus JAGRPD01. Next base: position 6,282 of record CANETF010000132.1, read on the forward strand.
GCGACTCCGCCAGCAACTCCACATCCGCCAGCAACTCTTCCGGATGCCGATACCCCGCCGCCGATGTCGGATGCTCCGACGCCACCACCAGTTTGGCCCGCATCAAGAACGCCACCTCACGCCACGGCTCTTCCCGGTTCCGCTCCCGAATGTAATCCACATCCACCCCCGGCGCCTCCTTCAACTCCGCCACCAAACGCTCCTTCAACTTCACCAAAACCTCCGGCACCTTCTGAAACAACACGCTCAACGGCAAATGATGCCCCAGCTTCTCCATCGCCCGCCTCTGCACCCTCAACGCATTCTTCCGTAGGGACCTCAATGACGCACGCGTCACCTCATGCGTCACAAACGGATGCCCATCCCGGTCCCCGCCAATCCACGTCCCAAAGCGCACCAACGGCGGCAGCTCATCCACCGCCTTCGGATCCAGCCCCGCCGCCTCCCACGCCTCACGCAAGTGCACATGCGCCCTCGCCAACGCCTCCGGAAACACCTCCCTCAAATAATGCATCGCATTCTGCAACTCCGCCTGAATCGACGGCCGCGTCACATGAATCTCTCCCGTCCGCCACAACGCCTCCAACTCCACCTCAATCTGCCTCCCCAAGCGCTCCTGTTCACGATCCGTATACGCCGCATTCTCATGCCGATTCATGAGGCTGTAAATCTCCCGATGCCGCTCCCCCACCGTCTCCCGCTTCGCTTCCGTCGGGTGCGCCGTTAGCACCGGCTCGACCCGCACCGACTTCAACGCTTCCAACACTTCCTCAACTGCCAACCCCTGCGCCAGCATCTGCTTCAAATTATCCGCCCACAGCCCCTTCTCCGCCTCCGGCCCCAACTCCTTCTCCCGCAACCGCCGCACCTGCGCTGCCGCACGCTCTTCCACGATGTTCAGCAACTGAAACGCGATCGAATACGCCTGACCCAGCGCACGCCCATTCACCCCTTCCGGCCCCACAATCTCATCATCACCCCAGGGCAACCGATCCGCCAAAGCTCCCTCCCCCAGACGCCGCAACGTCTTGCGATAGGCGTCCATCAGGTAACGCAGGTCAGCTTGCAGAAGATCAAAGCCCAAATCCCGCAACACGGCAGGTTGAAGCACGGCAGAAGAGTCAGTTTGTGGCATTCCAGGAAAGAAAGAGAGCATCTTTAATGCCGGACCTCCCACATTCAACCACCTATCCCAACTCGGCCCTCTGAACGGCTCTAATACAGCAAATAAGCAATCTCACGATCCGACAACGCGCTCGTGTCCTCAAGCGCCAGCAATTCATCCAAATAATCCAAACTCTCCAACTGCGTCTCCACCTCCGGCACCAACGGCGCCTCCACCGCAGCAGCACTGGACTCCGGCTCAGCCACCACCACGACCGGAACCTCCACCGCCGAATCCTTCAACCCACTCACCGCAACCATCCCAAAAACCACCAGCACCGCCGCCCCAGCCACCAATCGACCAACCGACACCATCCCTGTCGCATCAGTCCACCAGGCTTTCACCCCCACCCACCAACCACGCTCCTGCGGCGTCTGGCGAGCCTCCCTCACCACATTCTGCACAAAATTGGGCCGCACATCCACCTCCCGGCCTTTGCCGAGCAGCTTCCAAAGCGGATCTTGAGGTTCAAGTGGGTTCATCACAAACAGTCAAACCCCCGAACTCACCAGAGGTTTCACACAAAAACATTTTTTCTTAAACTGCTCTAAACCAACCGCTTGCCCACCGCCGCCGAGAGCAACCGATTGTCCGCCCGCCCCGCCGCCTTCTCCTGCAGCACCTTCATCACCGCTCCCATTTCCTTCTTCGAAGTCGCTCCCACCTCGGCAATCACCGCATCCACCAGGGCCTCAAGATCCTCCGCACTCATCGCCGCCGGCAAATAACGCTCCAGCACTGCAATCTCCGCCTTCGCCGCCGCCACCGCCTCTGGCCGATCCGCCTTCTCCGCGCCCTCCACGCTGTCCTGCATCTTCTTCATCTCCTTCCGCACCACTGCGATCGCTTCCACATCATCAAGCTCTCCCTCAGCTCCCAACTTCTCAATCGCCGCATACTTCAGCGCCGACTTCAAATTGCGCACCACATTCAGCGTCACCGTGTCCTTGGCACGCATCGCGGTTTTCATGTCTTCGGTCAGTTGGGTCGAAAAAGTGCTCATAAAGGTAAATTCAGCCCCTAGCTTGCCCATCCCCGTCCCCCTGTCCACCCCTTTGCCGCATTTTCCTCCCGCCACCAAAAAAGCCCTCGCCCAAACCCCTCCCAACTCGCACCTTCACGAGTGCCCGACGACCTCATGTCCCAAATCCGCCAGCGTGCACTCTCCCTCGGGTTCGCCGACTGCCGCATCGCCCCTGCCGCTCCTGCCGCCCATCGCCACATCTTCGAGCAATGGGTCGCCGACGGCAAATACGGCGACATGGCCTGGATGGCCAAAAACCTAGACCGCCGCTCCGATCCCCGCCTCCTCGTCCCCGACGCCAAATCCCTCATCGTCCTCGCCACCAACTACTGGCAGGGCCCCGCCCGCCCAGAACCCGACGACTCCTACCGTATCGCCCGCTACGCCTGGAATGACGACTACCACGACACCATCGAAAAACGCCTCTGGCAGCTCGACGCCTTCCTCATCGAACTAGGCGGTCGCCAACGCCATTACGTTGATACCGGCCCCGTCCTCGAACGCGATTTCGCCAGTGAAGCCGGCCTCGGCTGGAATGGCAAAAGCACCATGCAGATCCACCGCCAGCTCGGCACCTGGTTCTTCCTCGCTGAAATCATCACCACCCTCGACCTGGCCCCGGACAAGAAATCCCCCGACCACTGCGGCTCCTGTACCCGCTGCATCACCGCCTGCCCCACCCAGGCAATCACCGCCCCCCGTCAGATGGACGCCCGCCGCTGCCTCTCCTACCTCACCATCGAAAGCAAAGGCCCCATCCCCCTCGAGTTCCGCCGCGCCCTCGGCGGCCGCATCTACGGCTGCGACGACTGCCTCGACGCCTGTCCCTGGAACCGCTTCGCCCAGACTTCCAGCGACGCCACCTTCCAAGCCCGCACCACCATCTTCAACCACCGCCTTCGCGACTTCCTCGCCCTCGACGACCAGGCCTTCCGCTCCCTCTTCGCCAAAAGCCCCATCAAACGCATCAAACGCCCCGCATTCCTCCGCAACGTCTGCGTCGCCCTCGGCAACACCGGCTCCCTCGGCGATCTCCCCGCCCTCCAAACCGCCGCCACCGACCCCCATCCCCTCATCGCCGAACACGCCACCTGGGCCATCACCGAAATCGAGGCCCGAAATTCCTAATCATCGTCCCCGTCATCCAACCGCTGCAACCGCCGCACCAGTTCCTTAATCCGGTGCGCCTTCCGCACATGATCAAACGCCACCTCGATCCCCGCATTCGCTGACGACGAAAAGTCCACACTCCCCAGCCCCAGCAAACCCGTGATCCAGCCCTCCCGCACATCAATCGACCGAATATCCCGGATCCGCACCTCCTTCGAACTCCGCCCGATCAATCCCCACAGCACCTCCACCCGATCCTCCGTCACAAAATAATCCCGCGAAAACCTCGCAATCCCCACGCACAAGACCACCGACGACGAGCAAAGAAAGCCCAACGCCGCATACCTCAGCCCAAACGGCACCGCCAAAGCGCCCGACACCGCCAGTAGCACCGCCAGAAAAAGCGCCTTCGAATAACTCAGCCACGAAGGATTCCCGTGATACAAAATCCGCTCACCACTCGAGGTGTAAAGAAACCCATCCTCCTCCTCCTCGTCCCCGTCCTCTTCTCCCTCGTCCTCCTCCAACTCCTCACTCCGGACCCCATCCGCCCGGATCTCCACATACGCAGGCCGCCCAATCCGCGACCCACCAGCCGAACTGCCCACCCGCCCTTGCGTCAATTCCCCAACCGTGTGCGACCGCCCGCTCTCCACATCCTCACAAATCTCCCCCCGCCCCAGCGATCCCCTCTCCACCAGCACCGCCAAATCTTCCCGACTCAACGTTTCCGTGAAGTCAGGATGTTCAGCAAGTCGATAGCGCGATGGCATGCAGCAAAAATCCCCCTACTCTGACACCTCGATGCCCCTTGGTCTAGTCGCAATCCATTCCATGCGACCTTCCACGCCCGCCCCAGCCGACGCCGCGCATTCCCGTCCCTCCCCGCTTGACAGTCCCGCCCCCTGCCGTTCCACTGCACCCGTCCATGGCCAAGAAAAACGACCGCCTCTCATTGCCCGCCCTCATCCTCTTGTTGGCGCTCTCCCTCGGTCTTGGCACCTACTACCGCACCGTCGCTCTCGACGCCCGCCCCATGCACACTGACGAGGCCATCCTCGCCACCAAATTCGCCGACTTCTGGACTGGCAAAGGCTTCGACTACGACCCCTCCGACTACCACGGCCCCGGCCTCCATCAGGCCTCCTGGGTCTACGCCAAAATCGCCCGCTGGGGCGCCCCCGAAACCTGGACCGAAGCCGACCTCCGCCACATCCCCGCCCTATGCGGCATCGCTGTCATCCTCTGCTCCCTCCTCTTCTTCTCTCTCCTAGGAGGTCGCGCCACCCTCATCGCCATGCTGCTCACCGCCGTCTCTCCGATGATGGTCTTCTACAGCCGCTACTATATCATGGAGATGCTCTTCGCCCTCCTCGTCGCTCTCTCCCTCGCCTCCTGGTGGCGCTGGTCTCTCACTGGCAATCGACTCTGGCTCATCCTCTGCGGCGCCTCCATCGGCTTCCAACATGCCACCAAGGAAACCTTCGTCCTCAATGTCGCCTCCGCCCTCATCGCCTGGACCCTCGCCTGCTTCTTCATCCAGGATCGCGATTCCGCACGCCTCCGTCTCTCCAGCTTCAACCGCCGCCCCTCCCAGTGGAAACCCTGGCACATCCTGTTCATCTCCTCCGTCCTCGTCTCCGTCGCCTCCTACTCCGGCTTCTTTCGCGACTGGTTCAGCGTCAAAGAAAGCATCGTCACCTATGCCAACTACCTCCATCGCTCCGAAGGCAGCGGCCATGAGAAACCCTGGCACTACTACCTGACCCTCATCTTCTGGCGCAAAGATGGCCTCGTCTGGACGGAGGCCCTCATCGGTGGACTCGGTCTCGTCGGCATCCTCCACGCTTTCTTCGGCACCCACAAAGACGGCAAAAAACACCGCTTCCTCGTCTTCCTCAGTCTCTACACCCTCGGCCTCTTCACCGCCTACTCCATCCTTGCCTACAAGACCCCCTGGTCCATCCTTACCGCCCAGTCCGCTCTCACCCTCCTCGCCGGTGTCGGCGCCGCCGCGCTCTGGGGCATCTTCGACAAAGGCTTACCCAACCTCTGCTTCCAAGTCGCCATCGGCCTCGGCGTCTACCACCTCTGCGATGAATCCATGCTCGCCATCGGCCCCTACAAGGCCGATCCCCGCAACCCCTACGTCTACTCCCACACCACCACCAACCTCCTCCAACTCGTCACCACCGTCCGCGATCTCGCCGATCTCAAACCCGACTCTCCTCCCTCCATCCAGGTCATCAATCGCGACCAAGGCTGGCCCCTCCCCTGGTACTTCCGCACCCTCCCCAATGTCGGTTACCACGCCATCCCTCCAGTCCATCTGAAGGGCGACATCATCATCGCCGAAGACACTCAACGCAACGCCATTCTCGCCCAAATCGACCTCGCCGACTATCAAGACACCGGTTTCCACGGCCTCCGCCCCGGAGTCCCCCTCATCATGCTCGTCAAGCACGACCTCTGGGCCCATCTCATGGCCAAACGCCAGGGCCGCCCGCCCCCTCCTCCACCCCCGCCACCCGTTCCCGA
>CANETF010000133.1 GCA_947440575.1 Verrucomicrobiaceae bacterium
CCCCCGTGGAGCGAGCCGCTGGCTCGCCTTACCCCCAAAGTACCACGCCTGTCCCAGGCGTGTAAATTCCCCACCCCACAGTTTACGAGCCCCCATCCCAGGTTACACTCCCGCGTGCCTCGCCTCGCCGCCCTCACCCTCCTCTGCCTCACCCTCGCCGCCTGCGGCCCCGCCCGCGACCGCGCCGACCTCGTCTTCATCAACGGCGCCGAACCCGAATCCTTCGACCCCGCCGTCGTCACCGACCAGGTCGGCATGCGCATCTCCTCCGCCTTGTTCGAAGGCCTCTGCCGCATCAACGAAGCCGGCTCCCCGGGCCCCGGCATTGCCGAACGCTGGGAAGTCTCGCCCGACAAAAAACACTACACCTTCCACCTCCGCCCCAACGCTCAATGGAGCAATGGCGACCCCGTCACCTCCACCGACTTCCTCCGCTCCTGGCAGCGCGTCCTCGACCCCGCCTTCGGCGCCGACTACGCCTCCCAACTCCACGTCATCTCCAACGCCGCCGCCTACAACGCCGGCACTCTCACCGACTTCTCCCAGGTCGGCATCTCCGCTCCCGACCCATTCACTCTCTCCGTCACCCTCCAAAACCCCACCCCCTACTTCATCGACCTCTGCGCCTTCGCCACCCTCGCCCCCGTCCACCTCCCCACCATCGAAAAACACGGCGGTGCCTGGCTCAAACCCCACAACATCGTCTGCAACGGCTCCTACCTCCTCGATTCCTGGAAACTTGACGACCACCTCCGCCTCCGCAAAAACCCCCGCTACTGGGACGCCGCCAACGTCGCCATGAAGACCATCGAAGTCCTCCCCATCTCCGAGCCCAACACCGCCATCAACTACTTCCTCACCGGCGAGGCCGACCTCATCATGGACAAAGGCATGGTCCCCACCTCCCTCACCGCCACTCTCAAAACCAAACCCTGGTTCCACACCGGCCCCTTCCTCGGCACCTACTTCACCCGCTTCAACGTCAACGCCCCACCCTTCGACCACCCCAAAGTCCGCCAGGCCTTCACCCACGCCATCGACCGCAAACGCATCACCGAAAAAATCACCCAACTCGGCGAGCTCCCCGCCTGGGCCCTCACCCTACCCGGCGCCGGCGCCGATCGCTACACCCCGCCGCCCGGCCTCGACTTCGACCCCGTCAAAGCCCGCACCCTCCTGGCCGAAGCCGGTTACCCCAACGGCAAAGGCCTCCCCCGCATCGAATACCTCTACTTCCCAAAAACCGTCGAAACCAACATCGCAGTCGAACTCCAAAGCATGTGGAAAGAGCACCTCGGCGTCCAAGTCCAGATCGTCAAACAGGAGTGGAAAATCTACCTCGCTTCCATGAAAGCCCTCCAATACCAAATGTGCCGCTCAAGCTGGGTCGGCGACTACAACGACCCCAACACCTTCCTCGAAATGTTCCTCAGCACCTCCGGCAACAACCGCACCGGCTGGAAAAACCCCGACTACGACCGCCTCCTCGCCCACGCCGCCACCCTCGCCGATCCCACCCAGCGCAACACCACCCTCGCCCAGGCCGAAAACCTCCTCGTCACCCAGGACACTGTCCTCCTTCCCATCTACTACTACGTCGGCGTCCAGTTCTACCACCCCGACCGCCTCACCGGCCTCCGCCCCAACCTCATCGACGACCACCCCTTCCGCTGCATGAAATGGAACGCCACCCCGTAGCATCGATTCACCCTCAACATAGCGCTTGAGCCCATCCTCGCCCGCCGCCATTCATCTAAACACCCAATTCCCGCCTCACCCCCATCCAAACCTCCTCCATGAACTCCTCCCTCTCACGCCTCTCTCCCGCCCTCCTCCTCTTCGCCGCCAGCTGCAAAACCGCTCCCCTCAAGGAGGCCGTCCCCCTCCCCAAAGACCCTCCCCCTCAACCCGCCGCTTCCCCCGTCCCCACCACCAGCGCCACCCCGCCTGCTGCATCCCCCACCCCGGACAGCACCGGCAAAATCACCACCTCCAGCGGCCTACAATACCGCGTGCTCGCCTCCGGCCCCGCAGACGGCCGCTCTCCCTCTTTCTTCGACTCCGTCATGGTTCACTACCGCGGCACCCTCACCGACGGCACCGTATTCGATAGCTCCATCGAACGCGGCGTCCCCGCCACCTTCGGCGTCGGCCAAGTCATCGCAGGATGGTCAGAGGCCCTCAGGCTGATGAAACCCGGCGACCAATGGGAACTCTTCATCCCCGCTCGCCTCGCCTACGGCAACCGCGCCGTCGGTGACAAAATCCCACCCAACAGCGATCTCATCTTCAAAGTCGCCTTGCTCCAAATCGTGGGCAGCTAGGGCGTCAAAATAACGCATCCACACACGTCGAACAAGGCTCTACAAAGATAGAGACCAGCCTGTTCCCTCGTAGCCCTCTGGCCCTTTTGCAGATGCGTTCCACCCCCGCCAAGCCCCCTCACCTTCCCACGACCTTCCTCACCCTCTGGATGGTCCTGCTCTCGCTGATCTCAACCGCCCACTCCCAGACCCCAGCCAAGACCAGCCCCAGCCCACCAACCACAGACCCCAAAAAAGCCTTCATCGAGGGCGTGACCCCCTTCGTCAAAACCTACTGCGCCGAATGCCACAGTAATAAAAGAAGAAAGGCCGGTCTCGACTACCTCTCCGCCCTCAAGAATCCCGGCAGCACCACCTCCCGTCGGCATTGGAAGCAGGCCCTTGCCAACGTGAAGGCCCACGACATGCCTCCCGAAGACGCAGACAACCAACCTTCAGATTCCGAGCGGCAAAAGTTCCTCAACCTGATCGGCACCCTCAAATACCTCAGCCCTAAAGACCCGGGCCCCTTTGTCATTCGCCGCCTCACCAAGACCGAATACGGCAATACCCTGCGCGATCTCTTCGGCGTCGATCCCGCCATCGCTGCCGAATTGCCCGATGAAGTCTTCGGCGAGGGCTACTTGAACACACTCTCACCGCTCCAATCGGAGCAGTATCTCAGCATCGCCAACGATGTCCTCGATCAGATTCGATCCCCCAAAAACGCGTCGCTCACCAACACCGAAAAACGCCTGTTCGGCGAACCACCCGCACCCGGAACCGACCTCCGAATGGCAGCCCGAAACGTCGCTCGCTCTCTCGCCCGAAACGCATACCGCCGCCCCCCATCCGAAACGGAACTCGATGTCCTCATGGACGTCTTCACTCTCGCCCAAAACAACAAACGCTCCTATGCCGACTCTCTCGGCTTCATGCTCAAAGCCATCCTGGTCTCTCCCCAGTTTCTCTTCATCACCCCGGCCAAGACAGCCCCCGAAGGCCCCTCCATTGTGCCTTTGGACGATTTCCAACTGGCATCGCGCTTGTCCTACCTCCTCTGGGCAACCATGCCCGACGCAGAACTCTCAGCTCTCGCCGAAAGCGGCAAGCTCCATGAGGCAGCCATCCTCAAATCACAGGTCAAGCGCCTCCTCCAAGACCCAAAATCCCGCGCTCTGTTTGACGGCTTCGGCGCCCAATGGCTGGGTTTGGACTCCCTCCGCACCAAAACCTTCGACACCACCAAATTCCCCCTGATGACCAATCAGATGCGTAATGCCATGTATGACGAAGCCCGACTGTTCTTTGACAGCATGGTGCGTGAGAATCGCAGCGTCGTCAGTTTCGTCGATAGCGACTTCACCTTCCTCAACGAAACCCTCGCCGCCCTTTACGATATGGAAAAAACCGTCACCGGCCCGGAGATGCGCAAGGTGAGCCTCAAGGACACCAATCGCGGAGGCATCTTGACCATGCCCGGCATCCTCGCCACCACCTCCTTTCCCAATCGCACCAGCCCCGTCAAACGCGGCGTCTGGGTCCTCGAACAAGTCCTCGGCGACCACGTCCCCCCAGCCCCACCCAATGTCCCCACCCTCGAGAAACAAAATCAAAAGTCCGTCGCCAATCTCACCCTCCGCCAGCGCACCGAACTCCACCGCACCGAATCCGTCTGCGCCAACTGCCACAAAATCCTCGACCCCATCGGCTTCGGCCTCGAGAATTTCGACGCCATCGGCCGCTGGCGCGATCAAGACGATACCGGCGGTGCTATCGACGCCGCTGGCGAACTCCCCGGTAAAAAACACTTCTCCACCCCCAAAGAACTGAAGGTCATCATCGCTACACGAAAAGCCGAACTGGCACGGAACCTCACCGAGAAACTCATGGCCTATGCGCTCTGCCGCCAACTCGAAGGCTATGATGAAATCGTGGTGGATGGCCTCATGAAAACCATCGCCAAAGAAGACTACCGCATGCAGACCCTGATCACCGAAGTGATCACCAGCTATCCCTTCCTCAACCATCGCACCAAAGAATTTAGCCCATGAGAAGCAACCTCCTCATCGATCGCCGCACCTGCCTCAAAGGCCTCGGAGCCTCCCTCGCCCTCCCCCTCCTGGAAACCATGGGCTGGGCAGAAGTCGCCAAGGGCAAGCCTTTCAAAGCTCCGGTCCGTCTCGGATTCATGTACATGCCACATGGCGTCATCATGGATCAATTTTGGCCCGCCAGCCCGGAGAGCTTCCTTTCGTCGCCGCCTCCAGCCCTCGAATCACTGCGCCCCGTTCTCAACCAGTGCCTCCTGATGAAAGGCATCTCAGGCATTCCAATCGCTCCCTTCAACGGCGCTCCCCATGCGCTTGAACTCTCAACTTGGCTCACCGCCCAACTGCCGGACGCGGATACGCGAAACCGCATCAACATCTCCATCTCAGCGGATCAAATCGCCGCCAACTACATCGGCGCCCTCACCTCCCTACCGTCCCTTGAGTTGGCCACCATGCCGCAAACCCATAAAGAAAACCAGGAGGGCCTGAACGAAGGCTACTACTCCCACTGCAGCTTCCGCTCGCCTACCCAAGCTCTCCCGGCAGAAACCAACCCCCGCAGCGTTCTCAATCGCCTTTTCGGCAAGCCCAGCCAGCCCGGAACCACCTCCCAAACCGACCCGCTGGATCGCCAGATGCTCGATCTCGTCATCGGCGGAGCAAAAGACCTGCGTCGAAAACTGCCCCAGAACGATCAACACAAACTCGACGAATACCTCGACAGTGTCCGCGCGGTCGAGCGCCGCATCGCCGCCATCGAGTATCGCCAAAAAGAAGCCGCTCTAGAAAAAGCAGGCGTCGCTCCAAGCAAACGCAAATCATCAGATTCGCCTCCGATCGAAATCAAAATCCCCGAGGGCGACAAGCGCAGCGAATACATGCAAATCATGTGCGACCTCAACGTCCTGGCGTTCCAAACCGACACCACCCGTGTCAGCACCTACATTGGCTCCACTCCCAATGGCGTGTCGTATCCAGAGCTCGGATTCAAAGACGAGCATCATTCCCAAACCCATCACAACAACCAGTCGGAAAAGGTCCAAAAAGTCGCTGCGATCACCGCCTTCAACATCTCTCAGTTCGCCTACATGGTGAAAAAAATGCACAGCCTTCGGGAAGGCGATGGCACCCTTCTCGACAACTGCATCATGATGTGGGGTTCAGGCCTCGAAGACGGCAATAAGCACTCCCGGGAGAATCTCCCCTTCATCATTGCCGGAAAAGGCGGCGGTTCCATCAACACCGGCCGCTTCCTCCCTAACACCAAAGGCAATCAAGGCGACTTGCTCACCACCTTGCTCGCCTGCGCAGGCGTCCCGCTAGACCGCCCCATCGGCATCGCCACCAAACAGATCTCGGAAATGAGGTCAAACGTTTGAGGCCGGGCGATCAATGCCCCTCCCACAACTTCACATCGTCAATCTGACAGGTCCCAAAATCGATCGCCTTGAAGTCAATCTGAGCGTGCCCCGTCATATCGATATTCCCGCTCTCAAAGCGATGCTTCTTCCCGTCAATGCTCAGCAGCAACGTGCCCTTCTTCAGCTCAATCGCCACATCATGCCATTCATTCAATGAAAACAAGGGCGCCTCAATCGCCTTCTTTTCGACATCTTTTTTAATCGTCAGCGTCGTCTCCTTTTCGCTGAAAGTGAGGGTATGAATGTGATGACCGATGTCCAACAACGGAAAACCCTTGGTATAGGCTTTGCCATCATAACGAACACGCATCGTGCAGACAAAGTTCTCCGGCACCTTGTGAAGCCAAATCACCGGCTTGAATCCAGCATGTGCCTTGTCCCCCTTCGCCACCATCTTCTCCTGGAACTCCTTGGAAGATTGGCTGCCCGTTAACACTCCATCTTTGATCTCCCACGTGCTGCTTTGGCGAACCTCCCAATACTCCGTGTTGAGCGCGCCATCAAAATGGTCCTCATACACAAGCTTGGTGCTCTGATACAACTCCGACTGATAATCCGCAGCTTGCGCTGAATCTGGCCACGGCAAGGCCGATGACAAAAGGAACAAAGACAAACCGAAGGAGTAAGACGAGAAATTCATAATTCACACCCTTGAACGAGCATCCTTACTGGCTCTTGCGAAAAGGTGCGTTCCTGCTTAGTTCGATCGTCTCCCGCCCGGTTCCATCCCCTCTTTGACCTACCTTACAATCCAGGTCTTGACTTCGCGACAAAAACGTCACTTGTCAGGCCAAACTCCAACACGACATCCCCCGCCATGAAGTTGCCCAATATCTTTGAAGACTCGACCGAACCCTTATCTTTCCCCGCCGGAACGGTAATCTTTTCTACCGGAGATTCTGGCGATTCCATGTACGTCGTCAAAAGTGGTGAAGTCGAATTGAAGGTTGGAGAGCGTGTGGTCGAAACAGTGGGCTCCAATGGCTTCTTTGGCGAAATGGCGCTCATTGAAAAAGACCCCCGAACCGCCACCGCTATCGCACTTTCCGATTGCCTGCTTGTCCCAATCAACCAAAAGCGCTTCGAGTTCATGACTCACGAAGTCCCCTTCTTCGCCATCTCCGTGATGCAGGGCCTCAGCCGGCGTCTCCGCGCCGCAGACAAGTCCTAGCCTGAACGATCTCTAGCCGGCGCAAGTCGCGCACTAGAACAGACAAGATTCGGTGAGGGTTCTGCTACCTGACCATCGTTTCCTTTTCATGCGAGTGCGAGTACTCCTCCCCCTTCTGACCCTATGGTTGTCACTGGCAATCGCCCACTCAGAAGACCCGAGCGCAAGCTACGACCCAGATCGATTCTTCCGCACTCAAATTCAGCCCATCCTCGAAACCCGATGCTACAAATGTCATTCTGAAGAGCATGGCGCAGAAGGCGGCCTCACTCTCGACTCCGCCACGGGTTGGCAAACCGGAGGGGAACTGGGCCCGGCGGTCTCTCCCCGCGATCTCAAAAACAGCCCCCTCATCCAAGCCGTTCGATATCTCGACTCAGACACAGCGATGCCACCCAAAAAGAAGCTCCAACCCATCGAAATCGCCCTTCTGGAAACCTGGGTCCTCCTTGGAGCTCCAGATCCAAGATAGACGATAACCGCATCGTCCTCCCTTCCAACATCAGGCATCATTATCCCTGGACACCTACCTCTCCGACTCCGCTTGAGGGCATGGCCCAAATCATGCTCCCTGACGCCTGATGAACGACGAGGAACTAGACACCCACCACAAGGCTCTCAAGATCAACCTGGACCCTCGCTGGTATGGCACATTGGCCGAAATCGGAGCCGGTCAGGAAGTCGTTCGCTGGTTCTTTCGTGTTGGTGGCGCCGCAGGCACCGTCGCCAAAAGCATCTCCGCCTATGACATGACCGTCAGTGACGCCATCTACGGCAGCGGCGATCGCTACGTTTCGCGCTCCCGACTCCAGGCCATGCTCGACCGTGAATTGCAACTCAACGTCGAACGCCTAAGCGACAAAAGAGGAGACAACACCGCCTTCTTCGCCTTTGCAGACACCGTCGTCGCTCGCAGCTTCAAAGGCGGCAACGAATGCCATGGATGGATGGGGGTGAAGTTTCAATCCCGCCCGCGCGACGAACCAAGTCAGATCCTCATCCACGTGCGTATGTTGGATGCCGAAGCCGCCCTCCAACAAGAGGCCCTCGGAGTCGTTGGCGTCAACCTCCTCTACGGCGCCTTCTTCCTTCATCATGAGCCCGAACAACTCGTTGAAAGCCTCCTCGACAAACTGACTGTGGGGCGAATCGAAATCGATGTCATTGAATTCAAAGGCATCGAATTCCGGTCCGTCGACAATCGCCTCATCAGCCTGAAACTTGTCCAACTCGGACTCAGCGGTGCCGCCATGTTTGGCCCCCAGGGCGAGGTCCTTCAGCCATCCGAAGTCCTCTACAAGAAAGCCGTCCTGGTCGAACGTGGCAGCTTCCGCCCACCCACCCATGTGAACCTGGACATGCTGCAATGCGCCCTCGAAAAATTTCGACAAGACCCTTCCGTTCAAGGCAAAGAAGTGCTGCCTCTCTTCGAACTCACCATGCGCAACCTCCTCGCCGGCGGCAATGAAGTGGACCGCCGAGATTTCCTCGCTCGGGCCGATCTCCTGGCAGCCTGCGGCATGACGGTTCTCATCTCAGACTACTTCGAATACTATCGCTTAGCCGCCTACCTTTCCTGGCGCACCAAGGAACGAATTGGCATTGTGATGGGTGCGCCCAGCCTCATCGAACTCTTCGAAGAGAAGTACTATACCCAACTCCCCGGCGGCATCTTGGAGTCCTTTGGGCGGCTTTTCAAAAATGAACTCAAATTGTACGTCTATCCTCTTCTTCAAGCTTCGACAGGTGAGATGACCACCGTTCACAATCTCAATGTCGCATCGGAACTCAAAAAACTTTATGGTTACCTCGAAGATCGCGGCAGTTTTGTCCCGCTGGACAACTACAAACCGGAATACCTGAGCATCTTCTCGCGTGACGCCTTGAAAAAAATCTCCTCAGGCGATGACTCATGGAAAAGCATGGTGCCCGCCGGTGTCGCCGATCTCATCATCAAACGACGCTTCTTCGGCTGCTCCGGCTGATCCTGTTCTGGCAAACCAGCAACGGTAGCCGACTACCTCACTTCAAGCTCAACTTCCTCGCTGACTGCACCAACCTCTCATGCGTCTTCTGCACCACGTCACTGTTGGGCTCGACCAAGTCCGGTCGACCCCAGTTACGCCAAAGAAAATCCAACAAATGCCCCACCTCTTTGCCCACATCACCTTCTCGAACACTCTCGGGCATTTGCACATAAGCGCCACGCAACTCCTCAATGAGAGCAGGTGAACCCACGCACAGCTTCTTGAAATCCGCCTCGGGCGATTCCAAAACCACGGACGATACGATCTCCAGTGTCCGCAGCCAGACTCCCAGTTTGAGCAGCACTGCCAGATCTTCATCGCGCTGGTCCATCAGCGATTGCTCCAACGCCTGATACCCCTCAATCACGCTCACCTTCAATTCCGTCCACTGCTCCATCTCAGCCAGCTTGGCCTGCCCCAAAAGCATCGGAGAAACCTTCTCCCCAAATCCAAGAGTCCTGCAGTAGGTCATCACCTCCTGGTTATTGTTCCGAAATTGCTGCGCATCGGCCGCCTGCACGCAAAGATAACTCTCCCCCACTAGAAAACCCAGAGTCACCGCCGTCCGAGTCCGATCAGGAGAGGGCGTTGTGGGCGGCGGTCGATAAAGCTGCCTCCACCTCGCCTTGGCCACCAATCCCACCGCTTCCAAAAAATCCACCGGCGTTTGCTCTTCTGTCCAAAATGGCACCGACCCGGGCACAGTCTCACCCCCTTCATCCGCCTTCGCCACCGTTTGCACTTTGCCAGCTTCTACCTGCCCAAGCGCCTCCTGCCCCCAACTGCCTGACCCCACCAAAAAACAACCCAACGTCACCGCCAGTGAGCACTTCCAACTCACTGAACGGTCCCATTGGGTTGGAGGGACACGCGTCATTAATGAGCACTTTACTCGACTGTAACGCTCTTGGCGAGATTTCTCGGCTTATCAACATCACACCCGCGCGCCACCGCCGTGTAATAAGACAGCAACTGCAAGGGAATGACCGTCAACAAAGGAGCAAGGAACGTTGGGCACTCCGGCACATAAATCACATCATCCGTAATGCGCTCCAGTTCGGTTCGCCCAACCGTCGTCACCGCAATGACGGGGCCCTTCCTCGCACGCACCTCTTCAATGTTACTCACATTCTTGTCAAAAACCGCATCATCCGGCGCAATGAACACCGATGGCATATCCGGCTTCACCAGCGCAATCACCCCATGCTTCAATTCCGCACTCGGATGTCCGCTCGCATAAATGTAGCTGATCTCCTTCATCTTGAGCGCTCCCTCCAGCGCCACCGGATAGTTCAATTGCCGCCCCATGAACAACATCCCCTCGGCATTGGCATGTTTCTCAGCAATCGCCTTGATCTTGTCCGCTTGCTTCAGAATCTCACGGATCTGATCGGGGATGGCTTCCAAGGCATCGATCATCTCCAACCCATCCACGCTCGAAAGATGGTGAATCCGTCCAAAAAGCAGCCCCAACAACGTCAGCACCGCCACCTGAGACGTGAACGTCTTCGTCGCAGCCACCCCGACCTCAGGACCCGCATGGATGTAAACCCCGCCATCGCTCTCCCGAGCAATCGTGCTCGCTACATTATTCACCACCCCCAGACACCGCATGCCCTTGCGCTTCGCCTCACGCAAAGCCGCCAGCGTGTCAATCGTCTCACCACTCTGGCTGATCACAAACTGCAAGGTCCCCTTGTCCGTCGGAACGTTCCGATATCGGAACTCGCTCGCAATTTCCACCTCAGTCGGAATCCGCGCCATGCTCTCCATCAAATACTCACCCACCATCGCCGCATGAAACGCCGTTCCACACCCGCTCAAAATGATCCGGTCCACATTCCGCAACTCCTGCGGCGTCATGTTCAACCCACCTAACACTGCCGTCGCCTCATCCCTCGACAAACGCCCTCGCAACGCATTTTGCAACGAGGCCGGTTGCTCGTAAATCTCCTTCAACATGTAATGCGGAAACTCGCCAATGTCAGCGTCATCCTCCGTGAAATCCACTCGGCTAATCGTCACCGAAGCCGGCCGTCCTTCGTGCGATGTCACCGTATACCCGCCATCACTTAGCGTGACGATGTCATAGTCATTCAAGTAAACCACGTCTCGCGTATGCGCCACCAGCGCTGACACATCACTCGCTAGGAAATGCTCGCCTTTACCCAGGCCAACCACCAACGGACTCCCCAACCGCGCTCCCACAATCACATCAGGCACATCCACATGCATGGCCGCAATGCCATAAGTCCCCTTCACCTTCGCCAAACCCGCTTGCACAGCGGCAATCAACCTCTTCTCCCCGTCCGCTTCGTCTGACGCATCAAAAAATCGTCCAATCAAATGTGCCAGAACTTCAGTATCCGTCTGACTTTCAAAAACATGCCCCTCCTCGATCAAATGATCCCGCAGCGGTTGGTAGTTCTCAATCACTCCGTTGTGAACCAACACCAGTTTGCCACTCGAATCCTGGTGAGGGTGCGCATTCTCATCCGTCGGTGCCCCGTGTGTCGCCCAGCGCGTATGACTGATTCCGGATGTCCCCTGCGGATTCAAGTCACTCACCGCCTTCCGCAACGTCTCAATCCGCCCGGCCCGCTTCACCAACTCCAACTGATGCCCTGCCCCAAAAAGCGCCATGCCCGCGGAATCATATCCACGATACTCAAGCCGCCTCAACCCGTCCAAAAGAATGGGACTCGCTTGCCGTTTGCCGATGTAACCGATGATGCCGCACATAAGAAAAAAAGAGATTTGGGAAATCAGCCGCCCAGCGGGCAACCAAGAGCCCAAAGATAACCCCCTTTTCCAGTTTCGACACCCAAAAATGAATTTCTAGAATTTGCCGGTGGCTCAAAAACGCACCACAAACCCCGCAATTAACGAAAAATCCGGTGTCTCGCTCGTCAACCCAAACGCCGCGCCCAACTTGATCAATCCCCAATGCACCGGCGCGTAATGAGCAGCAACCACCGCCTGATGCCAGTTCTCCTGATTGAAATTCCCCAACGCCTCAACGCTCATCGCCACATCGTGATGAAACGCATGCCGTAACCCCGCCGCATACCCCCAGGCCGGTCCCTGCGCCCGGTCATTAAAATGC
>CANETF010000134.1 GCA_947440575.1 Verrucomicrobiaceae bacterium
CCGAAACCGCCCCCAATTCGCCTCATCCGCCATCTCCAAAAACCCCGCATACCACTCCAACCCCGCCACCTCCAACGGCGCCGCCAATCGAATCCACTCGGACACAGACATCGTCCCCTCCTTGCAAAGCTGTTGCATGAAGGCCTTCGGAAACGCAGCAAGCTTGGGCATAAAATCTACTTGGTTGGAATTGTCGTGCTATCCTTCGGCGGATTCCGCCCAATAAACGGATGCTGCTCCAAATCAAACACCTGCCCGCTGATCGGCCCGCACTCATCCGCTAGCAGCCAAGCCGCGCAGGCAGCGATCTCCTTCGGCCAAAGGATGCGCCCCGCTGGCGCATACACCTTCGGCAGATCCGCATACCATTCCTCATTCAGCCCATGCTCACGCTTCCGCTTCGTCTCATTCTCCGTCAGCACCCACCCCGGGTTGATCTGGTTCACCCGCACCCCGTTCTCCCGCATCAACGTGTCACCCAGATTCCGGGTCAACGTCATCAACGCTCCTTTGGACACCGAATAAGGCATCAAATTGGGCTCGCCACTGTAGGCATTCACACTGCCGATATTGATAACGCTGCCACCTGTCTTCTCCAAGTGAGGTAGCGCCGCCCGAATGATCAGATAGGGCACCACACAGTTGATCTCAAGCATCCTCCGGAACCACTTGCCATCCGTGTCACGAATGTTGCCCGTGCCCACCTGCGCCGCATTGTTCACCACCGCGTCCAGTTTGCCAAAAGCTCCAATCGCCGCCTCAACCAGCCTCCGCGGCGCCTCTTCATCAGCGAGTTCATGGATGACCAAAGTCGCATTCTCAACACCCATCTCCACCAGCAGCTTTTCCCCCAACTCCTGCTCCAACCCATGAATCACCACCTTCGCTCCCTCAGCCACGCAACGCTTGGCGATGGCTTTGCCAATGCCAGTGCAACTTCCAGTGACTAAAACGACTTTGTTCTCCAAGCGCATAAGCCGAATCATAACGACATCAGCCCGCTTTGCACCACGACTTTGTGTGTGTGAAATACGACACCTCCCTTGTCCTTTGTTTCAATTCCTTCACTTACCAACTCTCAGAGTCGGTTGAAATGCCCCTCACCCCGCTTTACGCCAGCCCATGCCCCGCCCTCAGCCCGCTGTCATTTTTATCTTCATCACCCTCTTCCTCGACATCTTCGGCATCGGCTTGGTCGTCCCCGTGCTGCCCAGACTCGTTGAACAAATGCAGGGCGGCAATGTCGAGGCCGCCTCTCACACGGTCGGCTGGCTGGGAGCGCTCTACGCCCTCATGCAGTTCCTCCTCTCCCCCATACTAGGCAGCCTCTCCGATCGCTTCGGTCGCCGACCCGTCATTCTCGTGTCTCTTCTCGGATCCGCCTTGGACTACCTCCTCCTGGCATGGGCCCCCACCCTGGCTTGGCTGTTCATTGGCCGCATCATCTCAGGCATCACCGCCGCCAATTTCTCCGCCGCCAGCGCCTACATCGCCGATATCACCCCTCCGGAAAAACGCGCCGCCGGCTTCGGCATGATCGGCGCCGCCTTCGGTCTCGGGTTCATCGCGGGTCCTGCCGTCGGTGGCTTACTCGGTGAATACGGCCTCCGCCTGCCATTCCTAGTCGCCGCCGGTGTCACGGGTCTGAACTGGCTCTATGGCGTCTTCGTGCTCCCCGAGTCTTTGACCCATGACAATCGCCGCGACTTCTCCTGGCTATCCCTCAACCCCTTCCGCTCCCTCGCCGCCCTCACCCGCTGGCCCATTGTCTCCGGCCTCGCCGGTTCGCAATTCCTCATGAACCTGGCCCACAACATCTACCCCAGCCTCTGGGTGCTCTACACCGGCTTTCGCTACAATTGGTCCAGCCAAACCGTCGGACTCTCACTCTGCGTCGTCGGCCTGACCTCAGCCATCGTCCAGGGCGTTCTCGCCGGCAAAATCATCCGCAAAATCGGCGAGCGAAAAGCCGTCCTTCTCGGCCTCGGCCTCATGTCCATCACCATGGCCGGATACGGCTTGGCTCCCGAAGGTTGGATGATCTTCGTCATCATCATGATCGGTGCCGTCGGCGGCGTCGCCGGTCCCGCTGAACAATCCCTCATCTCCCAAGCCGTGCCTGCCGACGAACAAGGTGCCGTGCAAGGCGCCCTCAACAGCCTCGCCAGCGTCGCCGGAGTCATCGGCCCTCTCCTCTGGACCAGCATCTTCGCCGCTAGCCTCGGCACCCACGGATCCATCAACCTGCCAGGACTCGCCTTCATCATCGCAGGCGTTCTCACCTTCCTCGCCCTGGTCGTCGCCATCCGCGCTCTCAGAAACTGGACGCCTTCCTGACACTCACTCCCGGTCCGCCTCACCAGCTGCCGCTCCCACTTCAAGCACCTGCCCTCCCTCAAGCAGCTTCTTCCTCAGCTCCCCATAGTCCACACCCTGCACCGGCCCGTCCGATGCCATCGCCATCACGGCCGCTGTGGCAGCCGATTGCGCTGCCACCATGAAGGTGAATTCGATGCGATACGCGCCATAGGCCACATAGCTCGATGACGGGCACGTCGGGCTGAGCAGATTCGTGCACTCAGCGGCCTTCGGCACCAGGCAACGATAGGGAATCCCACAGGGAATCCAGTCGGGCTCCTTTGACACATTGAAAACCGCGCCTTCATTCCAAACGCGTCCGTCTTTGACCAGGCAGCGGGCACTGTGGAAGTCCGGCGGCCACCAAATCAAGCCCACGCTGTCGTCCACAGACTCAGGGTTCACTTTGCGCAGCTGCGCCTCCGTCAAAACAAAGTCTCCGACCATGCGACGCCCATTGCGAACATAAAAAGCACGCGGCCAGCCGTCATTGTCGGTGAACTCATCCCTGCACAGGCCCCAGGCTGCCCAGGCCTCACGTTGCGGCACAGGCACGGCCTCGTCATGCGCCATGAACCAATACAAACCGTGGATGTAATCGCGGCTCGTGCGCAGCATCGCCTCCCGCTCCGCGTAACTGTCGATGGGATATCGATGATTCCAGCCGGTGAAGTTAGAGGCCAGCGAGTGCCAGGTGCCGGGATCGCTCTTGCCATTCGGCACCGCGGCATGCGGCGGCGAGATGACGCCACCCGCAGCAAGATAACGACGCTGCATCTCATAGCGCGTGCCATCGTAGTTCGTTGGCTTCGTGATCGCGATGCGATTCGCGGGGTTCTTCGTCAGGCACAGACGGAAGCAGTAGCCCTGAATGCTCTCGTCCGCCGCGCCATGCTCGCCGATCGGCTCATCCTGCACACCAAAGATGACACCACTCGTCGGATCACCCGGTATTTGATAGGGATCGATAGGCTTATCGTGCTGCTTGTGCGTCGTGTCCGTGCGAATGCCATTGTTGGTCTCACCATACGTCGCATTGCCCTCGCGCCTCACAGCAAAGCTCACCCCTGCAAACGCCAGCAGATCGCCCTCGTAAGTCGCGTCGATGAACATCTTGGCCCGCACCTCGGCTCCATTCTCAAAATGCAGCGCTGTGATGCGTGCGCCGTCCTTCGTCACGCCCGCCGCTTCCTTCAAGCGATGCCCCCGCAACACCGTGATGCCCGCCTCCTTCACCCACGCCTCCCAAATCGCCTCCGCCACATGCGGCTCAAAGCGCCACAGCGACGTTTCCTTCCCACCCGCCGCCAGCATCGCCTCAAACCTCTCCGCCCGACCATAGTGCGCGTTGACCCGTCGATAAAACTCCAGCGCCAGCCCGCCCACCGCCGGGCTGTTCCGAAACGGTTGATTGTCGATGTCCGTGCCCCCAAGGCCTTCCACGCTCATACCCCCGAGATGCTGCCCAGCCTCCACCAGCACCACCCTCTTCCCCATCGCCGCCGCCTGCACCGCCGCGATCACCCCAGCACTCGTCCCACCATAAAGGCACAGATCAGCTTCAATAGAAGCTGCTGAAACCGAGAACGTGAAACAGTTGAGGAGTGCGCGCAGGATAGCCTTCATGGTTGGCCTTAAAGAGGTGCTTTCGGGCGGGATTTGGACAACGTCTTTCACTTTACCCTTTCTAAGCTCGTATTCATTGCCCCGCCACGAACTCCACGGCCAAAGAGAGGCAGCCACAATACCCCAGAAAGCGCTAAGCCATACCCGCCCGACTTCCCTTCTCCCACTTGAGTCCCCAGTTCTTCATGGCTTGAACGATGGGTAGCAACGCATGGCCTTTCTCAGTTAGTTGATAAGCCAGGTGTTTGCTGCCCTCAGAAGCGCTGAATTGGGTCACAATGCCATGCTCCAACAGGCGCTTGAGGCGCTCCGTGAGGATATTGGTGGGGATGCCTTCAGGAGACGCCAGAAACTCTTTGAATCGACCCCTGCCCAGGATGAGATCGCGAATGACGAGCAAAGTCCACCGGTCGCCAAAAATGTCGAGCGCGCAAGAAACCGGACAGGGCGATCGACGGGATGAGGGTTGGCTGGATTTGACCGCAGACTTCGGCATGACCCAAATTACAGAACAATTCACTTGCATTCAACAAGTAACTCACTTGCATTATGCAAGTATGAGTCCAACCCCCAAACTCGCTGCCCCCGGTGCAGGTCTGCCAAAGGTCGAGCGCTTCTTTGCCAATCTCATGATTCATTGGAAAGCCAAGCGCACCAGCCGTGAAAAGGCGGCAGCCACTTTCGCCGCAGAGCGTGATGCCATTCTCCATTGCCTCCGAACCACCCCAACGGAACGCCTGACGCCTCCGGTATTGATCAAGCGCTTGCCTGGATTGGAAGACAGCAGTCGTTACTGGTCATTGCTCATGACCGCCGAGCATTTGCGCATTGTGAACGCTCAAATCACGGCTGTGATCGCCAGTCTGTGTGCAGGCAAAGTCCCGGCTGGAACCGCCAGCACCGCCGCGGTGAAACCCAGTAGTCAGGTCGATGAACCCACCATTGATGCTTTTGAAAAGACCTGTGCCGAGTTTGAGAAAACAGTGGCCGCACAAAGGGCTCTTAAAACAACGCTGACATTCCCTCATCCCTGGTTTGGCCCCATGGATGCCGCAGCCTGGCACTTCATGGCGGGCTTCCACATGCAACTGCATCGCAAGCAGTTGGAACTCATTCTGGCGGGTCTTCCCAATATATGAATCACTCCTCCCTACTACCCATGAAATCACTCTCCGCTCTACTAGCTCTTGGTCTGCTCTCCAACTGCGCTACCTCCACACCGAAGGGCTCAGCCCACCAAGCTCTCTCTCGCCCAATTGACGAACGCATCAACTGGCCGGAACGTTATCTCCCGAACAAATCCACATTCTTCGTCCACAACCAAATCGAAATCTCCGCCCCACCCGCCGTGGTTTGGGACATTCTCCAGGATGTCGAGTCATGGCCGAAATGGTATGTCGGAGCGGCGGACATCGCTCTGATCAACTCGAAGTCTGGCAAGCTTGAGCGAGATGGAGCATTCACCCTTCATACCATGGGGATGGATTTCATCGCCCGTGTTCGCGAGTTCGAACCGCCCTACAGGCTGGCAACTGAAAACCGAAAGACAGTGATCCAAGGCTACCACGCCTGGCTGATCGTCCCCACCAAAACAGGATGCAAACTGATCACCGACGAGTCCTTCCGTGGTCCACTTGGGCTTTTGCAAGGCACCTTCATCCCAAACAAACTGCATCGTCTGCATCAAATATTCCTCGAAGAATTGAAGAAGAAAGCTGAGTTCGAATTCAAGCGATGAAGAGAGCTTTCTGGTTTGTTAGCACCTTTCTCCTCATGGGTCTGTTCACCTTCCTCAGCGACTGCAGCTACACCGCGCCTTTTCGTCGTTTGGAGTCTGTTTCTCCTCACGCCAACGTGATCGTCACCCTCAGCGCGGTCGAGCATCAGAAAGGTCAGCGGAAGCCATTTTTACGGACACAAAACGGGTGCTGGCGGACCTCCCCAATCAGCCGGGCCTTGTGGGTTACTCATTCCGTTTTCAACTGCTCGGCAACAAAGCCTGGACCATGACCGCCTGGAAAGACGCAGCTTCCCGGGATCAGTTTAGCCAATCACCGGTCCATCTTGCCGCTGTGCGCAACAGTCGCACCACCGCCCAAAACATACGCTTCATCTCCGTCACAGTGCCCGCGAGTTCGCTTCCCATCAGCTGGGATGAGGCGATTCGTCTGTTAGATTCGGCTCCAGCTTATGAATGATACCCGCCACGCTTGGCAGACCTTCGCGTTGGCTGCCGCCACAATCTTCATGGTTTCACTTGATGCCACGGTAGTGGTCGCCGCCTTCCCCGCTCTGCGGGCACACTTTCCAGATGCCTCCGCTCCCTTGCTCTCCTGGACTTTGAATGCCTACTCCATCGTGTTCGCCGCCCTGCTCGTTCCCGCCGGAAGATTGGTGGATCAACTGGGACATCGACGCTGCTTTCTCATCGCTGTTGCGGGTTTCACTCTGGCCTCCGCAGCATGTGCTTTTGCCTCCAGTCCAGCGATGCTGATTGCAGCACGGGTAGTGCAAGCTGTCGCCGCAGCCCTAGTTTCGCCAGCCTCGCTCGCGCTCATTCTATCCTCCTTTGC
Source organism: Verrucomicrobiaceae bacterium (assembly GCA_947440575.1). Classification (GTDB taxonomy): domain Bacteria; phylum Verrucomicrobiota; class Verrucomicrobiia; order Verrucomicrobiales; family Verrucomicrobiaceae; genus JAGRPD01. The sequence continues at coordinate 6,558 of CANETF010000134.1, forward strand.
CGATGAGCATCGCTCCCGCTCCGCAGGCCTCTGGAGCGCTGTGGGCGCATTGGCCGCCGCATTGGGTCCTCTGATTGGATCACTGCTCATCGAGTGGTTCTCTTGGCGCATGATCTTCCTCATCAACCTGCCGATCGGCCTCACCGTGCTTGGGATCGGGCGCATTCGAATGAAGGAAGACCAGATGAGCAACGAGAAGCAGAGTTTTGATGCCATTGGCACACTTCTCCTCATCTTTGGAGTCGGTTGCATCGCTCAAGGCTTGGCAGCAGCAGGTCAGCTAGCCTCTTCATCTCACGCAACAATCCTGCCTCTTTCCATCGGCGTCGCCTGCCTCCTGGGCTTCCTGTTTCACGCTCGTGGACGGCCCGACTCAACCCTGGACCTGCGATTGTTTTCCGATTCAAACTATCGCTGGGCCAGTGCAGCGACGCTGGTGCTGGGCAGCGCTTTTGGCATAATGTTTCTGACGTTCTACCTCTTCTTCACGGGCGTCTGGCACTACCCGCAATCCATGGCCGGCATGGCCGCAACTCCGGGGCCTCTGCTCGCCACCCTTTTCGCCATCCTGGTGAGCAAAAAACAAGGCCAATGGGGACAGCGACGCTTGCTCACGATGGGTGGCGTATTGTTCGCACTCAGCAATCTCTGGCTAGCGCTGCGCATCAGTCCTGTCCCAAATTACCTCGGCACATGGCTACCTGGTCAAATCATCAGCGGTATCGCCATCGGCCTCATGCTTCCCTCCCTAGCCGGAGCTGCAGTACAGAACCTGAGGTCTGATCGCCTGGGTGTCGGAAGCGCCGTCAACAACGCCATCCGCCAGCTCGGCTCCTCCCTCGGTGTCGCTCTAGCCGTCGCCCTTGCAGGCAACGCCCTAAACAACGTGGAACCCTTTCAGCGGGTCTATCTCTGTCTCGTTGGAACAGGCGTGCTGATCGCTGCTTTGGCCCGGCCAATCAAAGGCGTTGAAGGGCCCAAGAAACAACCTGTAGGATCCGTCAAGACTGAGAATTCAGGGTTCCGCTAATCCTAGATTCCACCTTTCGAATGGACTCGACCGTTTCTCGAAAAATCCATCCTCTCATTGCTTTGCCGGCAGCGCGTAATACGCGCATTCCGCAAAGAAGAACTGAGACAGGTTGATCTTCGGGTAGTCGTAGTGCCGGATCGCACGCTCGACCGCCGCACGGTCGGCAGGATCTCCGGCGAGGGCGATGATGGCAGCTGCAGCGAGGGGATTGCGCATGTACCGGGACTCGTAGCTTTTGCGTTTACCAAGGAAAGCCTTGTCGCCCATTTCGGACAGCTTCAGGGCCTCAGTCTGCGTGCGTTGCGGGAACCAATTCGGGTAACCTTTGCGCCAGTCGGCATGGCCAAAAACCTGCGTGTCTTGATTGTCGAACTGAGCGTGGGCTTCAATCGAAACGAGGGCATTGCGGGCATTAATCGCAAGACCTGCGCGATACTTCGCGCCAAGTGATTCATCGGACTCCATGGCGATCAGCCCGGCTAACGAAGCCTGGGACCCGACATAGATCCACAAACTGTACTCGTCAATGCTCTTGATCGCCTCGCGGTCGTGCGGGTAGCCCTCCGCGCAGATTTCAGCACGCGTCAGGGTGCTCGACCCGGGCTTCTCAGCAAGGGCCCTCTGATAGCGATCAAGCCAGACGGGATGCTTTGTAATCTCATGCGTGGCCCGAAGCATATAAAAGTAGCGAACGGCATCGCGAAAAAGATGCCCCTGAAATCCGCCTCTGAAATCGCCTTTGAATGCGCCATCACAGGGGCACTTCCATCCGGTGGTCTCCAGGACCTCCGCGACCTCCTTCACCTTCGCCGCGATTTGCTTTTGCTCTTCTACCGATGCCAGGCCGCTGGTAAAATAGGCATGAAGACCAAGAAACCACGGATGCGTCTGATCATCGGAGCCGAGCGGGTAATGGCACCTGCCATCCGTCCCGATACCACGTGCGATGAAGCCGGGCACGTCCGAAACGGAGGCGCACTTGATGAGGCCACGCATCAGGCGGCGCGCGTTCTCTTTCTCCAAGGCATCGCCACTGCGGCGCGCACGTTCACATGAGGCCGGAAGATACAAGCCCGTGAACATGGGTCCGTCCTCAATCGGACTCCACCAGCCAATGGCGTTAGGTCTTCCCAAAGTACAATCCTCCGGTGTGGGCAACTCGCCGACGAAGTCGCGGATGATCCCGTGGGAATCTACAAAGCGGTGCCAGAGTTCCGAATGCGCCTGCTCAACGGCCTGTGAAAGGGTCGGCTGATCCGCCCGGAGCGGTCTTACTACGGGCATGCTGAAAAGCACAAGACCGAGGAATAATAGCAAAGAGGGTTTCATGGAGTCGAGATCGTAAGGAAGAAGGGGGAATCTGGCGATGCTTTAATCACGTAGCCTTGCTCAACCCTCTACCCAATACTTCGATAAGCGATGTATTTGAATCACAATCGCTAGCAAGACCATATCTGTGAGCTGAATTCCGGATGATGCTGATTGGGCCCTAGGCCTTCAAATCGGCAACCCATCTTCAGGCACAAAAACATAGCTGGGCATCAACGCTGCCCATCGAAAATGCCACACCAAACAGAACACCCTTACCACCTAGCCAGTATCACTGACCCGCCGTCGCGACTTCATTCGACATGATCGTGAAATCACGTGCCGCCTTCCGCACCGCCGCTTCATCCGTCACAATGATTGTCGCCCCAGGCGTCAGCAAGTCATACAACTTCGTCGCAAACTCTGGATTAAAGCTCACCCGCTTGGCTAAGTCCTCAAAACTCGAACGCTTCGCATTCCCTTGATCTGCTACCGTCATCCAGTTCCGGGCTTTCCGAAATGGAGCCAACAAACTCCACTTCTCCGTCTCCCCATCCAGCATCGAAAAGACATGCCCCCCAAGAGGCTCCTCCCCCTCGATCCGAATCGCCGCCCGGCCAATCGGATTGCCATTTCGATACACATACATCGCCTTGTCAGCCCCGCTCACCAAAATGGTAATCGGCCCTTCCGGACTGCGCTCTGGCCTCCAGTCATATGCCCCTTCTTCCAATGTCTTCAACATGTCTGGCGACAAATCCGTCGGCGCCAGCAAGATCCCCGGATTCGCCGCAAAGTGCGGCTGCGGCGTCTTGTCATTGCCAATCACCACCGTCCCGCCCTTCTCCGTCAAACTGAACAACAAGGTCGAAAAGTCATACGGCAACCGAATGCATCCATGACTCGCCGGATACCCCGGCAACGGCCCCGAATGCATCGCAATGCCACTCCATGTCAGCCGCTGCATGTTCGGCATCGGCGCATTGTTGTACTTCTTGGATCGATGACTCTGCTTCTTCTCCAAAATCGTGAACACCCCCGCTGGCGTCCCATGCCCTGGCGCCCCCGTGCTCACGGACGAACGCCCCACCAGCACCCCGTTACGATACACATGCATCACCTGCAACGGCACCGAAACTAACACCACCACTGGCCCCGTCGGCGACACCACCGGCGCCCACCAATATTCCCCCGGCTTCAATGGCCCGGTCGGCTTCCCTGTCGGCGTCCCCTTGGTATGCGCAGACGGCCTCTCCATGACCCCGAACGCAGGTGAAGACAACACAAGCCCGGCAACACACATCAAAACAATGAGCTTCATAGACAATCGCCAAATCACACTCAAATCGGGCTTTCGTCAAGCAGCCGCGCAATTCGCATCAATGCCCGCTCCGCCTTGCCACCAGTGCCTCCCACTTCTGCACAAGCCTCTTCAACCCCCCATCCAACCGAAGCGCCAGGATCTCCATGGGCGTAAACCATCTCAATTCAAGGCTCTCGTCACTCACTGCAAACTCCGCATCTTCAGGCGCAATCAACATCCACCTCACATCATAATGAAAATGCATCGGCTCCACCCCAAGTGCCGGAATCTGATGAATATCCAAATCAAACGGCCGAACGGACGCCACGATCAAATCAGCAATTCCGGACTCCTCCAAGGCTTCTTTTCGCGCCACCCCCAAGACATCCTCATCCCCATCGCAGTGGCCTCCAAACTGCAACCATCGATCCAGCTTGCGATGGTGGTGAAGAAGCACCTTTGATCCATCAGCAGAAACAACTAGGGCACTCCCGGTGAAATGAGCCGGGAAGCAATTCCGCTCAAAACAGTCCCCACCACTGTCGATGAGTTGGACCATCTTCTCTCGGCACTCGATCTCTGACAAACGATCCGACAGATCAAGGGCAGCGAGTTGGTCTCGGAATTCAGCGCGCGTCATCGTAGAACATCGTACGCGAGAGCCTCACGCCCCGCAACAGGTCGATTCTCGGCTCTCAGGCTCAATCCTCAAATTCATCCGCCGGATCAAACGGCGGCATCGGGATGTTGATGATCCTCAGATTCCCCACCGCCCGGTGCTTGCACCCCGGCCGAATCATCACCGTCGTCAGCGGCTTCAGCGGAATGATCTCCCCGTCAGCCTCCAAATGCCCCTCCCCCTCCAACACCACGTAGATCTCCGTCATCTTCTTGTGGTAGTGCACCCGACTGTCCTTGGAGATATCCGTCAAATGCACCGTCGCCAGCGTGTTCCATGACTCCCCAAAGGCCCGCCTCGCCTGCCCGCACGGACACGCCACCGGATCAATTTCATCCAACTGAGCTACCGCAAAATGCTTCTCCATAAGTAGCTCAAGCTTGCGCCTTTTCTGGCTCCATCACGATCTTCGGTTGCAAGTGAGCCGCCGCTGCAGCCGCCGCAGCTCGCGCTTCCGGGGTGATCTGCACCTCAAACTCTCGACACCAGCCCTTGATCTCCAACTCGTTGAAGATCTTCCCAATCACCCGCCGCAGCAGCCCTTTCAAATTCGGCAACTCCACTTCCTGCAAGCTCCGAATCGCCGCCTCCTTGTAGCTCTCCAGCAAACTCATCGACTTCTCATGCGCCCCGCTTGCCTCGGCCCAAGCCCGAATCGTCGGCTTGTCCGGCAGCACCTCCGCGCGGCCGCTCCACAGCGCCTCCATCACTTCCTTCACTTCCCCCTGCCCCTTCTCCCTCAACAACGCCAAAATGATGCTCGGGCGGATCGACACTTGGTTGTCCGCCGCCGAATCATCACCCAAATCATCCAAGTCATCGCGGATCTGATACGCAATCCCCAAGTTCTCCGAATACTGGTGTAGCACCTCCTCCACCTCATCCAATCTCCCCGCCATCGCGGCACCCACTTTCAACGCCACCTCAAAAGCAGGCGCTGTCTTGCTGCGGAAAATTTCCAGCACCTGCCGCGACGCCAGGGGGGTCGGATGATTGTTCCAAAGCAACTCCGCTCCCTGTCCCCGACACAACTCCCTTTGCCCCTCCGCTGCCACCTTCAACGTCGCCGCACGAATCCCGCTCGACGCTTCGCTGTCCGCCAACCAGCGATACCCTTCCCCAATCAACA
>CANETF010000135.1 GCA_947440575.1 Verrucomicrobiaceae bacterium
GGGGGTGAGGTTTGGTTTCGATGCCTGCCAACCGGATTGGAGTTGAGCGGCGAGTTGGTTGAGGAGGGTTTCCTGGGCGGGGTCTCCGGCAAGGTTGGTTTTCTCGATGGGGTCGGTGGAGAGGTCGTAGAGTTCGCGGGAGAGGATTTTTTTGCCCTGGGGACCGGTCCACTCGACATAACGATGGGTGGCAGTGCGCAGGCTGCGACCGAGGAAGTTTTTGCCGCGCAGCATCTCGCTGAAGGCGGCGGTTTTCCAGGGGTGCGAGGGATCGGTGAGCAATGGGGCGAAGCTGGTGCCTTCGAGTGAGGGGGTGATCGGAAGCTGGGCGAGATCTGCGAGGGTGGGGTAGAGGTCGACAAACTCGACGAGCGCGGTGGTGGATTGGCCTGCGGCTTTCATGCCGGGGGCGCGGACAAGCAATGGGGCGCGGGTGGCGGTTTCGTAGTTGCAATGTTTGTGGCCCCAAGAGCCGTGTTCGCCCATGAGATAGCCGTGGTCGCCGATGCAAATGACAATCGTGTTTTCGGCGAGGCCGGTTTTTTCGAGGGCATCCAGCACGAGGCCGGTGCAGGCGTCCATGTAGCTGATGTTGGCGAGGTAGGCCTGGAGGTAGCGGCGTTTGAAGTCGTCGGTTTGCTGTTCTGGCTCGGGAAAATTGAGGAAGCCCTTGGCCATGCCGACATTCATGGCGTAGGGCGGGGCTCCGGTTGGGGGCTGGGTGTTGGAGGGAAGGGGGAGTTTGTCGGGGTCGTAGAGGTCGAAGTATTTTTTGGGGGCGACGAACGGAAGGTGGGGCTGGTAGAAGCCGACGGCGAGGAAAAAGGGCTCGTCGATTTTGGAGGAACGAGCTTGGAGGAAGTCGGCGGCTTTGAAAGCGGTCTCGCCGTCGCGGAGGGCGGCATCGGGCACGTCAGGGGCGTCCCAGGTTTCGCCGCGAGGCCAGTCGTGGGAGTGATTGTAGGTTTTGCCAGCGACACGATCGGCTTCGATCTGGGCGGCGCGGAGTTTGTCCTGAGCGGGGCCCCAGACGGGGTTTTTGGGGAGGTAAAGGGGTTGGCTCCATGAGCTGGGATCGTCTTCGGAGCCGAGACCGGTTTCGGCGTAGACGTGGAAGACCTTGCCGATGGCGGCACTGTGCCAGCCGTGGTTTTTGAAGTGCTGGGGAAGGGTGACGGCATCGGGCGCAACATCGCGCAGGGTGGTGCCGAAACCTCGCAGGCCGGTAGTGGCGGGGCGGAGACCAGAGAGAAAGGAATTGCGCGAGGGGCTACAGATGGCGGACTGGACATAGGCGCGGTCGAAGCGGAGGGCCGTCTTTGCGAAGCGGTCGAGGTGCGGAGTTTTGACGATGGGGTCACCGTAACAGCCAAGCTGAGGGCGGAGGTCGTCCGAGATGATGAGGAGGACATTGGGCTTTGCCTGTGCGGACGCGGAGAGCAGGGGGCAGAGGGCAAAGAGGATGGCGGCAAGCGAGCGCATGAAGGGCTGGGATTGGAAGGGAGCGCCTGCGGTGGAGCTAGTAGACATAGACGAACTCGTTGGAGTTGAGGAGGACGAGGGCGACTTCGGCTAGGGAGCGGGTTTCGGGGGAGGTGTCGGCGGGTTGGAGGTCGGGGATGAAGTCGGAGTAGGCGTGGAGGGTTTCGGTGAAGGTGAATTTTTCACCGGTGTTTTCTTCGACGGCTTCGCGGGTGATTTGTTTGGGGTAGTCGGGGCGCGGAGGGGTGTGGGCTTGGTGATGGGGGAGGAGTTGGTGATAGTGGGAGAGGGCGGCTTGGAGTTCGGCGTCGGTGGGGGGGCGATTGAAGGTGAGTTGGAAGAGGAGAGTGATTTCGGATTTCGGACTTCGGATTTTGGATTGAGAGCGGACGCGTTGGGCGAGGGCGAGGGCGCGCTGGGCGGTGTTTTGGGAGTTGAAGAGGGAGAAGACTTGAGGGGTGACGGTGGAGGCGTCGCGGCGTTCGCAGGAGAAGTCGGGACCGGGTTCGTTGAAGACCTCCATGAAGGGATCGGAGAGGCCGCGCAGGCGCTGGATGTAGATGGAGCGGCGGTGGCGTTGCTCGGGTTTGGGGTTGGGGACCCAGGCGGCGGCAAAGGTGCCCATGACTTGACGGGGTTGAAGGGCGGCTTCGAGGTTGATCTCGGGGCGGATGGGGATGCCACCGAGGGAGGGGTTCAATTCACCGGTGACGGAGAGGGTGGCGTCACGGATTTCTTCGGCCGTGAGGCGCCGTGGGGTGAAGGCTGCATAGCTGGTGCCGAGGGGATCTTTTTCTTTGAGGAGAGCGGGATGGGGATGGTTGGTGGAGCGTTGCCACGTTTTGGAGGTGAGGATGAGGCGATGGAGTTCTTTAAGACTCCATTTTTTTTCGATGAGATAGGAGGCGAGGAAGTCGAGGAGTGCAGGGTGGGTGGGTTTTTTGCCGGTGCTGCCGAAGTTGTTGGGGTTGCCTGCGAGGGGTTGGCCGAAGTGCCAGAGCCAGACTCGATTGGCGATGACGCGCGCGGTGAGGGGATTGCGAGGGGAGGCAATCCATTGGGCGAGGGCGAGGCGTTTGCCGGAAATGGAGTCGGGGATTTGAGAGGGGAGGTCGGCGAGGGCGGAGATGACTGAGAGGGAGTTGGGTTTGACTGGAGTCGTCGGGGAGAAGGGGTCGCCACCGCCGAGGATGGCGGTTTGTTCGAGTTCGCCTGCGTCCATGGGGTTGGGCGGTGGGCGGACGGGGTTGACGACGAATTTGAGGTCGGGGGTTTTGCCGTTGTAGACGGTGAAGGCGACGGGTTGGTAGCGATCGAATTCCCAGGAGAGGCGTTCGAGGCCTTTGCGGGCGACGCGTTCGCGACCGTATTCTTCGGGTCCGAAGCCGACATGGCGGGGAGGGATTTGGTCGTCGGGAAGGTCTTGTTTTTGGAGGGCGGAACGGGCGCGATCGAAAGAGGAGGTGGCGCGGCCTTTGAGATTTTTGCCGGCGGGTAAAGCGAGGGCGGCTTCGAAGGCGGAGGGGTCGATTTTTTTGTCCTGGAACCATTTTCGGGCAGCGGCGACTTGGAGATTGTCGAGGCGCGACAGTTCGAGGAGGTGCTCGGTTTGGCGTTTGTTAAGGTAGGCGAGTTCTTCGAAGCCGGAGGTGTTTTCTTCTTTGGTGAAGGGGGTTGGGCGTTCGGTGAGTTGGGTGGTGGCGAAGACGGACTGGAAGGCGTAGTAGTCGTGGGTGGGGACGGGATCGAATTTGTGGTCGTGACAACGGGCGCATTCGAGGGCCTGGCCGAGGAAGGTGACGCCGACGGCGTTGGTGACGTCGTCCAGGAAGCGCTGGCGGGCGATTTTGGCGACTTCCATGCCGGTGAGTTCCCAGGGGCCCATGCGGAGGAAACCGGTGGCGACGATGAGTTCGGGGTTGTTCGGGTCGAGTTCGTCACCGGCGATTTGTTCGCGAATGAATTGGTCGTAGGGTTTGTCGTTGTTGAAGGCGCGAATGACGTAGTCGCGGTAGCGCCAGGTGTTGCCGCGTTCGAAGTCGTTGGCGAAACCGGAGGAGTCGGCGTAGCGGACGACGTCGAGCCAGTGGCGGGCCATGCGTTCGCCGTAGTGGGCTGAGGCGAGGAGGGATTCGATTTGGCTATCGAGTGATGAGAGGTTGGTGTTTTTTGGGGGGAGGCCGGTGAGGGTGAAGGCGAGGCGGCGGGTGAGGGTGGCGGGATCTGCGGGAGGGGCGGTGGGCAGGCCAGGGGGGAGGGAAGCGTCAATGAGGGCATCAATGGGATTAACCGAGGTTGGCGTTTGGAGGTTGGGTTTTTTGAGGGGTTGGTAGGCCCAGAGGTCTTCGGGTTTGTAGCGGCGGTTGGCCCAGTCTTGGGAGAGGGCACCGGTGACAGCGACGGTGACGCCTTCTGAGGAGAGCCATTTGTCGGCGGATTTGGTGATCTCTGCTTTGCGGGCGTCGTTTGGCCAGGGCGCGCCACCTGCGATCCACGACTTGATCCAGGAGGTTTGTTCGCTTGTGAGAGCGTCGTTTTCTTTGGGGGGCATGGCGTCCCAGTCGTCGTGCGTTCGGAGGACGGAGAGGTAGAGGGGGCTTTGATCGGGTTGGGAGGGGACGATGGCTGGGGTGCCACTTTCGCCGCCTTTCAGGAGGCCCTCGAAAGATCGCATGTCGTACTCGGCCTTGATTTTGTCTGCGTCATCGCCGTGGCAGGCGAGGCATTTTTCTTTGAGGAGGGGTTGGATGCGGAGGACGGCGAGGGTGTCTGCGTCCATGGGAGGCGGGGCAGCTGCAAGGGGCGTCAAGGCAGACGTGGTGAGGACCAAAAGGAGAGAGCGCATGCGTGTGGGGCTTACTCGTTAACGCCCGGTTGCTGAGAATTTGGACAGATTAAAAGTGAGATGGGTGAAGCCGAGTTCATGGCTTCTGAGAATCTTTGAGGTGCTTTGCGTAGAAGGCTTCGGAAGCTTTGAGGCAGATGTCGAAGTTTTGCTGTTGACTGAGAAAGGCGTGCGGGGCGTTGGGGATCAAGGTGAGGCTGGTCGGGATGCCTTGTTTTGCGAGGTCGGCGCGGGTTTCGTCGGCGTGGGTGCTGGGGTCGTCGAGTTCGCCGGCCATGAATGCGAGGGGTGGGTCCGATTTGTCGAGATGATGGCGGGGTGAGGCGAGGGCGTAGATTTGCGGGATGTTTGCCTGAGAATCGCCAAGGAAGGTGCGGTAGAAGGGGTCGTTGGGTTGGCTGCTGAGTTCGGCGATGCGAGGGCTTTCGAGGTCGCTTTGGGCGCCCATAGCGATGCAGGCTTGGACGGAGGAGGAATGGGAAGCGTAACCGCCGTCACCTTCGAGTTCCTGAACGCCGCCGCTGGTCGCCAGCAAGGCGGCGAGGTGACCGCTGGCGGAGAGGCCGGTGACGCCGATGGCATCGGATTGGATGCCGAACTTGGCGGCGTTGGCGCGGAGGAAACGCACGGCGGCTTTGCAATCCTGAATGGCGGCGGGGAATTTGGCTTCGCCACTGAGGCGATAGCTGATGGTGGCGGTGACATAGCCTTTTGCGGCCAGAGCCTGGGCGAGATTGGTCATGGAGGAGCGCTCGCCTTTGTACCAGCCGCCGCCGTGGATGCAGATGATGGCTGGCAAAGGTTGAGCGGTTTTGGGGCACCAGAGATCGAGTTGCATTTGCCTCTCGCCGTATTGCGCATAAACGAGGCCTGGATGCGATTCTAGTGAGGCGACAATTTCTGGTGCCAGTTTGGTGGGGGAGGGCTTGGGTTGTTGGGCAAGCGTGGTGAGGGTCCACGCAGATGTGAGGAATGTCACTCTGAGCAAGGGGGTGAAAGAGAAGGGTGTTAGAAGCTGGAAGAGTCGCATGGCAAAATTGGAAACGATGCGGATCTTTGGATCTTTAGACCGACTCTCAAAATGCTTGTCACTTTGCCCGGCGGCGGAGCGGCCTCATTGGCGGCGTCAGCCGCTTGCCCGCTATTGATTTAATAGCGGGCTGCGCGACTTCCTTGCCACTGAAGCCGCTGCGCTCGCCTGATCAAAATGACAATCTTTTCGAGAACCGGTCTAAGTTTCCAGGTCACTTTGCCAAATCATCGGCCACATCTTTTCTTAGCAAGGGGTGGTTGCTTCATGGGGAGATTCTTGAGGTCGACTCAGAGGGAAGTCTGCGATGCGAGATCGATGAAGTGCACGGAAATGGGTTCTTCTGATTTCAACGTGAGGCTGAAGGTGTTCCTTCCTTCGTGCAGAAGATTGGCGGGAACGAGCCAAGCCCGGAGTTCATTGGGCTTCGCGAGCATTGATGGATAGGGGACGGAAAAGGGTTCGCTGACATCCTGGGTGCTAGGAATCGATTTGTCATTGAAGGTGGCGAGCCATTCGGTCGCGATCAGGGACGTGGCAGCTTGGATGCGGATGCGCATCGCTTGGTTCCAGCCTTGTGCGGGAGCGGCGAGGTCAAAGCGAAACGTGACAGTTTGCGCTGGCTTGACCAAGCGAGGAAGAGGCAATGGCTTCATGCCGGGTGCTCGCCAACCTGGGGCTAAGAACCAATGCTGCGGCTGTTGAGCGAGGGAGTGGGGATCACCCAACGCATTCAGTGCTTCAAATGGAGGCTCGCCAAAAAGGCCCCGGCCTTCTCCCTGACCATGCTGGCGGTAGTAGGCAAAATTGAATAGGCTGATGCCATCGGCACCGCGAGCATACGCGAGAAGAGCGCCGGTGTGTAGATGCTCTCGAGTGGCTCGGCGGAAGGGAAACACGTCGTAACCGGCCTGCACTTTGGCGCCTTTCCAGATGGTGTGGCAGAGTTCGAAGTAGAGCGTGGCACCGGTCGTCAGCTTCCGAATCGCGGCGAGATCGTGCTGCTGGGTGGTGAAGTAGTGCGCAGAGGCGTTCACCATGTCGAGACCGGCGGCAACGAGGGATTTCAAATCGAGGCCGAGTTCGTCCAAAGCGGGCAAATAGCATGGCACACGGGCGCAGAGCCATTTTTTCGGTCCGAGAAGCTTTCGCACGTCTTGGACGAAGTTCGTCATGATGACGCGGCGTTGCTCGATGAGCGTTTCGGGGCGGAAGTAGCTGTAGAAGCGCAGAAAATCGAGTTCGAGGCCGTCGAGGTCGTAGTTGTCGATGAGCTCGCGGAGCATGGCGAGCTTCTGCTCACGCACTTCGGGCTCCGCCCAGTTCAAAACGAGGTCCGCGCCACGCAGCGAGCCGGGTTTGATGCGATGCTCGGGATGCTCGGCATACCAGCGGGTGACGCTCATGCCGATGCTGCTGCCCGGTTTGTCGCCGGGCTTCGGATCGAAGAACTCCTTGTGATGCGCGTCGTTCATGCGCAGCGAGATGAAGGCCGCCTGACCTTTGGCACGACAGCGGTCGATGAAGCGCTGCACGATGTCGCCGCCGTTGAGCACGAACTGGCTGAACGAATCTGGCTTCTGCCCGTAGCGCTGTTTGATCCATGCGAAGTGTTCCTTAATATCGATCACCTTGCTCGGCCACATCGGCACCACGCCGAGTCCCGGCTGGAGGAAATGTGCATCCACCAAGCCTGTTACTTCATCGACCGTGGCATCGAGCATCTCTGGACGGAACGGTTCGCGTGCGGCGTGAAAAGGACTCACGCACGAGGTGATGTTTGTGAGGTCGTTGCTGTAGATCACGCGGAACGGCGCTTTGCGACGTGGTTCCGCTGCTGCGAGTGGCGCAGCGGCAGTGAGTGTGATGAAGTGGCGGCGGTTCATGGCTGCGCGGCTTTCCATCCGCTGTGGAGTTGTGCGGCGAGTTGCTTCAAGGCCTCGGTGTGTGGGGGGTCATTCGCGAGATTTACGGTCTCTTGGGGATCGTTGAGTTCGTCGTAGAGTTCGACTCCGGTGGGCTTTCCTTTCAAGTCATGCCACTCGGTGTAGCGCCAGCGGTCGGTGCGGAGGCTGCGACCGGTGTGGGGTGGTTTGCCGGTGCGGAGGTATTGGCTGAAGGCGGATTTTTTCCAGGGTTGATCGGGCTTTTCAAGCAATGGGGCGAAGCTGGTGCCTTCGAGATGCTTGGGTAATGGCAGATCGCAGAGCTGGGCGAGCGTGGGATAGAGATCGACGAGTTCCACGAGGGCACGGGTGCTTTTTCCGGCGGTTTTCATGCCGGGATGGCTCACGAGGAGCGGGACGCGGGTGCCGTGCTCGAAGTTGGTCATTTTGGTGAAGAGGCCGTTTTCGCCGAGGTGGTAGCCATGATCGCCCCAGAGCACGATGAGCGTGTTTTCACGCAATCCGAGGCGATCCAGTTCATCGAGCACGCGACCGAGTTGCGCGTCCATGAAGCTGACGCAGGCGCGATAGCCGCGGATGAGCTTCAAGGCCATGGCGTCGGAGATGGGGCCGTTTTCAGGCACGGTGCCGTAGCTGCGCAGTTCGTAGTTGTTGTGAAAAGCAGGCTCGGAAGCGTCTTTGGGGCGTTGGGCGTTCGCGGCGAGTTGAATCGAGGCTTCGGGATAAAGGTCCCAGTATTTCTGCGGGCAGGTGAAGGGCAGGTGCGGCTTCACAAAGCCGACGCCGAGGAAGAAGGGCTTCGCTTCGGCTTTGAGTCGCTGGAGGGTTTCGATGGCCTTGGCGGCGGTTTGCGCATCGGGATACGAGGCGTCGGGTTCATTGGCGGCTTCGAAGGGCGCGGCGCGGAGTTGTTTGGGTTGTTGGGCCTTGGGCAGGGCTTTGAGCTGCTTCACATGGTCGAGCGATTCCTGGGTGAACCAGTGCTTGTAGGGCTCGCCGTGATACCAAGAGGGCTCGCTCCAAGATTGGGGATCGTCGCCGGGTTCGCGTTCGCTGTGGTGGAAGATTTTGCCGAGTGAGAGGCTGGTGTAGCCGTAGTTTTTGAAATGCTGCGGCAGCGAGATGACATCGGGCATGTTGGGCCGCATGAAGTGCTGGTTGTCGAGGACGCCCGTCGTGTCGGGGCGCGTGCCGCTGAGCACGCTGCTGCGCGAGGGATTGCACACGGCGACTTGGCAATAGGCCCGCTCAAACAACATGCCCTGTGACGCGAGGCGGTCGAGATGCGGCGTCTTCATGTGCGCCGCGCCATAACAGCCGAGTTCAGGACGCAGATCGTCCACGGCGATGAAGAGGACGTTTAGCGGCGCTGCGAATGACGAATGAAGAATGACGAATGACGAAAGCTGGATGAGTAGTCGTCGCATGAGATCAGGGGGCTTTCTTCTTTGCCTCGGCCTCGCGAAGGCGCTGGACTTTGGGTTTGTAGCCGGCGGAGAGGTTGGTTTGGGTGGAGCGGAGGTGGGTGAGGAGTTTGTCGCGCATGGTGTTCAGCGTTTCGCGATGCGCGGGATCGGTGGCGAGGTCGTGTTGCTCGAGGGGATCGGTTTCGAGGTCGAAGAGGTATTCGCGGTCTTCATCGGCCCAGTATTTGAAGCGGTCATCGCGGGCCATCATGCGCAGCGGGGCTTTGTCGCCGATCTCGCTGATGGCGATGGGGCGGAGGCGCTCGCTTTGACCGGTGGCGATGGGCAGGAGTGACTTGGCAAAGCGACCCGGTGTGATCTCGCCGCCGATGGCTTCGACGATGGTGGGATACACGTCCATCATCTGCACCGGGGCCTTGCTGCGGCCGGTTTTGACATGGCCTGGCCAGCGTAGCACGAGCGGCACGCGGACGGACTCTTCATAGAAACGGCCTTTGGTGAGGTAGCCGTGTGCGCCCATCATTTCGCCATGATCAGCGGTGAAGATGACGAGCGTGTTGGCCCAGGTGCCGCGTGCTTTCATGGCGTCGGCCAGACGCGCGATGTTGTCGTCCACGAGGGCCATTTTGCCGAGGTAGTTCGCCAGCATGGCGCGTGTCTCGGTGTGATCGAGAGCGTGGCCTTCGCGCAGGTATTTGGGCGGCACGTTCGCGGGCAGGGTGAGCTTTTCGGGATCAAACATCGTGGCGTAATCGCCGGGCGCATCGAGCGGCGGATGCGGCGAGTGCAGGCTGACGACGAGGCAGAGCGGCTTCTCTTTGGGCTGTGCACGGATGAAATCGACCGCGAGGCCGGTGGTGAACCAGTCATGGTAGTCCTCCGTTTTGACGACGCAGGCACGCGGGGCGAACTCGCCCTTCACATAGCGACCATGAAGGTCATCGGCCACCGACTGGAGGAGGCCGAGCTTTTGCAGATGCTTCGAGTAGGGATCTCGCCCCTTCGTGGAGTCCGGCGGGCCAGGGATGTCCGCGACGTGATCGAGGCCGATCGCTTTGAAGAAGGCGCCGCTGTTTTTGAAGCGCTCCTGCCACGCGGGGCCGGCGGTCCAGTGTGTCTTGCCGATTTGAGCTGTGGTGAGGCCGGCACGTTGGATGTCGAGGAACATGGGTGCGTCCTCCGGTTTCGGGTAATAGCCCGCTGCATTGCCCCAGAGGCCATGGCCGGCATTGTGTGGGTAGAGGCCGGTGAGTAATGACACCCGCGCTGGCATGCAAACGGGTGAGGTGGTGTAGCAGGCATCGAAGATCATGCCTTCGCGAGCGAGGCTATCGAGATGGGGCGTGCGGACCTCTTGGTTGTCCCAGCTCGTGTAGCGCGGGCTCCATTGGTCAGCGATGATGACGAGCACATCTGGCTGCTTGGCCGGTGTGTCGGCAGCTTGCAGGTCGGCTAGCGTCGAAAGCAGCAGCGCGGGGATGAGGTTGAGGGCGTGTTTCATGCCGGGATCCGTTGGTAACGACGGAAGATGAGGCAAAATGCACCAAGTTTTGGTGGGCTTTGCAAGCGGTGAAACCTTGAAGAAAAGAGGGGACTGATCTCACTCTGGTTTGCCAGCTTCAAATTGCTGAAGAATC
The DNA here is from genome assembly GCA_947440575.1 of Verrucomicrobiaceae bacterium. Lineage (GTDB taxonomy): Bacteria > Verrucomicrobiota > Verrucomicrobiia > Verrucomicrobiales > Verrucomicrobiaceae > JAGRPD01. The sequence continues at coordinate 10,329 of CANETF010000135.1, forward strand.
TCGGTGGGAGAGAGGACGGCTTGATAGATCGCGAATTCGTCGATGGCGCCGTTAAGGTTGCGGATGGGGGAGTCGTGATTTTGGGTGGGGAGGCCCCAGTTGCCGATCTCGCAGGGGCCGAAGGTGATGGGGCGGGCGGGTTGGTGGAGGGGTGAGATTTCGCGACTTACTTCTTGGGCGTCGAAGTGTTGGATGACTTCGCCGCTGGTGTTGTCGTAGGTGACTGCGAGGTGGTGCCAGCGGCCGAGGCTGTCGGCGGTGAAGACGGGTTTGCTGTAGTAGATCTGATTGTATCTGGCGGACTTTGGAACATCGACTGGGCGATACATGAGGCTGCCGTCCTCGTAGATCTGCCAGCGAGGCTCGCCTTTGTCGTAGCCGTCGGTGAGTAGCAGGGAGTTGTATTTTTTGGCCTCAGATCGACCTTCATCCAAGAGGCGAGTGTGAGGGCGGCATACGTTCCGTTAAGGCTCATGCGCAAACGGTCGCCGGGGCGCTTGAACTCCAGCGCTTCCTTTCCAGGCCAGGGGCCTCGCCGCTTTGCCAACTTGATCCGGTTCAGTAAGGGCGACTCGTGGAGGTTAACCTGCGCGAACGTCGAAAAATGCGTCATTGACCGTTCGGGTTCCGCCTCGTGCGATGAGGAAGCGGCGAGCGGTGCAAGCAGGAGGGCGGTGAGGAGGGCAGGGAGTTGTTACTTGGTTTTGGAGTCCTTCTTCGCTCCAGCGTCGATTCGATCGGCCTTCGGCTGAATTTCGCGGTCGAGAGTGGTGGAATGCGTGCGTCGTTCAGCAAGAGGTGGTGCCAGCAGCCGGTCGGCGATCAGTTCCCCGCGGCTCAAGACGCCTAACGGCAGGGCAATGGATGTTCCGAAGGACGGGTTCTTGTTGGCCTGCCTGTCCCAGCCGATGCACTCCCAAACCTTGCCCTGCTGCGCACGCAGGTGGCCCAGCCAATGCCGCTTAATGGTCTGCGCCACCTCCGGATGCTCCGGCTGCAGGATGGTCAGCAGCCAGCCGACCGGGACGTGCCAGTAGGCGCCGTTCATATACCTGTTTTTTTGGGGCCTGGCTTTCTCCCACATGGTAGTCGGCGAGAAGTCGCCGCTCAGCGGGACGTGGCGCAGGGCACCCTCGAACTCGATCTCTCCGGGCTTGGCCAACGCCACCGTAATCGTCCTGAGCAAAGCCGCGCGGGCCTCTCCCTCAACCGCGCCGATATAGATCGCGTAGATGCTGCCCCACACATCCGACTGCCCGGAGATGCCGTTGGAAGCTTTGAGCCAGCCGCCGTGGGTGTCGTTGGTGTCGGCAAAGACCGGCAGGATATGCGAGCGAATCTGTTGGGCGACGTCGGCATAATGTTTGGCGTCTTCCGGTTGGTCCATCTTGGTCGCGAGCCAGGCGAGGTGCAGGGCTGCGCGGTAGCGGATCAGCGAGGCCATGAGGAGGTCGCCCGTCATCTCGATGGCATCATAAAAAATGAATCCGACCGCCCGCCGCGCCGCCGTGGTGCGCACCAATTGTGTGGCCGGATCGATCTCCGGCACGGCAAACGCCAGCTTCAGTCGCTCATACACGGTGCGGCCGCCTACCTCGCGGCTCAGCAGCGCTTTGGCATCACCACTGCGGGCGAGCATGTGGGCGAGCCA
>CANETF010000136.1 GCA_947440575.1 Verrucomicrobiaceae bacterium
ATCAGCAGTCAGGGGCGGCACCAAGGCGTCATTTTTTCAGGCACCGCCGAAGCTGCGAGGATCATCCCTTGCGTGCTGCCCAGCGATGAATCGTATGCACGGAATGCCTTCTGGACCGTGCAGAGCAAGGGCTGCATGATCACCCAGGTGCTCAACACCCATCAGGGCGCTCAGCAAATGTGGGCCTGGATTTCCAAGAGTGGGCTGACCGACCCGGTCGAGGAGGATGGGATCGTCTTCGTCGAAACGGACGAAGTCAATGGAGCCTACGCCGCCATCCGTCCGGTCGGCACTGGCTATACCCTGATCGAAAACCAAACGTTCACGACATTCACCGCCCCGGCCCATTGGATCGTCCAGCTCAATGACAAGTTCAAACCGCTCATCCTCGAAGTCATGGCGAAGAACCAAGTAGCCAGCTTCGCCGCCTTCAAAACGCTGGTGAAGGGGAAAGCGCTGAGCTTCACCAGCGGTCTGGTCACCTACACCACGATTTACGGAGAGGTCCTCACCTTGGATACGACCTACAACAACGCACCAACGGTTAATGGCATCACCGTGGACTACTCGCCGAACAAGTCCTTCGATAGCCCCTTCCTGCACGGCGATTACAATGGCAACACCTTCGTCATTGAGAAAGGATCGCGCCAGCAAGTCTATTCATTTTCAATGCCGCCTGTGGTTACTGGCTTCTCACCTGCCGACAACTCAGTGGATGTGGCGATCAATGCCAATCTGACCGTCACGTTCAACGAAAGCATCTCCGCTGGCTCAGGTCTCATCACCATCAAGAATCTGACCAACAGCACGCAAACCACCATCAGTATCACCGACGCAACCCAGGTATCAATTTCGGGTGCGACCCTGACGATCAATCCGACCAACAACCTGCTCAGTAGCAACGTCTATGCGATTCAAATCTCTGCCGGAGCCGTTGCGAATACAGCCGGAGCTGCCTTTGCTGGCATTGCCAATGACACGACTTGGAACTTCACGACGGCAGTCCCGCCTCCGACAGGTATCTCCGTCGTGCAAAGTGGGTCTCACATCGACGGGATCATCGACGCCACAGCCGGTGGCAAAACGATCACCATCAATGCAGGTGCAGCCGATTTTCTGATCGTGGGGACTTCCACCGAGTTTGGTTCCGGCAGCACGTTCACCGCCACCTTCGATGGCAATCCCATGACTCTCGCTTCCGGCAACGGTTCCCAGTCGAATCTCTTCTATCTCGACCTGACTCAGACGACCTACTCGGGCGGCAATGCGAACCTCACGTTCACATGGAACTACACGACTGGGGGAGACCTAGCCGTAGGCTGGGTTTCCGTGGACGGAAACTTGCAAGCCGGGCAGTCCATCGTGCTTCACAAGACAGCGTTTGCCGTGAGTTCGACCAACACAGTCAGTCTGGTGACGACCGTGGATGGCACCCTCAATTTCGTGAACTTTAATGGGAACAGGGGCAGCGACGGCTCCGCACCCCAGGCCCCGCTCACGGAGATCTATTCAGACGGAGACTTCGGCTCCAACGCAGGTGCAGCAGGTTATCAGAGGGCTGTGAGTTCAGGCACCTACAACTACGCATGGAATCACGACGCACTGCGCCGCATCGACGCCGCCGCCTTCGCGATTGTCGGCGATTTCTCGCTCTGGATCGCAGCCTATCCCAGTGTGGGAGTCCTCACCGGCCTTGCAGACGATCCCGACGGCGATGGGATTCCCAATGGCATCGAGGCATGGTTTGGCACCCGTCCCGATCAGTCATCCGGTGGGCTCGACAACCTGACCACGGATACCAGCGCCACCACCTTCACCCACCCGCGAAATGCCAACCCACCTCCCGATCTGAGCATTTTCTACGAATGGTCTAGCAACCTCGTGGACTGGTATGCCTGTGATGGAGTGGACGGCCCTCTCAGTGGCGAAACAGTCAGTGTCTCCGCCTACACCTTCAACACCACCACCACGGTGACCGCCACCGCCAGCGAACCGATGGTCCGGCTCTTCCTCCGCGTCGGAATCAGACAACCTTAAACCTGTTGGGAAATGGAAAATGTGTCTGTCCCTCTACACGCATATCGACCAGGGGAAACGGGGTCCGGCAGCAACGGGCTGAAAAATTCACCGAATTAGCGAGCCGCAGGGGATGACCCTCCTCGTCTAGCCGCAATCGAGGCGCTCCAGTCCCGGCACCAGCGAGATCAATTCCCCAAACTCATCCGCATCGATCCCAATGGCCAAGAAAAAAGATGCCGGGCATTTAGCGCGTTAGCCATTCGACATGACAAGCCCAATTTCGCCCCAATTCCCTGAGGATGAAGCGATTGCGTCGACAAAAAGCGGCCCTCTTTCAATGGGCTAAGCCTCCAGTGCGGCGGCGCGTTTCGCTGCAAAAAGGCCGCGTCCCGCGTGTCTCCGCATGAAGGAACAAAGTGTCCGCCCCTCTAGGCGCCCGCCTCTCAGCTCGAAAAGCAGATGGAACTTACCGGCCGCCTGAATCAGACCGGCTGGCTGTGAATTTGACGGCCAGCGATCACTTCACAGCCTGAAACACGGCTTTGGGGTCGTCGGCGTTGTGAAAGCTGCTCCAGGTGTAGTCGAACAGGTATTCCACCTTTCGTTCTTCGGACCAGGTGATGCGCACTCGATTGCCGGCCAGCGCTTCCCACTTTGGAGTGCCTTCAAACGGGTAACCGAAGACCGTGTGATCGGCGTAGAATTGCAACTCGCCCTGATCGGACTTCCAGCGGCTACCCGGAAGCCATTTTTCAAGCTCTGACGCGTCCTGTGGGCCGTAGAAACTCTCCGGCAGCACATGCTCGTTCTCATAGCGGCGCACCTCGCGGCGGACACCGTCCTTCACATACGCGATCCACAGGCTCTTCTGCCAGTAGGGAATGGGATCCACGCCGAGCGTCGTAGGATCGACGGCAAACAGGGTCTTTTTCGTCTCCACCAATTCCTTCACCCGCAAGGTGACGTCGGCATTCCGGTCTCCGCTGCCAAACATGGCATACAGAATCTGCACCGACCAGCGTGTGGGCGTGAGCGACGCATTCGGTGTCGCAGGCAACTTCGTGATTGAGATGACTGGGGAGGACTTGACCTCGACCCCCGGCACGACGTCTTTGGAAGGCAGCGTGACTGGCTTGGCAAAGTCTTTCGGCGCGACGAACTTGATCCACGTGGAGGCACTACCGCCCCAGAGGGGCTTGCCTGGAAATCCTGCCCCCGCGTGCTTCCGCATGTGATCGTCACCCTCTTCCCACGGCTTGGCGATGGCCCCAGGGCGCACATCAGTTCCAGCCTCACGCTGGCGGATGAAATCGCGCACCTGAGCCGGATCATCACAGACAGACCAGGTATCCGAACCGGGATCTGAAACAAAGCCGAAATCGTTCTCACCCAAGCAGCCCGCCACCGCGAAATACTTCACCCCGCCCAAGCGCCGTTGATTGTTCACGACATGAAACACCAGCCAATCGCCAGGGCGCACCTCCACGTCCATGCGCTCGACCGTCGCGCCGTGAATCTCGTCCAGCAGCTTGCGCTGGTCGCCAGGAAGACGAACGCCGTTCTTGTACGCCTCGACCACAAAGTCATCTGCCACCGTCACAAGATGTGTTGCGAGAAGGCGACCGCGCGGAGGCGTCTTCTTCGTGTGGATCTTTTCCTCGGCCTTCGTGTCACCTTTCGATGGCTCGATGGTCTCGCTGACCAAGGTCACGGTCGGATCAAAGTCATGCTGGAGGAGGCTCGCGGGAATCTCGCTCAGTTCAGCCTGCCCTGGCGGTTTCCAGCGCACCGTGATACCACTGGCACCACGCCCACCGACAAATCCGGCGGACAGGATCTTCACCATTCCCTTCTTCAATGAAATCGTCGCCAGGGTCTCTTCGCCATCGCGACAAGAACAAACGGTCTTGCCGTCAATGACGAGCAGGTTGCGATCGTAGAAGCTGTTCGAGTTAAACTGATAGACACCCTCGGTGTCGATCCGCAGCCAACCCGTTGCGATGGCATTGCGCTCCGGGTTCCACGTCCACGGAGAAAGGGACTTGATGGCGACCTTCTGACCGATTGGCTCTCCCAGTTGGTCCAGTGCGACCTGGAAGTGGTCCTTCTCATTCGCCTGCGACGCGTGACGCGGATACTCGACCCTCACCAGCCCAGGTCGGGGAGTAGGACCCACGTCCGCAAACAAAGCGAGCGGAAGCCCGAGGCTAAGAACAAAAAGAAGCGTGTTTTTCATATTGGGCGGCAGGATCAGCTGATTTTAGCAGAAGACTATCATCCCCGTTGCCCCCTGACACGCTTTCTTTCCGCCTCCGCTCGGCCCCATGAACGCTTGGGTGATGAACAATGTGTCTGCCCATCGAACACCGCCTGAGCTTCTGGGAAGGCGGCGTCCCGACTGGAAACTGGACGCCTATCGCCACCGTCTCCCTGACCCACCGATTAATCCGTGTTTGAACCGAACGGCGAGCCAATCGTCTTGGTCTTTTCAAACGAAAAATTCATGGCCTTTTAAACAGAAAAGCCATACGCATCAGCGTTGGAATGGCGAGATGAAGGCTGTCCCGTTCAACTCTCAACCAAGTCCTTCCAAAACCCTTCCCCCCACAGCCATGAAACGCACGCTTCTCCTGTTCCCGCTTCTCCTTGTGGCTCTGTCGCCAGCGTGGGCCGTGGATGAGCCGACGCCTGCCATCATGGCCTTCGCAGAAAAGCTTGAAGGCATCACGTGGAATCTCCTCGGCACGAACAGCCTCAAAAAACTCCGCTTTGACGGGGAAGCGATGCACCCGGTCGGTCAAAACGGTAGGGAGGGCGCGCCCTACGACACGTCCTTCATCGATGTGGGCATCGTGCGACTGGATTTCACCGGAAACAACACTGGCTGGTATTTCTTCGATGCAGACCTTCGCTTTATCACACCCTGTACTGTCTCCACCGAACTGGTCTTCGAACTTGGAGAGGGCAAGGTGCCACGTCCGGTGCAGCGCTTTCCGGACGATGTCACCGGCGTGGCCTACCAACTCGTCAAAGATGAGCGCGGCCTCAATGCCACCCAACTCCGCTGGAGCGGCACCCAGCTCGAACTCGCCGTACAGCAGCCCGATCAAAGCTGGAAAGTCGAAAAAATGACCGGCACGGTCGCGGGTGATCGCATCATCGAAGCGCAGCTTCAGGGCAAAACCGTCTGGGCGGTCTTCGGCAGCGACGGACAAGAGGCTTGGCTCATCGAGCTCGAAAACTGCTTCGGCGGTGAACGTGAGGGAGCTCCCCTCTCGCCAGCGGCAGCAGTCACCGGCCTCACCGCACAGCAAAGCGAACTTCTAAGCCACCTCACCGCCCTCAAGGCAGCCGGCGAAAAAATCCGCGCCGCAACCCTGGAGCGACAATTGATTCGTTCGCTCAGCGGAAACACCCAACTGCTTCAGGAACTGGACAAACACCTCAAACAAACCCCTTGAGGCATCTCCAAGCCCCAAACGCCTCCGTATACCTTGGGCTTTCCTGGAAGACAGTGACTTCACCTTTCTCATGTGGAAAGGATGGCGGTGAGCAGGAGGGCAGAATCCGTGTTGTGTGGGGAAGATCGGGCATCTAGCGTTGGTGCATGAGGAAATGGCTTTGGATGCTGGTCTTGATGGCGCTGTTATCAGCCGTTTCTTTGGCTGGGGCGTTTGAGGTGGAGGGCTGGGGGCAGGGGACGCTTGGGGGCAGTGGTGGGCGCATTTTGATGGTCACACGGCTGGATGATGATGTCCGATCGCCCGCGTCGGGAACGTTGCGATGGGCCTTGAAACAAGCCGGGCCACGCGTGGTACGTTTCGCGGTTGCGGGTGACATCCGGTTGCGGGATCGCATCGTCGTGACCGCCGGGCGGGTGACGGTGGAGGGTGGTAGTGCACCCGGCGGAGGGGTCTGTGTGCGGGGAGGCTCTCTGGAGTTCGACGGTTGTGAGGACGTGATCGTGAGCCACCTGCGCGTGCGCCTTGGAGATGAGACCGTTCTGAAAAAGCTAAAGGCCGACAAGCGTAAGCGGCCCAAGGGCTCCGCAGGCCTGGACTGCATCAGCCTGAACGAGTGTCGCGGGGTGGTGCTGGACCATCTTTCGCTGAGCTGGAGCTGCGATGAATTGCTTTCGGTGGTGCGTTGCCAGCGCGTCACGGTGCAGGGGTGCCTGCTGGCAGAGCCGCTGGGGCATCCGCGCCTGCATCCTTACGGCGACAACCACGCTTATGCCCTTAACGCCAGCGCCAGCACGTTGAGTGTGCATCACTGCGTGTTTGCGCACTACTGGATGCGCGGACCGCAGTTCGAAGCCAACGACATGCGCAAGGCGGATCGCTGGCCTGTGCGAATGGAGGCGATGGCGAATGTGATGTTTGATTTTCATCGCTCCGGACTGCGGTACACCGCGGGAGTCGAGAACCGCAAAACCGAAGCGCTCGGGCGTCAGTTCGAGTTCCAGATGGCAGGCAATGTCTTCATCGACTCGGCGGACACGGGGCGCTGCCTCGAGACCATCACCAAGCATGGCACACACGCCGGCGTGAGGGTGTGGGCGGATGACAACTGGCTGTTGCGTGACGATCATACCTTCGATCCGGTCGTCAGCCCGGTGTTGGAAAATGGCCAGTCGATGGCAAAGGCTCCGGCCAGCCTTCGTCGGCAGCAGGTCAGTGAGAGATCGTTTGTCTCGCCCAACACGCCGTCATTGGACCTGGGCGGTAATGGCTTGATGCGATTGCTGGAAACAGTGGGTGCCGGACCGTCCCGGGACGAAGTGGACCGGCGTGTCATTGGCAACCTTCGCGCCGCCAAATCCCGTCCAACCCTGCGCTCTCAAAAAGAGGTCGGAGGCTGGCCGCACCTGGAAGCGGACTGAAGGAATCAGGTCCGTGTCAAGTGGCACTAAACCATCCGCCGCCAGAGAGTTTGACAGAGTTGGCACCGTTTTCTTTCTCCATGAAACGCCTCGTCCTCCTTCTTGTTCTCGCCACCTTCGCGCATGCCGATGAGCCACCGACCCTGCGTGCGGGAGCCGCCGCCGTGGACATCACGCCCACCCAGTTTCCCATGAACATGCCCGGCGGTTTCAGCGCCAACCAGGCGGAAAAAGCTCACGATCCCTTTCACTCACGCGCGCTGGTGTTGGACGACGGAAAAACCACTGTCGCCATGGTCGTGGTGGACATACTCGGCGCTGGCCCTGAGGTGTTGAATGAGGCTAAAGCCATCGCCGCCAAACAAACCGGGATGGCCCCTGAGAAAATGCTCATTTGCTCCACCCACACTCACAGCGGTCCCTCCGTGAACACCCGCAGTGAAACCGCTGCCGCCTACTACAAAGTCTTCGTCGAGGGCATCGCCAACTCCATCATCCGCGCCCATGCCGCCCTCCGCCCAGCCGCCCTCGGAGCCGCATCGCAACCCCTTCCAGACGAAGTTTTCAATCGCCGCTGGTATCTCAAACCTGGCCAAATGCCACTCAATCCCTTCGGCAAGTTCGACCGCGTCAAGATGAACCCCGGCACCAATCCCACTGTCATTGATCGTCCCGCCGGCCCCACCGATCCCGACATCACCATTCTCTCGGTCCAAGACACCAAACGCAAACCCTTGGCCCTGTTCGCCAATTACGCCCTGCACTATGTTGGCGGTGCCCCGAAAGGCGAGATGTCAGCGGACTACTTCGGCGAGTTCGCCCGCGTCATGCCCTCCCGCCTTGGAGGCGAAGAAAACTTCGTCGCCATGATGTCGAATGGTGCCTCGGGCGACATCAACAACATCCCTTTCGGCACCACCCGTCCTCCACGTGAGCCGTTTGAACAGATCCGCTTGGTTGCCGCCAAAGCTGCTGATACCGCCTGGCGCGCCCACCAAAAAATCGGAAAACATCAAACCCAAATTCGCCTCGGCATGGTCCAACGCGAGGTCACCCTCAAGTATCGCCGACCCTCTCCCCAAGACGTGGCGGAAGCCAAGGCCGTGCTTGCCATCAAAGACAAAGCTGCCATCGAGAAACTGCCGCGCTTGGCGCAGAACTACGCCCGCAGTGTCGTCAGCGCCGCCGAACGCCCCGAGGACCAACTGACCGTTCAGATCCAGGCGATTCGCATCGGCGACTTCGCAGTTTGCGGTATTCCGTTCGAGACCTTTGTCGAGATCGGGCTCGACCTGAAAAAACGCAGCCCCTTTCCGCAGACCATGGTTATCGGCCTTGCCAATGGTCGCCACGGCTACCTGCCCACGCTGGAGCAGCACCCTCTGGGCGGTTACGAAACCTGGATCGGCACCAACCAAGTGCAGGAAGACACCTCCGTCATCCTCACCAATCAACTGCTCGAAATGCTCAAAGAGCTAGGCGCCAGCCGCTGAAGTCGCCTGAGCTCGGATCAAGGCTGAAACAGCCGCGGCACGAACTCGGTCAAATACGTCCGCCACACCGGCCAGGAGTGATCTCCAGCAGTCTCGTGCCATTCGTGCGTCACGTTCGCTGCCTTTAGTGCGTCGATGAGCGTGTGATTGCGATCCAAAAGGAAATCGTCCTTCCCACACGCGATCCACAGCAGCTTCAGCTTCGCGTTCGTCCCCGTGCTGTCATCCATCGCGGCCTTTACGGCCTCCGTGTCTGCCGCGCCGCTGAAGGAACCAATCCATGCGAAACGCTCCGTCGCATTCAGGCCGATGGTCAGCGATTGCCAGCCACCCATGCTCAATCCGGCGATGGCTCGATTCGGTTGCCCCGGCAGCACGCGGTAGTTCGCCTCCACAAGCGGCAAGGCATCCTCGAACAGCTCCTTTCGAAACGCCTCCAGTGAGGCAGCGCGCTTCGCCTGGTCATCCCGCGGCACCATGCCATGCGGATGGCCGTCCAGCATGACGACGATCATCGGCTTGGCTTTTCCGGCAGCGATGAGATGGTCGAGAATCCAATGCGCCTTGCCGTGCTCCGTCCAGCCGCGTTGATTGTCGCCGGAGCCGTGCTGCAAGACGAAGAGCGGCAGCTTCTCCGTGCCTGTTTCATAACCCGGCGGTGTGTAAACCACCACCTCGCGCGGTACGGCGAGTTGCTTCGAGTGAAAGACATGCGTGTGCACCGTGCCGTGTGGAATGTCCGCCTGCCAGTCCCACGGCGCAGGCGGATTTGATGCGATATGCAGGATGCTCTTCTGCGGCATGCGCTGCGGCTTGATCGCCGTGTTTTGCGGATCGATCACATTCAGGCCATCCACTTGAAACGAATACTCCCAAACGCCAGACGGCACCGCGATGGCTACACTGCTCCACAGGCCATCACCACCACGCGTCAGCGCCGTGTCTTCTTTGCTCCACTGCCCCTTGAGGCGCACCTCGGCCGCTTTCGGTGCTTTGATCGAAAAGGTGACCTTGCCATCCGCGATGTCCGCAGCGGCAAAAATCGAGCAGGGGGCCAACAAGGCGATGAGAGCGGGTAAGGTCAGGAATTTCATGCAAGGGGAGGTTACAGCGGCATTTCGACGCCACCGATAAAAACGCGGCGCACTTCGAGTTTCCGACTCAAAAGCACCACATCAGCCTTTTTGCCTGCTTCGAGGCTTCCGGTTTGTTTGGCGATGCCCGTGAGCTCCGCAGGCGTGAGGCTAGCCATGCGCACCACCTCCGGCAGCGTCGCGGACGTGTCGCGCTTCATCTGCCGCACCATGTGATCCATGCCCATGATGCTGCTAGCGAGGCTCGTGCGGCCCGGTGCCCAACCGACACGACCATCACTCTCAAACCACGAGCCGTCCTCCGCCGCGCCAAAGCGATAACTCCCCGGCGGCAGGTCCAGCGCCCGGTTCGCATCGGTCACGAGGCACAGTTTGCTCGGCCCTTTGAGGCGAAAGGCAAACTCCAGCAGCTCCGGCGCGAGGTGACAGCCATCGGCGATCACCTCCGTGCTCATGTCCGCCGTGCCGAGCACGAATTCCAGCATGCTCCCGCGCATCGGCACGCCGAGTCGCGAACGCACCGAGGCCACATTGCTCATCGCGCACCAAAAGTGATCCACATGCCGCATCCCCGCCTTGAATGCCGCCGCCATCTCCGGCCAACTCGCGTTCGAGTGCCCGCAGGTGATCAGGCAGCGCCGTTTTTTCGCCTCGCGATAAAACTCGACCGCGCCCGGAAGCTCCGCCGCGCAGGTGGCGATGCACACGAGCCCGGTTTCAAAGTAGGCGCGATACTCCGCCGCCGTCGGTTCCCGCCGACCCGCCGCCGAATGACAGCCCACCTTGTCCTCCGCGAAGAACGGCCCGTAAAGATGCACGCCAGCGATCCTCGCACCGTTCGTCACACGTTTCTCGCTTTGCACCTTCTTCACCGCATCGAGCATCGCGTGAATCTGCTCCGGTGAGCCCGTGGTGGTCGTCGGGAAAATCGTTGTCGTGCCATGCCGCGCATGCGCCCGGCACGCCACACGCACCGCCTCGCCCGTCCCGTCCATGAAATCCGCCCCGTCACCGCCATGCACATGAATGTCGATGAACCCCGGAGCCAGATAGCCACCGCGTCCATCGATCACCTCGACCTCCGCTGAGATTTTCGGTTTCTTCTTCGAAACTGAAACGATTTTCCCTTTCTCACAAACCACCCAAGCCTGCTCAATGAGGCGATCTGGAAGAATGGCGGTGAGGTTGGAGAAAACGAGGCGCTGCATGCGGTTTCAACGCGAGATAAAGCCTGCATGTTCGCTCTTTTCGAATTGAAAAGCTTAGTTGCACTCAAACACTTTGCTTTTACGCGTCCTGCTGGCGCGCCGCCGGCCCCTCAGGGGGCAGCCTTGCGGCGCGGAAGAAGCTGGACAATTGTGCCAGGAATTTAGGCCCCACAGGTTGATTAGCCCTTCTTCCATACCATGATGAAACTCCTCACTACCTTCGGATTTCTTTTGCTTGGCGCAGCCATATTGCGCGCGGATTTGCAGCGAATCGAGATCGACAGTGTCGAAGACTGGACGATCCGCCGGTGCGCCGACGGCGAGAAGAGTGCCGGCACGGGAATGCACCGCGCCTTTCCCAGCAAGCCTGAGATCCATCTGCGCTTGCGCATCATGGAGGCCGGGAGCGGCGAGCTTGACGCCATGAATTCTGAAATCGTCATTTCTCATTTGGACTTCGACAATTCCGCTCCCCTTTGTTCTCTCAGCCCTCCCCAAAACCCATCTCCGCGCTACATCCAGAGCCTTTTCAGTTACATCAATGACTCACGAATCTAGTTCTGGATCGAGCGATTCCGATCGGGTTCCATCTTCATATTCTGGCCGCCATTGCGGCCTGCCGGGATTCTTCCAACGCCACCTCAACAGGGGCTGATCGCAGGCACGACATGGATGCGTTGCGAGCATCTGCGATGTTGATGGAACTGAGGTGATTGCGTCAACAAAAAGCAGCTCTCTTTCAATGGGCTAAGCCCCCAGTTCGGCGGCGCGTTGAGTTGCAAAAATTTCGCGTCTCACCTGTCTCCGTATGTAGCGACTGCCTTGATCCCAAGTCACCTTGTTTCAGTGAGATGGGTGGCAAAGCCTAGGGTTGCCTGCGAGCGGCTTCCTCGGCGGCGGCACGTTGCGCATCTTCCTGGGCACGTCGCATTTGTTCTTCAGCGGCGCGGCGAGCTTGCTCCTCGGCTTGACGCTGAGCCATTTCTTGTTGTTGGCGCATTTGTTCTTCGGCGGCGCGGCGGGCTTGCTCTTCGGCCTGACGCTGAGCCATTTCCTGTTGCTGGCGCATTTGTTCTTCGGCGGCGCGGCGGGCTTGCTCCTCGGCCTGACGCTGAGCCATTTCCTGTTGCTGGCGCATTTGCTCTTCGGCGGCGCGGCGAGCTTGCTCCTCGGCTTGACGCTGAGCCATTTCCTGTTGCTGGCGCATTTGCTCTTCGGCGGCGCGGCGAGCTTGCTC
>CANETF010000137.1 GCA_947440575.1 Verrucomicrobiaceae bacterium
GGATACCGGAACATGCTGAAGTAAAAATCAAGTTTTATCTTAACAAAAAGTATTGGAACTTGGCAATTCAAAAACGAACACTACCCTTAATCGAGTGCCATTCATGCCTGGCGAACATTGATTTGGTTGAGGAGGGTGGGTTGGAGGCAAAATGGGGGCATTTTTGTGTCGAGCGCCGTTATTTCCAGTGTCGCTGAGGTGGCGAGGAATCGAGGGAGTGCGGTCGCGCCGTCGCGGAATGGATCGGGTGGGTTCTGAAAAAGCGATTTTCAGGGTTGCTGGGTCAGGCGTAAGACATTCATTTCAAGGGATTTGTAAGCTTTTGGCGAGTGATGGCGGTTTTGGGTGTCGTGGAAAATGCGTGGCAGCTTTTCCCCACGACCTATGAACCTGCCAGAGGTCGGCAAAGCAATAGTCCGGCAGTTCCGACAGGGCTGACTGCTGCGGACTTAACTTCGGGGTCGAGTTTTGAAATACGTCCTGTGGGGGTTCGATTGGAAGTGGACCCTGTGCTTTCCCCCGATGGCACGATCATTGATCTCAACCTCGCCCCTGAAGCGGTGATTCATTTGGGTGACAAAGCCATCATGACCCTGCCCCATGAGACTGGTGAAAGGGAGGTGCAGTCGATGCCGGAGTTTTACTCCATGAAAAACACAACGGCGGTGGCGATGCGGCCGGGCGGCACGGCGCTGTGCGGGATGAACACGCCTCCGAACGAGGATGGTTCGCCGAATCACGAATTGCGTGTTTTGTGTCTGGTGACGGCGCGGCTGGTGACGCCGTGACGCAGAAGGACGCCTGGGACAGGCGTGGTACTTTTGGGGACTCGCGCTCTCACTTTTTTGGGAGGGGGCGGTGAGTGGAGCACCGGGGTTGCTGTTTAGCGGATGGCGGTGGCGATTTCGCCTTGGATGGCTTTGGCGAGGGCTTTGGCGAGGGTGCTGAGTTCGGTGGGGGCGGTGATTTTTTGGCCTTGGGCGTTGCGGATGTAGATGGCGTCGACAGCGACGCCTTTTTCGGTGTTGATGCGGGCGTGGGTGACGTTGTGGCGGTATTTGCCGATGGTTTTGAGGACGTCGTAGAGGAGGCCGAGGCGGTCAACGGCTTGAAGTTCGATGATGGTTTCGTCGGGGGAGACGGTGGTGTCGATGAAGATGCGCTGAGGGATCTCAGCGAGCATGGCTTCGAATTCGGGGGAGGGTTTTTTCTGGGGGGTGATGGCTTTGCTGAAGTCGAACTGGGTGTCGAGGAAGGAGTTGTTGAGGTCCTGTTCGAAGCGGAGGCGGGCGTTTTTGGAGGTGACGGGGGCGAAGTTGGTGTTGCAGACGCGGAAGGTGTCGAGGACGAGGTCGTCGCTGCGGCGGTAGAGGTCGGCGCCGAGGATGTTGATGCTTTGGGCGGCGAGGGCGCCGGCGACACGGGCGAGGAGTTGGGGGCGGTCCCAACAGGTGAGGGTGATTTCGGAGCAGCCTTGTTCGGGGAGGTCTTTCCAGGTGACGATGGGGAGGAGGCCATTGGAGGAGTGCTCCTCGGTGAGGTGGACGAAGAAGGCGCGGAACTGACGGAGGTGGGCGACGACGGTTTCGGCGTCGAGGAAGTTGAAGTAGGCCGGGGGCATACCCTCGAAGTGGGCCTTGAGTTCTTCGGACCAGCCGGCACCGAGTTTTTTGATGACGGCTTCCCGGAGTTCGTGGACGGGTGCGGCAGCGCGCTCCATGAAGTCGGCCGGGGCGTTGAGGAATTCGGTGGTGAGGTGGTAGAGGCGGCGGATGGAGGCTTCTTTGTAACCGGACCAGCTCTGGGTGGAGGTGCCTTTGGAGTCGGCGTAGGTCATGACGAGGAGGGTATCCAAGTTGGCCTGGGTGCGGATGATGCCGGCGAATTCTTCGACGACGCGGGGGTCTTCGAGGTTTTTGCCGGTGGCGGTGCGATACATGAGGAGGTGGTTGTCCACCAGGAAGATGAGGAGCTGGCGCTGGGGGCCTTTGATGACGAAGCGGCGGCAGACGGCGTTGGCGAGGATGACGCTTTCGTCGTCGTGGCTTTTGGCGTTGGCGGCGCGCCCGGTGTCGTGCATGAGGAGGGCGAGGTAGAGGATCCAGGGTTCGTCGATGCTGCGCCAGAGTTTTTGGTAGAAGGCGAGGTTCTGATTGGGTTCGCCGCTGAGGCCGTCGAGCATTTCGATGGTGCGGAGGGTGTGTTCGTCGGCGGTGTATTGGTGGAAGAACTCGTGCTGGACGAGGCAGGTGAGGGCGCCGAATTCGGGGACGAGGCGGCCGAGGAAGCCGACGCGGTGCATTTGGCGGAGGGTGCGACCGACGTCACCTTTGCGGGAGAGGATGGAGAGGAAGGTATCGCGAACGGATTTCTGGTAGCGGAAGGAGGCGTTGACGAGGCGGAAGTTTTCCTGGACGAGCTGGAAGAGTTCGGGGCTGAGGCGGAGGTGGCGCTGCTGGGTGTGGGCGAAGAGGCGGATGAGGCGGTGGGGGTCGTCTTTGAAGAGGTTGGGGTCTTCGGGGAAGATGCGTTCGTTGCGGGCGATGAAGCTGTCGAACTTGGAGATTTTGGCGACGCGGTTGCGTGCGAGGAAGGCGAGGGGGCGGCGTTTTTTGGCTTCGGCGTCGACGTCCTGGAGGTGGAAACGGTCCATGATTTCGCTGGAGCGTTGGAGGATGTCGCGGGTGGCGGTGTAGTAGCCCCGCATGAAGGCTTCGATGCGATTGAGGACGCGTTTTTGTTTGTAGCCGAGTTGGGTGGCGACGACGCCCTGGAGGCGGAGGGTGAGCTGGTCTTCGCAGCGGCGCTCGGCGTAGTGCATGGCGTTGCGGGTGCGGAGGATGAAGTCGTAGGCTTTGGAGACTTCTTTCCAACCGGCGGCGGAGATGAAGCCTTTTTCGATGAGGTCCTTGGGTTTGAGAGTGCGGAACTTGGCGTAGCTCATCCAGATGAGGTTCTGGTAGTCGCGGAGGCTGCCGCAGCCGTTTTTGACGTGGGGTTCCTGAACGAAGGGGGTGTTGCCGAATTTGCTGTGGCGGGTGGAGAGGTCCTGCTGGCGGAGGCGGAGGAAGGCGGTTTCCTGGCCTTTCATGCATTCTTTATCGAAGCGGGCGCGAAATTGGTCGTAGGCGAGGGTGTCGCCGCAGAGGTGGCGCAACTCCATGAGGGCGGTTTTAGTTTCCATGCTTTCGTTGGCGAGGCGCATGCAGTCGCCGACGGAGCGGACGCCGTGGCCGACTTTGAAGCGGACGTCATAGAGGAGCATGAGGAACTGGCGGATCAGTTCGGCGATTTCCGGGGAGACGTTGGAGGCGTTGCCGGGGAGGAGGAAGGTGAGGTCGATGTCGCTTCCGGGGGACATGACGCGGCGGCCGTAGCCGCCGTGGGCGCAGAGGGAGAGCTGGAGGGAGGCGCGTTGTTTTTCGGGGAGGGAGAGGAGGGAGTGCTGCCAGAGGGTGCGGATGAGCTGGTCGATCATGTCCGAGCGCATGCGGCAGAGTTCGCGACCGGAGAGGCCGGTGTCATGGCGCATGCGGATGCGGGTTTCCTTGAGGCGGAGGTATTGCTTGCTGAGGCGGAGGAGGTCGGTACGGCTGCGGGGTTTGTCTCCGATGGGACCGAAGATGCGGTCGATGATGCGCTGGAGGTTGCGCTGGTATTCGCGTTCGGTCATGGGGTCCGGGCCTTCGTCGATCAGTAGGTGAGGAGGGCGTGGACGGGGCCTTTGCCGGCGAGTTTTTCGCGTCCGTTTAGGAAGGCGAGTTCGATGAAGAAGACGGAGCCGAGGATGTTGCCGCCGAGTTGTTGGATGAGGTCGAGGGCGGCGGCGGCGGTGCCGCCGGTGGCGAGGAGGTCATCGGCGAGGAGGACGGTTTCGCCGGGGCGGATGGCGTCCTGGTGGATTTCGATGGCGTTGGAGCCGTATTCGAGGTCGTAGCTGGTGCCGAGGGTTTTCCAGGGGAGTTTGCCTTTTTTGCGGATGGGGATGAAGCCGGCGTTGAGTTTGGCGGCGATGAGGGAGCCGAAGATGAAGCCGCGGGCGTCGATGCCGATGACTTTATCGACCTGGGTGATGCCGGAGGCGGCGATCATGCCTTCGATGGTGGCGGATAGGAGGGCGGGGTCGGCGAGGACGGGGGTGATGTCCTTGAAGAGGATGCCGGGTTTGGGGAAGTCTGGGACGTCGCGGACGGCGTTGGCGAGCGTTTGAATTGAGGGGGAATGCTCCATAATTGCTAAATTGACGGCTTTGACTACCGTTTCACAGTCATTGCCTTTTGCAATATGGCAAAACCGGGGCGAAGGGAAATGTTTCCTTTGATTCCAACCCTTTCTCAACCGTGACGCTGACTCAGCTGCTTTTACTGCTGGCGACTCTGGCTTTTGCCGGGGGAGCGGTGCATGCGTTTGTGGCGTTCAAAGCGGGGCGGTGGCATCAAAGCCGGTGGCAGTGGGTGCTGATTTTGGTGGGGTTTGCGCTGCAGACGGGGTTTTTGTATTGGCGGGGGAAGGAGGTGGGGCAGTGTCCGATGAAGTCGCTGCCGGACATTCTGGTGTTTATTTCGTGGAGCATGGTGCTGCTGTATTTTTTGGTGGGGTCGGCGTATCGGCTGTCGCTGCTGGGGGTGTTCACGGGGCCGATGGTGGCGGGGTTGCTGGCGCTTTCGGCGGTGTTACCGGGGGCTTTTGATCCGTATCCGGCGAAGGCGAAGATTGTGGCGCTGGTGGAGCTGCATGTGGCGGTGGCGTTGGTGGCGTATGCGGCGTTTGCGATGGCGGCGGTGACGGGGGTGATGTATTTGCTACAGGAGCGGATGCTGAAGTCGCACCGGATCGGACAGATGTTTTTTCAGTTGCCGCCGATTCGGGAGCTGGCGCGGGCGATTTTGCGGTTGGTGCTGCTGGGGTTGGGGTTGCTGAGTGTTGCGTTGGGGCTGACGTTTGCGTTGGAGCCGTCGGTGGCGGTGACGGGGTCGAAGGTGGTGTTTGCGTGGGGGGTGTGGGGTTTGTATGCGGTGATCGCGGTGCTGATGTGGCGGCATGTGATGTCGCCGAGGCGGATGGCGTGGCTGGCGGTGGCGGGTTTTATCCTGCCGTTTGTGTCGTTGTGGATTGTGTCGTGAACCATGTCGCTTTCCGAAACTGAGAACGAGAAGCGCCTCCTGTGTTTGGGGCTAAACTACCGGACGACGCCGGTGGAGGTGAGGGAGCGGATTGCGTTTCCGGAGGCGCATTTGCCGGAGGCGCTGCGGAAGGTGCGGGCGCTGCCGGGGTTCGAGGAGAGTGTGGTGCTTTCGACGTGCAACCGGGTGGAGCTGTATGCGGTGCAGGGAGCGGCGGAAGCGAAGGGTGGGTTTGATTTGTTGAGGGACTATTTGGTGGAGCATTTTCAACTGGAAGCGGAGCATGCGGAGGCGCTGTCGTTTTATCATCTGGAGTCGGAGGAGACGGTGCGGCATTTGTTTCGGGTGGTGAGCGGGATGGACTCGATGGTGCTGGGGGAGACGGAGATTTTCGGGCAGGTGAAGCAGGCGTATAAGACGGCGCTGGAGAGTGAGGCGACGGGGAAGATGCTGAACAAGTTGTTTCAGCAGGCGTTTCAGGTGGGCAAGAAGGTGCGGAATGAGACGAGCATTCAGCGGGGGTCGACATCGGTGGGGTCGGTGGCGGTGGATCTGTGTGAGAAGGTGTTCGACTTGAAGCGGTGCCGGGTGATGCTGGTGGGGGCGGGTGAGATGAGCCGGACGTGCGCGCAGAGTTTGATGTCGCGCGGGGCGAAGAGTGTGATTGTTTCGAATCGGTCGTATGACCGGGCGGTGGAGCTGGCGACGGAGATGGGCGGGCGGGCGTTGAAGTTTGATGAGTGGGAGACGGTGCTGCATGAGACGGATGTGATTATTTCATCGACGTCGGCGCCGCATTTTGTGATCAAGCCGGAGATGGTGGAGCAGGTGATGCGGAAGCGGCGGTGGGAGCCGTTGTTCATCATCGATATTGCGGTGCCGAGGGATGTGGATCCGAAGGTGAATGAGATTGAGGGGGTGTATTTGTATGACATCGATGCGTTGCAGGCGATCGCGGAGGATGGGCGGCGGGAGCGGCTGAGGCAGTTGGCGGCGTGTGAGGAGATTGTGGAGGATCAGCTGGCGAAGTTTGGGCGGGCGCGGCGGTTGTCGGGGGTGAGCGAAGGAGAAGAAGGGGCGTTGGAAACGATTTGAATTAGAGAGAACTGAAGATGATGAAGCATGTGATTTTAGGGACTCGGGGCAGTGAGCTGGCGTTGATGCAGACGACGATGGTGACGGGGGCGTTGCAGGAGGCGGTGGCGGGTTTGAAGGTGGAGCGGGAGATCATTCACACGATCGGGGACAAGCGGACGGATTTGAGGTTTGCGGATTTTCACGGGGGGGCGGTGCCGCTGGCGGACAAGGGGATTTTCATCAAGGAGCTTGAGGTGGCGTTGGATGAGGGACGGGTGCATGCGGCGGTGCACAGTTTGAAGGACGTGCCATCGGAGTTGGAGGATCGGTTTCAGATTGCGGCGGTGCTGCCGCGGGCGCCGATTGAGGATGTGCTGATCACGCGGGAAGCGGTGAGTTTGGAGACGCTGAAGCTGGGGGCGCGGGTGGGGACGAGCAGTGTGCGGCGGGCGCGGCAGTTGAAGTGGTTGAGGCCGGATGTGCAGATCGTGGAGATTCGCGGGAACGTGGCGACGCGGGTGCGCAAGGTTTTGGGAGAGGAGCCACTGGATGCGGTGATGCTGGCGGCAGCGGGGTTGTTGCGTTTGGGGTTGATGAATGCGGCGAAGGGGGAGTTGGTGATGGACGGGGTGAAGCTGGCTGCGTTGTCGCTGGATCCGATGGTGTTTTTGCCGGCGGCAGGGCAAGGCGCGGTGGCGGTGGAGTGTCTGACGGGGAGTGGCGAGGTGAGGGAGCTGATGCGGGGAATCAATGATGCGGAGACGGAGGTGCGGGTGTCGGCGGAGCGGGAGTTTTTGAGGATTTTGGGGGCGGGCTGTCAGACGCCGGTGGGGGCGCACACCTGGGTGACTGGGGGCGAGTTGCACATGCGGGTGCGGGTCTTTAATGAGCAGGATGAAGCGGCGGTGCCGGTGGAGCGGGAAGGTAAGGCGCGGGTGGAGGAGGCGATGGGGCTGGCGGGGGAGTTGGCGGCGGGGTTGTGAGGTTTTTGTTCGCGGTTCTCGGTTCGTGGTTTTGATGAAACAGGGGGTTGGGGGTGGCGTTAGGGTGGTGAGATGATGTATTATTTATTGAAGTTGTTTTTGAGTGCGGGGGTCATTGTGGTGGTGACGGAGGTGGCGAAGCGTAACAATGCGGCGGCTAGCATCATTCATTCGCTGCCGTTGACGTCACTGCTGGCGTTTGTGTGGTTGTATGCGGAGACGAAGGATGCGGGGCTGATTGGTCGGCATGCGTTTGGGACGTTTTGGTTTGTGCTGCCGACGCTACCGATGTTTTTGGCGATGCCGTGGTTGATCAAGAAGCTGGGTGGATTCTGGCCGGGTCTGGGGGTGGGGATTTTGGTGACGGTGGTGCTGTATGCGGTGACGATGCGGTTGTTGAAAGTTACGGGAGTGGAACTTTGAGGAGGCAGTTTGGGCTAGCCAATTTAGAATTGGTGTGACAGGGTTTCCGCTTTCATGCGAATTTCATCTGACGAACTGGCTGTATTTTTGGGGGGCGAAGTGGTTGCCGGGAAGGGTGATGCCTTTGTGACGGGGTTTGCTTCTTTGAAGGAAGCGCTGCCGGGGGATTTGAGCTTTTTTTATGATCTGCGGTATCGCGAGCAATTGAGGGAGACGCTGGCGAGTGCGGTGCTGGTGCCGCCGGAGTTGGAGGAGTTTCCTGAAGGGGTGGTTTGTATTCGGGTGGAGAAGCCGTCGGATTCGTTTGAGCGTGTGGTGGATCGGTTTGGGTTCCATGCGGCGCCGTTCAACATTGGGGTGCATCCGTCGGCGGTGATCGATGAGAGTGTGATTTTTGATGCGGCGACGGTGAGTGTGGGGCCGAATGCGGTGGTGGCGGCGGGGGCGGAGTTGGGAGAAGGGGTGGAGATCGGGGCGGGGGCGTATGTGGGGCGTGGGGCGGTGATTGGAAAGGGGTCGAAATTGTTTGCGAATGCGACGGTGCATGAGGGGTGTTTGATCGGGGAGCGGGTGATTTTGCACTCGGGGGTGGTGATCGGGGCGGATGGTTTTGGGTATGAGTTCAAGGATGGGCGGCACCGGAAGGTGAGGCAGGCGGGGTTGGTGCAGATTGACAATGATGTGGAGATCGGGGCGGGGACGACGGTGGACCGGGCGCGGTTTGGGCGGACGTGGATCGGGGAGGGGACGAAGATTGATAATTTGGTGCAGATCGGGCACAACGTGGTGATCGGGAAGCACTGCATCATTGTGGCGTGTTGTGCGATCGCGGGGAGTGCGCGGGTGGGTGACTATGTGGTGATGGCGGCGCAGTGCGGGGTGGCGGGGCACGTGACGGTGGGGTCAGGGGTGACGCTGGGGGGGCGGAGCGGGGTGACGAAGGACATTCCGGCGGGGCGGGCGATGTATTTGGGGTATCCGGCGTTGCCGGCTGGGGAAGAGAAGCGGCGATTGGCGGGGATCAATCGGTTGTCGAAGTTGAGTGCGCGGGTGAAGGCGTTGGAGGAGGAGTGAGGGGAGGGGTTCTCGGTTCCTTGTTCTCTGTTCTCTGTTCTCTGTTCGTGGTTCGTGGTTCGTGGTTCGCGGTTCGCGGTTCGTGGTTCGTGGTTCGTGGTGAAGGGGATGGAAACCACGAATTTCACTGAGGACACGAATGGTATGAGGGGGGGGCGGGGATGGAAGATGCGGAAGCAGTGGAGATTGGAGAGTGGGGAGTGGATGAGATTGAGGCAACTTAGGAAGTGCGGGGAGGTGGATTTGAAGAAGTTGTGAAGGAGGTGGTTTGGTGGTAGATAGAAGGAGTTTCCAAAAGGGGGGAATATATGATGAGCAGGGCGTTAATGATTGTGGGAGTGATCCTGATTCTCGGTCCTGGTTTAGGGAGTGAGGCATCTGGGGTTTGGTGGCTTTTGGCAGGGGTTGGGTGTGTTGGGTTGTGGTGGGGGGTGAGGCGACGGGGGTGGAGGTGAAAACTTGGAGTTCGTATTGTTTGAGAAAGGGAGATATCGTGGATGACGATTTTGAGAATATTGGGCTTTGGGAGCGGGTTGAGACCGAGATCCGTGCCGCCTGGAAAGGCAGCTTGATTCCTGCGACCCTGGGGAATCATCAAGGTGATTTGGAGTGTGCAGATGTGTATCAATGGATCGGAGGGAGGGACTTCCGTGATGTGGGGTCAGACTTAGGGGGTCTTGAGAGCATGATTCCGTTGCTTTGTTTGAAGGGAGAAGCTGCGGCATACTATGTGGGTTCCTATTTGCTGCACCTCAATGAGATCATTCGAAGCGATAGTGGCGGCCCGCTTCTGAGCCATTTCAGCATCATTCACTTGCTATCATTCCTAGAGAGTGAAGTCGGCGCTGGCATCTATAGAAGATGCTTAAACGATCCTCAGAAAGACTGCGTTTTGAAAGTGCTCGCTGAATTGCGGTGTAGAGATGTAGGGGGAGAGATCGAGAGACTGTTCCCGAAAAGCATGAGCATTGGACTTAGGCTGTAATGGAACCATGAGTTTGATGGTGTGAGGATATGAGGCCATTTCATCCATCTCAAATTTGTTTGGCTGTCAGCAGCTTCCTATTGGGGTTGTTTGGGGACAGTTCTGAGCAGGGTTGGCGTTTGGCGTTGGTGATCTTTATCGCCGGAAGCTCGCTGTGGTTTATGGTCGGTGCACGTCGTCAGTGCCGGGGCCGGGTTGTCTGGGACGGAGTTTTTGTGACAACGTTTGTTTGGGCGATTGGAACCTTTGCGGTTGGGGCAGGTGTGAGTTGGTTATTCAGTCGGTGGTAAAGCACCAAGCGGTTGAAACAAGCAATGCGTGGCTGGGAAAACGGTCAGCTTCGACCAGATGTCTGAGGTGAACTTCGAGTGTGGACAGGGCACCTATGACCGCGCGATTTTTGGGTCAGACGTTGGGTGGGAGCGCTTCTTCAACGAGCGTGACCATATCGCTGAGGGATTGTCGCAAAGCTGGGTAATTGTTTCCGACTTCATTGAGGTCGCCGCCTGGGTAGTGTTGCGCCCAGAACTGATCGGTGAGGCTATCTGCGAAGTCTTCAAAAGCGGTGAAACGCGGATCGATCTGAACGGCTTCGGCTACCAAAGCTCCCAAGTCGTGGATTTTTCGGAGTTTCCAGCCTTGGGCAATCAGGTAGGCTTTCAAAAACCGCTCAGCCGCTTCTTGAAGGAGTTCAATGACTGATTCAGTGGCTCCTTCGAGCGGATGGAGTCGGTCCGCGGAATGCAGGCGCGTTCGGGCGGATCGAAGCCAGTCTTCGGGGTTGTTTTCGCTGGTTTTCAAATCAGGTTGAGTCCGCGGCTCAAGATTTCCTCGTGAAAGTCTGCGCGGTGATCGATGCGCGCGCGCAGATCTTCTGGGGAGCGCACCATGATGTCGAGCGGCAGATTAGCGACGCTGTGACGGAGGGGTCTTATGGCGCGGCGGATGCTTGTGGCATCTGAGACGGGGGACTTGTCGATGGCTTTGACGATGAGGAGGTCCACGTCACTGTCTGTGGACGGGTGACCGTAGGCGTAGGAGCCAAAGAGGATGATTTTTTCAGGGTGGAACTGTTCGATGATGACCTCGAGATAAGGGCGGAGTTGATCGGCGATCCGGTGTACGGGATAGCGGGGATCCAGGAGCACGTCCTCGCGGATCTGGTGGGAGGAAATCGTGGGCGTGCTCACGGGGATAGGCTACTTATCGCGGGCGGAAGCGCAAGGGGAAGAGGAGTGGGGCGGGAGGGATGGTGTAACCACGAATGGCACGAGGGACACGAATGGGGGGTGGCAGGGGAATGGGGAGCAATGGAATGGCATTTACACCGCGAGAGATTGGATGGCCGCAGAGGGTGAGGTGGCGGAGAGAGATGGGATAGTGGATGGTGGGCAGGAGTGCTGGTGTGACCACGAATTGCACGAATGTGGGATAGGCAGGGGAATGGGAGGGTTTGAGGTGGGTTTGAGAAAGGGGATGGGGGTGGGGGACGTTGGTTGGGGATGCGTTGTTTTTGTTTGATTGGGATGGTATGGGTGGTGGGATTGTGTGGGCCGGAGGTGTGGGGGCAGTTGCGGGCGGATGGGGCGACGGCTTCGTTTTTGGGGTCGCTGCCGCCGAAGCCTGTGGCGGCTTTGTCGGTGGAGGAGGAGGCGGGGATTGTGGCTCGGTTGGGGGTGTTGGAGGGGCGGTTTAAGGCGGTGCGCGGGCATGCGCGGGCGGCGGACGCGGCGATTTTTTTGAAGGCGGTGCGGTATGCTTTGGAGTTTGATGAGTGGTATGACAAGAAGGCGGCGGACGGGGTGAAGAAGGCGATGCGGCTGCTGGATGAGGCGGAGGGGCGGATGGAGTCGCTGAAGCGGGATGAGGTGCCGTGGATGCAGGGGGCGGGGTGGAAGGTGCTGGGGTTTTTCTCGGCGGTGGATGGGTCGGCGCAGCCGTATGCGGTGGAGGTGCCTGAGGGGTTGAAGTGGGGGGCAGGGGAGAAGGCGGTGCCGATGTGGATTTGGCTGCACGGGCGGGGGGACACGGCGACGGATTTGCATTTCATCGCGGGGAGGTTGGGGGCGACGAAGCCGGGGCAGTTTCAGCCGAAGGGGACGATTGTGATTCATCCCTTTGGGCGCTACTGCAATGGGTGGAAGAGCGCGGGGGAGACGGATGTGTTTGAGGCGCGGGATGATGCGGTGGCGAGGTTCAATGTGGA
>CANETF010000138.1 GCA_947440575.1 Verrucomicrobiaceae bacterium
CCAGCCCCGCCATCTTCATCACCCGCCGCCGCGTCCATTCCCCCTCCGCCTTGAACGAATGCTTCTCATAAAATCTCAACAACCCCATCTCCCGCGACAACACCCCAAAGCCTGCTCCAAGATGCAGCTTTCTCAGACACACCGGGCACAAGTGCATCGGCCGTGAGTCCGTCTCTCCCAGATGATTGGAGCCATTCATCAGGCACTCAAAAAACACACAATGACGCATCCCAAACATGTGCCCCATCTCATGCGTCAGCACCTTCCCACTCCGACGCAGCATCAACTCCCCATCGTCTTCGGCCTCCGCCTCGCCATAAAAAGCCGGATCATAACGCGCAAAACTAAAGACCCCCACTCCACCCTGCAGCATCGCCTGCCCAAATACAAAATTCCACGCCTCATCCGGATACAAATCCTCCATCGTCACCGCGATCAGCGCATAGCAATCCGCCGGCTTTACCCCTGGCAACCATTTCAAAATGTCCGTCGTCAGCAGTTGCCGATTTTGAGTGTTCCGATTAATCCGACTCTTCGCCGGCACCTTCTCCAGCACCACTCCCGGCAGTACCCGAGTCTCCATCGCAAAAAAAGCCGCACAGTAGCTTCGCAGCGTCTCCAAATCCGGCGCCTTGTCTCCAAACAAACCCAAAGGCAAGATCGCCAATGAGTTTTGACCCGGCCTCGTCTTCACCTGAGCGAGCACCTTCCGATACTCCTCCACCGTCTGCCCCGGCTCAGCATGCGCCGCCAACCAGTCACCCGGCTCAGGTTTCCGAATCCTCTCAAACAAAGCCGGATCCGCCTCAAACGCCGCCCGCTGCAACTCCGGCACTCCCACCAGCGAGCCCAACGCCTCCTCCGCCGAAGGCATCCGCCCCTCTCGCTCAAATCCCTGCGCCATCGCTACCCAACCACAACTCACCCAGATCAAGAACGAAGCAATCCCCGCATGCATCCCACCATGCTCTCAAAAAACCCACCCTCCCGTCAATCCTCATTCTCTTCACAATGACCGCCCTCAAACTCGACATCCCCGCGCTCTCACTATGACACCCTCCGTCAGCTCCAGAGGCCAATTTCAAATCAACCGCACCTGCTCCGCACTGTGAATCACCCGCTCCGCCCCCTCCCCGGTTAGCAACCTCAGCGCCCCTTCCTCAGTCAACCCCATCACCCGGCCCCAACACTCCACCCCATCCACCTTCAGCTTCACCTGTCGCCCCAACCACGCATTGCGCTCACTGATTGCCTGCAAACAAACACGAAACACATCATCATCTGCCACCGCCTCAAACGCCGATCTCAATTCCTCCAGCAAAGTCACCGCCAACGGCAGCCGATCCAATCCCCGCTCCCTCACCACTTCCGATCCGCACGCCAACCGCAACGAAGTCGCCGTCTCCGCCAACTCTCCCTCGAACACCGTCGCATTCACATTCAATCCCACCCCCACCACCAGAAAACTCCCGCTTCCTCTCCCAAACGACTCCACCAAAATCCCACACACCTTCCTCCCCCCAATCAGCACATCATTCGGCCATTTGATCTCTGCCCGAAGCCCCAACTCCCGCTCCAGCGCACGACACACCGCCAGCGCGGTCAATTGCGTCACACGCATCCACTTCTCCACCACGGTTCCCGGCTTCAACGCCAGCGAAAAAAGCAAGTCCCGCCCTGCTGCCCCCGTCCACACATGGTTCCTCCTTCCCCGGCCTCCCGTCTGAATCTCCGCAAACACCACCTCACCCATTACGTCACTCACTCGCCCCTCATCACGCAGCAAATCATTCGTCGATACCGTCTCATCCAGCACCCGAATGCGCCATCCCAAATCCCGCCCCTCACAGGCCTCTCTCAAGGCCTTCTCATCAAGCATCTGATTCCGATCCGGCCACG
The DNA here is from genome assembly GCA_947440575.1 of Verrucomicrobiaceae bacterium. Lineage (GTDB taxonomy): Bacteria > Verrucomicrobiota > Verrucomicrobiia > Verrucomicrobiales > Verrucomicrobiaceae > JAGRPD01. The sequence goes on from CANETF010000138.1 coordinate 1,900, forward strand.
TCATCACGGCTTCTTCAAATAGTCACCCTGGGCTCAGTCAATAACGACATCACCTTCGCCGTGTCCTGCAAATCATCGAGCATCACCCACGCCCCACTCTCGACCAATCCCGTTCGCCCATGCACCCCGGTCGCCACCGCCAGACACCGCGCCCCAAAGGCCTTCGCACAGGCCACGTCCTTAACCGTGTCCCCAATGATGATCACCTCTTCCGCCGGAATCCGCTTTCCCACCTGCGCCTCAAATCGCTTCAGCGCCACCGGCCCCAGCAAATTCCGATCATCCGCATCATCTCCAAACGCCCCGTCTTCAAAGTAATGATCCAACTCAAATCGCCGCAACTTGTGTTCCGCTCCCACCCGAACATTGCCCGTCAACACCCCCATCTTCACTCCCGGCACACCCACCAATGCCTCCATCAACTCTATCACACCCGGCAACCTCACCCCCACAAACGCCTCCTCATGCAAACGACGCTTCAAATGCCCCAGGTAACATTCCAAATACCGTCCTCGAATCTCCGCATCATCCACCCGACCCAGCGCCCCCAACAACGATCGCACCACCCCGCCGTCCGTGGCTCCCGCCAAATCCAAAGGCGGCACCGTTTCTCGCCCCACCTCAAACACATCCTCCACCGCATCCAATAACGCAGCCAAACCCGCCCCCCGCGTGTCCACCAGCGTGCCATCGATATCAAACAACAACAATCGCATGACTCTTCCTTCAAAAGTTCACGGCTCAGCGAATGCCAGAGACCCTCTCAGCACCCGCCACCAAAGACTCAGGATTGCGCTCCAGGCTGAATATCGTTCGGATCAAACTTCTTCTTCGCCGGTGCCGGTGCGGGTGCCGGAGCCGCCACAACCACGGGCGTTTCGACCGCTGCACCTTCCGCGACATCATGATGATCGTCATCGTGATGATCATCATCATCATGAGCATCCTCTTGCGGCCCCTGACCAGGTGCCACGTTGGTCGAGTGGTGCGCGTCCGACTCGTCAGTCACCCCCTTCAAGTGCGTCTTGATCTTCCGCACACGCTGTTTCTCAGGCAACGGACTGATCTGCATGTTGATGTTCCGACCCGCCTGCCGCGGTGCCGCATCCGCCAATCCCATCGTCAGCAAATCCTTCTTGATCCGCTCCGCCAGCATGTGCCCCAACTCCTGGTGCGCCATCTGCCGACCCCGAAACTGCAACTGCACCCGCAGCTTGTGCCCTTCCGCCAAAAAGTCTTCCGCATGCGTGATCTTGATCAGATAGTCATGCGGATCGATCCCCACCCGAAACTTCAACTCCTTCAACTTGGAAGCCTTGTGGTGCTTGGCCGCCTCCTTCTTGTGCTTCTCCAACGTGTACTTGTACTTGCCGTAATCCACGATCCGGCAAACTGGCGGATCCGCTGTCGCCGCTACCTCCACCAAATCCACACCCCGCTCCTTCGCCAGTCGAATCGCCTGATGCGTCGGCATCACTCCCAACTGCGCGTTCGTATCGCCATCCACCACACGCACCTTCGGCGCCCGAATCCGCTCGTTGATGCGCGTCTGGTCCGCATATCGCCCCCAGTTGCGCTTGTTGCGATTGTTGTTGCCGCTGGCTGGCTTCTTACCGCCGAACCCGCTGTTATTGAGTGTGTTTAATGGATTGCTAATGACTGACCTCCGTGTGTGTTGATGAAAAAAAGTATCGATTGGTTGGTGCCTACTGCAGCACCAAAAAGGTGAACGCAGCTGTCGCTCTCAGCGCTCGCAAACCCCCGCGTCTCCAGATCATGGCCAAACCGACGCGTCATGCTGACAATCCAAATCGCACCGTCTGAAGACAGCGTTCGAAGTGGAGGGACTGGGTTAAAATCAGCATGAGCTGGGAAATTCAATTGAGGAATCAAGCGAACATCTCGCGCTTCATTCACACCATTAGGTGCGCTCTCAATACGGCACATATACCGTTTTTCTCGCAAACCAGCAAGACGATTTCCTCTAAAAAGTGAACTTCCTAGTGCAATCGTCTCCCCACCGAACTCCTCAAACCCAATTCCTACCAGCGATTTGCCTGAATCACATCCGGCGCACCACCAAGATAATTGACGAGATTTAACGTCGCCCTCATCGCCTGCCTCGGCACGCTTTCATAAGTCCGTGATCCAATGTGCGGCGTGATCAACGCCTTCGGATGCTTCAACAACGGATGATCCGCAGGCGGCGGCTCCTCATCCAGCACATCCGTCGCATACCCTCCCACCGTTCCTGCATCCAAAGCCGCAATCATGTCCCCCATGTGCACCAACTCCGCTCGTGACGTGTTCACCACCAGCAACTCAGGTTTCGCCAGCGCAATCCGGTCCGCCCGAATCAAATGCCGCGTGCTCTCACTCAAATTCGCATGCAACGACAACACATCGATCTTCGGCAGCATCGTCTCCACCACCTCATGCCGCGTCACTCCATGCTCAGTCGCGAACGCCTCCGGCCAATACGGATCCAGCCCATGCACCTTCATCCCAAACGCCAGCGCCCGCTTCGCCACCTCCTGCCCGATCCGCCCTAATCCAACGATCCCGATCGACTTGTTCCAAATCTCATGCCCCGTCACCCGCTTCCATTCCCCCGCCCGCACCGAGTTCGCACTGTCCACCAGATTGCGCACCAACCCCAACAGCAAACAAAACGTGTGCTCCGCCACCGTTGTGTGATTCACCCCGGGAGTAAACAACACCGGCAACTTCCTCGCCGTGCACTCCGCCACATCAATCTTGTCCAACCCAATCCCATACTTGCTGATCACCCGCAACCTCGGCAGCGCCTTATCCAACACCGCTTTCGTGATTTCATCATCACCACAAAGGAACGCATCAAAATCCCCCGCCAACTCCAGCATCCGACTCTCCGGCAACGGCCCCCGCTCACGATGAATCTCAAATCCCTGTCCCTCCAGCAAGGCATGATGTTCGCCTGGAGTGTCTTGATAACTGGTCGTGGTGAGAAGAACGCGCATGAACGGGCTTGATCGGTTGGTGGTTTGGGTAACGGTAGAGCAGCATGGGACAAGACCAGGACGAACGCAACTTTGGGCCGCAACCGCTCGACAAAATCATGACAGACCACGGTCTGGACAATCATGGTCTCGTCGCCGCCAGCAAGGAACCCCTCACCCACAAGGCCGTCCAACGCGCCCGCAAAGGCCGCCGCCTCACCAATCGCATGCAACTCCGCATCTCGGAAGCCCTCACCCGCGCCCTCCAAACCCCGGTGGAAACACCCTGGAAACTCAGCGACCTGTTCAATTACCGCGACTGATCCCATCCGGCTTCCTCGCAAGCCTGCCCCCATCATGCCCGACCTCCAAACCGGCTTCATCCCTGCGCTCGACGCCCTTCCCAGCCGCAAGTCCCCGTTGATGGAGCGCTTCGCCGCTCTGCTCGATCCCAAATCCCCCTCCCAACTCGAGGCCATGGCCCGCGAGTCACGCGCCATCACCCGCCGCAACTTCGGCCGCACCATGCGCCTCTTCGCGCCTCTCTACGTCTCCAACGAGTGCGTCAACAACTGCCAATACTGCGGCTTCTCACGCGACAACCCCATCCTCCGCACCACCCTCACCATCGACCAGGTCATCACCGAAGCCCGCCACCTCGTCGCCCAAGGCTTCCGCAATATCCTGCTCGTCGCCGGCGAACACCCTCGTTTCGTGAGCGACGGCTACCTCGAAGCTTGCATCCGAGCCATCCGCTCCTTCGTCCCCACCATCGGCATCGAAGTCGGCCCCATGGAAGCCCCCGAATACCAACGCATGGTCGAAGCCGGCGCCGAAGGCCTCGTTGTCTATCAGGAAACCTATGACCGCGACGTCTACGCCGTCATGCACACCGCCGGCCCCAAAAAAGACTTCGACTGGCGCCTCGCCTGTCCCGAACGCGGCTACCTCGGCGGCTTCCGTCGCATCGGCATCGGCGCCCTCTTCGGCCTCAGCGATTGGCGCCTCGAAGCCCTCCGCCTCGCCGCCCACCTCGAGCACCTCTACAAACACTGCTGGAAGGCCACCTTCACCGTCGCCTTCCCCCGACTCCGACCCGCCGCCGGCGGCTTCCATCCTCTCACCGATTTCCCGGACCACGCTCTCGTCCAAACCCTCGCTGCCTTCCGCCTCACCTTCCCCGAAGTTGGCATCGTCATGAGCACCCGCGAACCCGCCGCCTTCCGCGACGCCGTTGCTCCCCTCGGTGTCACCATCATGAGTGCCGGCAGCCACACCGAACCCGGCGGCTACACCGGCGCTGGCTCAGACGACCTCCACCTCACCGTCAAAGGCCGCCGCGTCGAACTCGACGACAAACCCGATCAAGCCCGTGCCGAAGGCCAGTTCGGCATCGCCGACGAACGTTCACCCGCCACGGTCGCCGACCGCCTCCGCTCCCTCGGCCTCGATCCCGTCTGGAAAGACTGGGACCCCTCCATCCTCGCCGCCTAACCTCTTCCTCCCCGCTCACCCGCAATGACCCTCACCGTCAACGGCCAATCCCGCTCCTTCGACTCCCCCGCCACCATCGCCGACCTCCTCCAAAGCCTCGGCCTCACCGGCAAACCCGTCGTCGTCGAACACAACCAAATCGCCCTCCTCCCCCGAGAAATCCCCACCACCCCCCTCACCGAAGGCGACATCATCGAAATCGTCCAAATCACCGCAGGAGGCTAGACCGGCTCTTGAAAGGATTGTCATTTTGATCCGGCGAGCACAGCGACCTCAGTGGCAATGAAGTCGTGCCGCCCGCTATTAAATCAATAGCGGGCAAGCGGCTAATGCTGCCAATGAGTCCGCTCCGCCGCCGGGCAAGGTGACAGGCATTTCTAGAACCAGTCTAAACCCGCCCCTGACGCAGCAAAAAGAACTCCAAACTATCCACCAGCGCCTGCCAACTCGCATCAATCACATTCGTCGAGACACCCACCGTCCCCCAAGTCTGACTTCCATCGCTGCTCACAATCAGCACCCGCGTCTTCGCCGCCGTGCCACTGCCACTGTCGATGATCCGCACCTTGTAGTCCTCCAGTCGCACCTGCGCGATCGCTGGAAAATGCGGCAGCAAGGCCTTCCTCAGCGCCTTATCCAGCGCGTTCACCGGACCATCCCCCTCATCCACCGTGTACTCAGACACCCCATCCACCATCAGTTTCACCGTCGCCTCATTCGTCTCCGAATGCTGTCCCGGCCGACTCCGATGCGTCGTGTGAAACTCCAGCAGATCAAAACACGCCGTCGTCTGCCCCATCTGCCGCCTCAACAGCAACTCAAACGTCGCCTCCGCCGCCTCAAACTCATACCCCTCACTCTCCAGTCGCTTCACCTCCGCCAGAATCCTCTGCACCTCAGGCGACCCCTTCGCCAAAGGCAATCCCAGCGCCTCCGCCTTCACCAGCACATTCGTCTGCCCGGACATGTCCGAAATCGTGATCACCCGCTCGTTGCCCACCAACGCCGGATCCACATGCTCATAGGTCCGAGCCAGCTTCTGCACCGCATGCACATGCAGCCCCCCCTTGTGCGTAAACGCCGCCACCCCCACGTAAGGCGCCCGGATGTCGTGCGGCACGTTCGCCAGTTCATCGACAAAAAACGACAGATCCCGCAGCCTCGTCAAATCCACTCCCAACTCGATCCCCATCTTCAACTGCAAGTTCGGAATCACCGTCACCAAATTGCAGTTCCCAACCCGCTCCCCATACCCATTGATCGTCCCCTGCACCTGGCACGCCCCGGCCCGAACCGCCGCCAACGCATTCGCCACCCCCACCCCACCATCGTTATGCGTGTGGATCCCCACCGGCTTGCCCAAATGCGCAATCACCTTCTTCGTCACTTCCTCCACAAACTCCGGCAACGCGCCGCCATTCGTCTCACACAACACCACCAAATCCGCCCCCGCATCCGAAGCCGCCTTCACCGTCTTCAGCGAGTACTCGGGATCCTCCCGAAAGCTGTCAAAGAAGTGTTCCGCATCATACAGCACCTCACGCCCGTGACTCTTCAAATACGCCACCGTATCCGAGATCATCGCCAAATTCTCCTCCAGCGACACCTGAAACACCTCGGTCACATGCAGTGCCCACGTCTTCCCAACCACCGTCACCACCGGCGTCTGCGCATCCAATAGCATCTGCACCTGCGCATCGTCCTCCACCTTGATCTTCCCCCGCCTCGTCATCCCAAAGGCCGTGATCTTCGCCGTCTTCCACTTCCGCTTTGCCGCCTCCTGAAAAAACGCCGCATCCTTCGGGTTCGATCCCGGCCAGCCCCCTTCGATGTAATGCACCCCAAATTCATCCAACCGCTCCGCCACGCGGATCTTGTCGAGAGTGCTGAAAGAGATACCGGTGCCCTGGGTTCCGTCACGCAGGGTTGTGTCATAGAGAGATACAGGAGACATGGAGATAAAAAAAGAAGGTTGAGTCAAAGGGCACATTCGCTTCGCCTGAAAAGCTTTCATCAGCCTGTCGGTCACCTGGCCAATAAGTGGTGGACGCTCGCTGCCAGGTTTATCAGGCATCCCAAAAGGGAAAGGCAGCAGACCAGCGGGTTCCAAGCCAGCGTCAAGCACGGTGGAACCCGAACCTAATTCGATCAATGGCGGTGGCTGCTGCTGAAAACATCGAGCAAACTATAAAACCACCATTCGCCCCTGGCAAAGGGAACTTTTTCGTTTTGAACCGCCCCATTCCCAGCCATTCTACCCTTCTGCTCATCGTGCGTTCCCTCACTTCATCCACCTACTTCCGGGTCACCGCCGCCCTTTTCTTGGTGCTCTTCACCACTCTCATGCTGGTGGACCGTCCCACCAAAATCGAAAAACGCATCGTCGAACGCCGTGAAGTCCAAGGCAAAGACGCCCCCACCCACTGGCTCGTCCCCGTCTGGCTCTGGCGCGGCCTCGCCCTGAATACCGCTCTCGCCGCCGCCCTCGTCGCTCTCACTCCCCTCGCCCGCCGACCCTCCTTCCCCAATCCCGTCGTTCTCCCCAAGTCCAAACCCTTCTCGAATCGGGAAAAAATCCTCCTCGCCGCCTCCGTCGTCCTCCTCGCCGCCAGCACCGCTCCAAGACTGGGCCAATCCCTTTGGGGCGATGAAGAATACTGCATGAAGGCCTACATCGCGCCTGACCCCACCCAGCAACCTGATGGCTCCGTCACCCTCGAACCTCGCCCCTGGATGACCACCTTCTGGGACTACCAACGCCCCACCAATCACATCGGATTCGTCGTCGTCGCCCGCCTCTTCCACGACACCTTCTTCACCCCTGGCACCGGCCCCACCGACCCTTGGTTCTCCGAGACCCTCATGCGCCTGCCCTCCTTCCTGGCTGGCCTCGCCGCCATTTTTACCCTCGTCTGGTGCTGCCGCGTCTGGGGCATACGCAACGGCATCGCCTGGATGGCTCTCGGCTACGCTGGCCACGCCTGGCTTGTCCGATTCGGCTGCGACGCCCGCGGTTACGGCTTCATCGTCATGCTCGTGCCCGTCCTCCTCGGCACCCTCGGTCGCGCTTCCCAGACCGGCCTCTGGCGCTGGTGGCTCGCCTTCGCCTTCACCCAATTCTACATGCTCTGGACCTTTCCAGGCGTCATTCACATCAACCTCGCCGCCAACCTCCTCGCCCTCGCCATCCTCTATCGTCACCCCTCAGGCCATCGCCTCCCACAAACCGCCCGCTGGCTCGCCGCTTGCCTTATCACCTCCATGCTCGTGATCGGCCTCATGGCCCCTTGCCTGCCTCCCTTCATCGCTTTCCTCAAAGAAAACCGCCTCCATGGCTCCCTCGACCCCGTCTGGTGGCGTGACACCGCCACCGCCCTCTATTGCGGCTCCCTCTGGCACCCCTTCGAACACGACAATCCGCTCGCCACCTGTATCAGCGAAGCCCCCCTCCCTCCATTGATCTCAGCACTCTTGATCTTTCTCGGTGGTATCGCCGCTCTTTTGGGCTCTTGGCGACTTTGGCAATCTCCAGACCGCCGCCCTCTCCTCATCTTTCTCTTCGCTGGCCCCGATCTCCTTTTCGCCCACCTCATCTTGGGCGACACCCGCCCCTACCAATGGTACCTCATCCCCATCCTCCCCAACCTTTTCATGCTCTGGGCCGCCGCTTGGCCCTCCATGACCACCCGCTTCCGCCTGCCCCAGGCAGCCCTCATCCTGACCACGCTCGCAGGCGTCCACATCCTTGCCCTGCCAAGCGCCCGCCTCCTCACCCGCTTCCCCATTGAAGCTTGTCGCGAGTCCGCCGCCCTCACCCGCCCCATCCTCAATCCCCGCCACCCCGACTACGGCACCGACACACTCACCGCCAGCCCCGGCATGGCCACTGAAGCCTACGATCCCGCCGTCATTCGCCTCACTTCCCCCGAACACCTCCGCTCCCTCATCAATCGTGCCCGCAACGAAAAGAAACCTCTCTTCATCAACTTCGGCTACCGCGCCCTTCTCAAACCTTCCCATCCCAACCTCTTCGCCCTCATCGACGACCCCTCCCTCTTCGAGCCCGTAAAGACCTTCCCCGGCCAGTTCGTCAGCACCACCCGCGAAGTCCACCGCCTCCTCCCCGCTCAAGATTGACGCTTGAAGCCCCTCTTCCCAACCGTTTACTACCACACGCGCCGCCCCGTTTTCCGCTCTCATGACCCTCTCCCTCGCTACCCTCCCCGCCCCCAGCCCGACCGGTGACGTCCTCATGGCCTTCCTGTCCATCCTGTTCGAAGGCGCCCCCTACATCCTCGTTGGCACCATCCTCTCCGGATTCATCGACGCCTTCCTCCCCGCCGGCCTCCTCGAACGTGCCCTACCCAAAAACAAAATCCTCGCCACTCTCGCTGCCGGCTTCCTAGGCCTCTTCTTCCCCGTCTGCGAATGCGCCGTCGTCCCTGTCGTTCGTCGCCTCGTCCAAAAAGGCCTGCCGCTCTCCTGCGCCATGACCTACCTGCTCTCGGCTCCCATCATCAATCCCATCGTCGCCGTTAGCACCCTCACTGCCTTCAAAGAATTCGCCGACATCACCAGTCTCCCAGCAGTGCTCGATGCCTCAATGACCCTGGCCCGACTCTCCCTCGGTTATGTCGTCGCCGTCCTCGTCGGCCTCCTCATGCTCCGCTTCCGCATCACCGACATCCTCAAGCCCAGCATCGCAGCCTCCGTCACCGCCGCCGCGGCAGCCCGCATCGATCACCCCGAAAGCACCGCATCCGCGCCCTTCAACGATCGCCTCGTCCACGCCATGCGCACCGCCATGCGCGATTTCCTCGACACCGGCATGTACTTCACCATCGGCGTCATCATCACTTCCATCTTCAACACTCAGGTCGACCAAACCCAAGTCGCCAAATTCGCCGCCAGTGACTGGATCGCCATCCCTTCGATGATGTCCCTCGCGTTCGTGCTCTCCCTTTGCAGCACCTCCGACGCCTTCATCGCCGCTCCCATGGAAAGCTTCTCTCTCGCCGCCAAACTCGCCTTCCTCGTCTTCGGCCCCATGATGGACGTCAAACTCGTCTTCATGTATGCTGCCGTCTTCAAACGCCGCGTCGTCATCAGCATGCTCATCGGCCTCTTCATCCTCGTCGGCTCCCTCAGCATCCCATGGGTCGCCCTCATGCAAAAACTAGCCGCCCTAAACTAACCCCAGCCTTTCCTTCCCCCCACTTTCCTATCCACCCTCACCACCAGGCCATGAACCTCGCCCGCTCCTTCACTCACTACCTCAGCGTCGCCCTCCTCTTCCTCTGGGGCGGCGTCATGCTCTACTTCTACGCCTCCGGCCGCATCATCAATTACCTTCCCCCAGAAGGCATCTTCCAACCCATGGTCCTGGCAGGTGGCGTCGGCCTCATCATCCTCGGCCTCTTTAACCTTCTCACCGTCAATGCCGCCGAACAAGACTGCGGCCACGAC
>CANETF010000139.1 GCA_947440575.1 Verrucomicrobiaceae bacterium
ATACCGTCGGCATCTTTGAAGGGCTGATCGTCGTGCTCGGCCTCCACCTCTTCATCAACTTCGTCATTTTCCGTCATGATCACGTCCCGTTCCTCGAAATGATGAAGCGTTTCGCGCATCGCTTTGGTGAGGACGTCGATCCCCGCAGCACGGACACCATGCTCGTTCACAAGGACAAGCAGATCGGCGGCCTGCGCTACAGCACCATCAGCCATAATGCCGCCGAGAAGAAGAACCTCACCGACTTCATCAACGACTGGGCCTTCGGCATTAACAACCACAGCATGAGTGCCGTCGTCGGCTGCTACGACATCAATGGCTTGCTCTGGGGCACCTTCGCCAAAGAGCTGCGTGAAGGTCACCACAAGATCAAAGGCTACTTCGAGCATCTCTTCGAGCTGGAGGAAGTGCACGTGAAGTTCGAAACCGGCGAGGTGCGCCAATACAAGGACATCTACATCCAGTCCGGCAAATACGTCTTCACCTTCAAGCGCAAGAAGGAGCTCATCAGCGTGCCCGCCCGCTACTCCTTCGTCTGCAAAAAGGAAAAGACCGGCTGGTTCATCCTCGAGCACCACTCCTCCGAATTCCCCGCCTAATTTAGCCTCGAAACATTGCCTTTCCAAAAAACATCCAACAAAACCAAGCCCCATGATCCCCGCCGCCGTCATCCTTATCGTTCTCATCCTCCTCAGCGCCTCCATAATCAAACAGGGCCACGTCGGAGTCGTCACCCGCTTCGGCAAATACGAGCGCCTCATGCTGCCCGGCCTAAACTTCAAGCTGCCGCTACTTGAGGGTGTGTTTAAGAGCATCTCCACACAGAACCAGTCCATCGAACTCGAATTCGAAGCCATCTCACTCGACCAAGCCTATGTGAACTTCAAATCGCTCATCGTGTATTCCGCGCAGGACGCCGGTGAAGAGACCATCAAAAAAATCGCCTTCCGCTTCATCGACGAAAAGAGCTTCATGCAAACCCTCGTCCGCAGCGTCGAAGGCAGCATCCGCTCCTATGTGGCCAACAAAAAGCAAGCCGAAATCCTCGTCCTTCGCTCCGAGATCATCGGTGCCGTGAAGGATCACCTCGAAGAATCCCTTAATAGCTGGGGCTTCCATCTCCTCGACCTCCAGATCAACGACATCTCATTCGACGAAGCCATCATGCGCTCCATGTCGCAGGTCGTTTCCAGCAACAACATGAAGATGGCGGCCGAGAACGAAGCCCAGGCCCAATACCTCATCAAAACCCGCGCCGCCGAAGCCGAAGCCCGCGCCATCCGCGTCAAAGCCGAAGCCGAAAAAGAAGCCTCCGAGCTCAAAGGTGCCGGCAACGCCCGCTTCCGCGAGCAAGTCGCCGAAGGTCTCGCCAACGCCGGCAAAACCATGCAGGCCGGCGACGTCCCTCCCGGCTTCATGCTCTTCACCATGTGGCTCGACGGCATGAAATACATCTCCGAGCACGGCAAAGGCAACGTCATGTTCTTCGACGGTTCCAACGAGGGCATGGAGCGCACCATCAAGCAGATGCAGGCGCTCAAGACGCTCGACAAGCGTTCACTCGAAGGTGCAGGACATTGATTTTAGCGAACGCATCACGCCGTGGGTTCCACCGCTTGGCGTAGCGGAACATTCACCACTAATGTTAATCCACGACGAACTCCGTCCTCCATGGTCAGCGAGCCCCCACACTCTCTTGCACGCGCCCTCATCCCACTGAGCCCCAAGCTTTGCCGCGGCGGCACCGCCTCATTCCTCAGGCCATGCCCATTGTCTTCGATTCGTAGCCCTATCCAAAGATTATCCACCTTCAAGGTCATGCCTACCCGTGACGCACCCGAGTGTCTAGCGATGTTAGTCAGCGCCTCCTGGGCGATTCGGAACAGATGCGTCTCTAGTTCCATGTGAAGCCGAATGTCCAGATTGGAATCATAAACCACCTCAATCCGCGTTCTAGTAGCAAAACCTTCCGTCAGCCAGCGCAACCCTGCATCCAGCCCAAAATCATCCAATATAACGGGGCGCAGCAACTGCGAGAGTTCTCTCACATTCGCAATAGCCTCGTCAACAAGCTGAATACAGTCTGAGCGCTTCCCGTCTTCGGGCAACCTCCCAAGATTGGCACGCACCGCCGCCAATGATTGGCCCAATTCATCATGCAATTCATGGGCAAATCTCCTTGCAGTTTCCTCCTGAGTTTGCAGCATGTGCCAGGATACCTCGATTAGCTCCGCTGACTGCGCCTCGATTCGGTAGATTGTTTGTCTCACATACGTGATCGTGCCCGCCGCGCACAACGCGGCAAGCACCCCGCTTGCCCCAAGTAAAATGGCTGACTCGTCCGCAAATTCCTGCAACTGCCTCCCGATCTGTTCGTCTACATCCTCAAGGTGTTCTGTTCCTTCAGCGATCAACTCATCAATCAACTGCACCACGCGGCCATGTGCTTGGATCGATGCTTTTATCTCAATCTCTGAAGCTCCCATCTCGGTATCCAAAACCTTTCGAATCCCTTCCGAAAAGACTCGGGTTTGATTCTCCAACTCAGTCCAGCGCAACCTCTTGGGCGAGTCCTGTGCCTCTTGGGCCAAACGCTTGATCGACCGATCAACCTCCTCTAACAGGCCAATTTGCGCCTCGCGTTCTTTCAGATCCACACCGCGCGTCACTCGTTGTAACACCAACGAAAGCGCATCCTCTTCGACCTGTGCCTCGTGCAAAAGTCGTGTGATTCGCACCTGTTCCTGCACCAAGTCAGCCACACTCACTCGAATCGCCCGCCCCTCTCGAACCGCAACGAGCCCGGCCGCGCCTAACAATAGCATCACCGCCCCGAATCCTATAATTAGTGCCACCAAAACGGCCCGTCCGGTGATCGAACGCTTAAAGGCGAACCATGATGCGCTGCTCATGTCCTTTGTTTCAGTCAATCAACCCGTTGCGCATCGCAAACCGCACCAGTTCCCCCACCGAATGCAAATTCAATTTCTCCATAATCCGACCCCGATGCGCTTCCACTGTGTAGACACTTAAATGCAATGAACCGGCAATCTCTTTGTTGGTTCGACTTTCGGCGACCATCTGTAACACCTCGCGCTCTCGGGAAGTAAGCAAATCAATCGGATTGGTGACCTGCTTCCTGTAGTCATCCAGCACTACATCAGACACTTCCGGGCTCAACCAACCTTTCCCATTCGCTACGGATCGCACTGCCGCAAGCAAGTCTGCCTGATTCGAATCCTTCAACAAATATCCATGCGCTCCAGCACGCAAAATCTCCCTGACATAAACCGCATCTTTGTGCATCGACAAACCCAGTATCCTTGTGCGTGGCAAACTCTTCGCAATGCGTCTCGCCGCCTCAATCCCGTTCAAATCCGGCATTGTCACGTCCATGACAACCACAGTCGGTTTGAGTGCCTCCGCCATCTCAACTGCCTCTCGACCATTCGCAGCCTCTCCAACAACTTCCAGGTCCCATTCAGCATCTAGGATTCGCCGAAATCCGCTCCTAACGACTGCGTGATCATCGGCGAGGAGAATGGTGACGGCTTTTACGGGCATAAATACTGTTGAATCACTCGTCGTGCCCAAGGGTTCCGTCAAGGATCGACAAGTTTACCTAAACCAGACCTTGCTCATAATGAGCATCCTTGCCATTTTGTCTCACTTCAGCAGTTCAAATCAAACGCCAGCTCTTACCCCCAATCACGGCACCTTATGAAGCCTGTTATCCCACTGCTTTACATCGCCCTGATCGCCGCATCTTGTCCAGGTGACTCACGCGCAACAAACGTCGACTCCAACGCCAACCTCTGGCTCAACTACGTCGGCGATCACCCCATCGGCAACAGCCCCTGGGGACTCCACCTCGAAGTCCAAAATCGCCGCGCCGACCTCGGTGACGAATGGCAGCAACTCCTCGTTCGCCCCGGCATCAACTACCAAATCAGTCCCACCATCAGCGTCAGCGCCGGCTGGGCCTACGTCCGCACCTACCCCTATGGCGACTACCCCGCTCTCGCCGAATTCCCCGAACACCGCGCCTGGGAGCAAATCCAACACACCTTCAAGTTTCTCGGCCTCGACTGGACCCAACGCCTCCGCCTCGAACAACGTTGGATCGGTGAGATGGCCAAAACCACCGCTGGCGACGACTACGACCTCGCCAACTGGCGCTACGAAAACCGCATCCGCTACATGCTCCGCACCTCCATTCCCCTGACCGACTCTGGCAAAACCTACATCGCCCTCTGGAACGAAGTTTTCTTCAATTTCGGTTCCAACGTCAAAGGCAACGACTTCGACCAAAACCGCGCTTTCATCGGTATCGGCCAAAAACTCACCGCCACCACCCGCCTCGAAATCGGCTACATGGAGCAAACCCTCTTTCGCCGCGGTGGCTCCATCCGTGAAGACAACCACACCATCGCCGTCTGGCTCACGTCCAAGTGGCCCTTCTTTGGCAAGACATCCCCCGCTCCCGCAGTCATCGGCACTGGCGCAAAAGGTTGACCACCTTTCCCCCCTCGCTAAAAGAGCACCATGTCTCTGCTAGACCCCTCGGCTCCTCTCCCTCGCCTCGCCATCCCCGAATACGCCATGGCCCTGGCCCATGTCGCCAGTCTTCGCTCCGAGGACCCTTTCCGCAAAGTCGGCGCCGTCGCCCTCGACTTCGACAATCGCGTCATCGGCACCGCCTACAACGGCCTCGCCCCCGGCTACAACGCCTCCCCCGAATTCTGGGCGGATCGCGACGCACGCCGCAGCTTCATGATCCATGCCGAGGTCAACCTCTGCAGCCTCTTCACCCGAGGCAACGTCAAACTCGTCGCCTGCACCACCGAACCCTGCACCAGTTGCATGCAAATGCTCTGCGCCTACGGGGTCCGCGAAGTTTACTTCCACGAAGCCTACCCCGGCTCCGAAGCCCGCGCCATCTGCGAGAAATACGGCATCCACCTCCACCAAATCCTCAACTCCCCTGAGCTTCGATTCCCCACTGGAGTTTAGAGCGTTTTAGGCGGCTATCACCCCATCAGGAAATCTCTGGATTCGATCCCGCCACCTTCGGCTTGAAGGCCTTGAAGACCAGCTTAAACGGCAGCACCAACACTTTTAAAATCAATCCCACCACAATCGCTACCACCCGCATGGGTGCCAGCGATAGCTTCAGCATCGGCGATAACGCCTTCTGAATCGCATCCGATTTCGAATACAAAATCGACAGGGCTATGATGATCACAATCCCAATGAACTTCTGCCCCGCCGTCACGTGCACCGGACCCGGAAAAACCTGAAAGCCACTCGCCGGATTACTCAACAGTTCATAAAGCAGAATACCTCCCACATATCCAATCAACACAAAAGCCGTGTCAGCAAGGATCGGAAAGCGCTCCAACAATTTGATGCAGGCACCCGCCACAAACCTCAGCGCTAAGATCCCGATAAACACCCCCACGCATACCACCCACAACTTCGGACTCATCGCCACCGCCGCCACCACATTGTCCACGCTCAAACTCAAATCCATGACCTCAATCGCCAGGATCGTTGACCAAAATCCCCGCTGATTCGGACTGTCCGCTTGACCATCATTATTCTCATCACCCCCACCCGTGAAGTGCTCGCACATGAGGTAAATCAAATAGGCCGAACCGCAAATTTTCAGCCATGGATTTTCAATAATCCATGCCGCAAACGCCAAACAAAGCCCCCTGAAAAAGTAGGCCCCGATAATGCCATACTTCAGCGCCAAATACTTTTGCCTCCCTGGCAAATGATTCGCCATCGCCGCGATCGCCAGCGCATTGTCCACGCTCAGCAAGCCCTCGATTACGATCAACGCCAGAATCACCGGAATCGCCTCCACCAACTCCGGCGAAGTCGGAAACGTAAAACTGGCAAGCAAACCTAGCAGATCAAAACTCATACCACTTCAATCATTCGGTTCTGGCAGAATTCAAACCCGATGATCGTCAGAGTTGTTCGAAAATTGAATTTGGTTCCCGGACTGGACTCCAGATCCACTCGGTTTGAAGTAACGCCGGGCTTCTTTCGCTATAGTCCTCACTGACGGGTGCTTCAACGACCTTTCCACCGTGATCAAGTAACTTGGGAATCCGCAATTCAAAGCTTCACTGATAGAGTGCAGGTCAAAACGCACCTTCGCTTCGGCCACCACCGGCGCGGCAACGGCCACCACGCCAAGACCGTCCGCCGCCGCTGTTTTCATCAACGCCGAATCATCAAATTCAGCGACCACCCGCGGCTTCACTCCCTGCATTTCAAACCAATGATCCAGGTGATGCCTCCACGCCGTCTGCGCTGCCGGCAACAAGATCGGCGCCTCATTCAGACTCTTCGGAAACCCGGGTCTCAACTCCTTCGCCAGCGCTTCAGACGCGCAAAACGCCACCGGAACTTCTCCCAAATGATGGTTGAACGCTTTGATCGGCAGCGAGGCAGACGCGGGCTCGTCAGACAAAACCACATCCAGCTTGCCCGTCACCAACTGCCCCAAAAGCTCTGGCGCCTTCCCCTCATAGCAGGCCACGAACAATCCCGGATGCTCCTTGATCGCCGGCCTGATCAGATTCCACGCAAACAATTTCGCAAACGAATCCGCTATCCCCAAATTCAATCGCGCGGGTTGCTTCGACTCCGCCCCGTTCAATACCTCCACCAGCCTCCCCCCAAGACCAAAGATCTCCGTCGCATGGTCCATCACCGTGCGCCCTGCAGTGGTCAACCTCAACCCTCGCCCTGATCGACTAAACAATTGCCGGTCCAAGGACTCCTCCAGGGCCTTCACTTGGGCACTGATCGTCGGTTGCGATACCCCCAACTTCGCCGCCGCCACTCGAAGGCTGCCATGCCTGGCCACCTCCCAAAAGTATCTCAGATGATGGTAATTGAGGTGCTGTTGCGTCAACATATCTTCGCTTTTTCCAAAGTTGTCCCTCAAAGCAAAGGTATTGTCAAACTGAAAACGAAATTGATTTCCCCCAAACCTCGCGGTCCGACAAACCACACGCACTCCCCTGCCTACCCACTAAGTCCTCTTCAAATCGCAGCAAATGCGTTAACTCCGGAATCCGACACACGAGGTGCCGCAAGCGGTGTCTCCAACTTTGGTGTCCGGGTTAACTCTAAACCCTTCCACCCCACTACCAACTGGTGTGGCCAATGATTCAACCTCCATTCACCGCTTCCGAGCTTATCGATATTGATAAGGCAACCGCATCGGTTCAGCCCGCGGCTGCGGAAACGTCCCTTGATTCCCAATCGCCACCGGACGGAGCCTTTCTCGCGCTGGCATGTCCTCAAAACTGTCATCTCCCTGCCCCAAGAATACCGCCACCAAAACACTTCCAGCCGTCCCCGTCGGACTCCACCGATGCAGCGCTGCGGCCCCTTCATTCTCCCGAAAACGCAAAGCCTCACCCTTCCCTCCTGTCACCGCGCGACTCCCAAACACCACTTCCTTCCTCGGCCCCACCATCTTGCCCGCCCGCCCCAACTCCGCCTCCAGCCCCGTCTCCAAGTCCAACCCATCCACCATCGGCAGCACTTCCATCAGCACGTCCGTTTCGTTTCGAATTCGAATCGCATACACCTGTCCCGGCCGCCCCTCGACAACCAAATGCCCCCCGCTCTCCACCGTTCTCAGCGCCCGACCCCGCTCATCCACAAACCTCATGGAAACCGCTCCATTTCCCTGCCTCGCCCACCTCCTCACTGGTCTCACCACATCACCCAATTCGGCCAGCAGGGCCTGCACTTCCTCCGGCGTCCCGTAAAAAGCCCGCACCAGCAACTGCGGCGTTCCCACATCCGCGCGCTGCCAAACCTCTCCCTTGCCCCGCTTCGTCAAAGGCTGCACCACACAACTCGAAAGCGTCATCAATAAGATCAATCCCACCCCACGAAAACCCCATCCCTTCCTCTTGTTCATTTCTTTGCCAGTCATATGGATTCAGGCTCACCAACCGACCCTATTCAGTCGGGATGAGCACTCGGTGAATAACACGTCTCAAACCACTCGCTTCTTCCACCCTTCGCTCCACCGCGACCCCCAACACTTGCTCAACCGCGGACCGATCCAGTTCGTGCACCAACGAAAATCGACCCGCAACCACCCCGCACGGATCATGATGATCCACCATCTCCAAGCCTCCCTCCACCTCCCTGACCAACGTCAAATAACCTTCCCCCAACCTCAATTTGGCCAACTCCTTCACCCTCCCCGCCAAAGGCGCCCCCCTCAACGACCGCTGCCAGCGCTCGGTCCGCTTCTGAAAGTAACTGAACAACAACTTCGCCGCGGCTCGCTCCCCAAAAACCTGATCCGCTGTCTCCAACAGACTCAACGTCCAGTCATTGCCCATTTCCGGGAACAAAGGATCCAATTTGGGCGTCAAACGATACACTTTCTCAGGCCGACCCGCAGGTTTAGGACGCCGCCAAGTGTCCAGCAGACGTTTCTTTTCCAACTCGACGCAATGCTGCTTCACCCCCATGTAACTCATCTTCATCTCCTGACACAACTCATTCACGGACATGCCCGTCGAGTGCTTCAAATGCAAAATGATGTCCAACACAGGGGCATGAACAATCTCTCGAAGCAGCGGCAAAACATTCATTCCTTCAGCCTGGGTTATTCATGAACATCGTGACGAAAACGCTCAAAAGCTTGCAGCTGCAAGGCGGATGCAGTTTTGAAAAGCTGAGTGCATTGGTGAATGCTCGAAGCTTTTCAAAACAAGCCCAACGCCGCAGGTTCGGGCTTTTGAGCGGTTGCAGTAGATGGCTCATGAATAACTCAGGTCAGGCGACGCTATCACCCTGATACCTCAGCGCAAGCTCCCAGCTAAGCCAATTCTCCCTGGCACCCCCTCTCCATTCATTTGACAGGCAGCCAAATCTCTATGTACGCTCCATCTTCTCAGCACCCCCATTACATGTCCGACACGCTCCTGCTGAATGGCTTGGCCCCGATTGAAGCCCGGCCCGAACAGCCCTCTTCCCTCTCCGGTCCCCGCCCCGCCGCCGACCTCCCCGAAAAAGCCTTCACCAGCCCAGGTTTCGGCTACTGGGAAAACACCGGCGTCACCCAGGAGCAATGGGATTCCTCCACCTGGCAGCTCAAAAACCGCGTCACCACCCTCGCCCAGCTCGAACAGCACCTCGTTCTCTCCGAAGAAGAACGCGCCGGCGTCCTCCTCTCCGGCAATAAGCTGGCCATGGCAATCACCCCCCACTACTTCAACCTCATCCACCCCACCGACCCGGACTGCCCCATCCGCCGCCAGGTCATCCCCCGCATCGAAGAAACCTGGGAAGACCCTTCCGAAATGGCCGACCCCTGCGGCGAGGACTCCCACATGCCCGTCCCCGGCCTCGTCCATCGCTACCCAGACCGCGTCCTCTTCCTCGTCACCGACCGCTGCGCCGCCTACTGTCGTTACTGCACCCGCAGCCGCGTCGTCTCCGGCGCCGGCGAACAGGAACTCCACACCGAATTCGAAGCCGCCTTCCGCTACCTCGAATCCCATCCCGAAATCCGCGACGTCCTCCTCTCCGGTGGCGATCCCCTCCTCTTCTCCGACGCCAAGCTCGAGGGCATCCTCTCTCGCCTCCGCGCCATCCCCCACATCGAGTTCATCCGCATCGGTTCCCGCGTCCCCATCTTCCTCCCCCAGCGCATCACCCCCGCGCTTTGCCAGATGCTGCAAAAATACCACCCCCTCTTCATCAGCATCCACACCAATCACCCCCGCGAACTCACCACCGAAGTCCGCGCCGGCCTCGAGCGCCTCGCCAATCACGGCGTCCCCCTTGGCAACCAAAGCGTCCTCCTCCGTGGCGTCAACGACGAGCCCGACATCATGAAGTCCCTCGTGCACAAACTCCTCATGTGCCGCGTCCGCCCCTACTACCTCTACCAGTGCGACCTCATCCAAGGCTCCTCCCACCTCCGCGCCTCCGTCCACAAAGGCATTGAAATCATCGAATCCCTCCGCGGTCACACCACCGGCTACGCCGTCCCCCAATTCGTCATCGACGCCCCCGGCGGCGGCGGCAAAGTCCCCGTCAACCCCGACTACGTCCTCATGCGCGACGAACAGCGCACCCTCATCCGCAACTACGAAGGCAAAGTCTTCGAATACCCCGAACCCCCCATCCCCAAAACCTAACACCTCCCATCAACGACCTCTCACTACTGATTACTGATCACTGATCACTCCCCCCTCCTCACCCGCCGCCCCGGCCGCGCCTCCGTCATCTCCCCCGCTTCAATCACCGGCACCCCGTTCACCAGCACCGCGCTGAACCCCTCCGCATAGTGATGCGGATCCTCAAACACCGACGGATCATTCACCCCCACCGGATCAAACACCACCACATCCGCGATCGCCCCGGCCTTCAACATCCCGCGATCCTTCAGCTGAAAAACCTCCGCTGGCAGCGCGCTCATCTTCCGCACCGCCTCCTCCAGCCCCAGCACCTTCAACTCCCGCACATAGCGCCCGAGCATCCGCGCGTTGTTCCCATAACTCCTCGGATGCGGCACATCCTCGCCAAACTTCCTCGGTCCCCCGTCGCTCGCCACCATCGTCAGCGGATGCCTCATAAACACCTGCAAATCCGCCTCGTTCATCCCGTGAAACACCCCTGACCCGCCTCCCTTCGCCTCAATCTCCAAAATCAGCTCCACCTGCTCCTCCACCGACTCTGACCCTCGCCGCAACTTCGCCGCCTCACGCAGACTCTTCCCATTCAAAGCCGGATCCGCCGCATACCGCGCGATCACTGCATACCCGTAGTCCTCCCGCCCCGCGTGCGCCCGCATCCGCCCCATCTGCTCCACAATCGCCGCCTTCTTCACCGGATCCACAATCCGCGCCCGAAAATCCTCCCGCGTCCCCTCCCGCGCCACATCCGGAATCAACTGCCCCAACCCCGTGCTCGACGCCGTGTACGCATACTGATCATGCGTGATGCGCAGCCCCTCCGCACGACCCTTGTCCAACACCGCCAAAACTTCCGCCGCCTTCCCCCACGCCGTCGGTCCCGACAGCTTCAAATGACTCACCTGCGCCCGCACCTCCGCCTCCCGCGCGATCGTCATCAACTCCTGGATCGCGTCAAAAATTTTCACCGTTTCATGTCGCATGTGACTCACATAAATCCCGTCGTAGCCCGCCACCACCTTCGCCAGCGCCACCACCTCATCCGTCTTCGCAAACGCCCCCGGATTGTAAATCAAACCCGTGCTCAATCCCACCGCCCCCGTCTTCATCGCCTCATCCACCAGCCGCTTCATTTCCTCCAACTGCTCCCCTGTCGGCGCCCGCAAAAAGCTCCCCCCCATCACCTTCCGCCGCACCGAGTTGTGCCCGATCAGCATCGCCACATTCACCCCCACCCCCGTCGTCTCCACCTTCTCAAAAAACGCCCCCACATTCGTCTCTGACGTCCCGCAGTTCCCCGTGATGATCGTCGTCACCCCCATCCGCAAAAAATTCTCCGCCGCCGGCACCTCGCACACATCCTCCGAATGCGTGTGCACATCGATGAACCCCGGCGCCACCACCATCCCCTTCGCATCGATCACCTTCACTCCCTCCCCAATCCCCGTCCCGATCGCCCCAATCCGCCCCCCCTTCACCCCCACATCCGCCACCACCCCCGCCTTCCCCGACCCATCCACCACCGTCCCCCCCACAATCACCAAATCCCACTCCGCCCCCCGCACCTCCGCCATCGCCTCCATCAAAATCAAAAACA
>CANETF010000140.1 GCA_947440575.1 Verrucomicrobiaceae bacterium
GTCCGAAGTCACCACTCACGCCAACCGCGCCCTCGCCCTCAATCCCTTCCTCATCACCCCCAACCAAGCCCTCGCCCGCTCCGCCGCCGCCACCGGCGACATCCCCCTCGCCCTCGCCACCAATCGCCGCCTCCTCATCCTCGACCCCTCCAACGCCGCTCAGACCCACTACCAAATCGCCACCCTCCTCCGCCTCACCGACCTCGCCACCGCCAAACGCCACCTCCTCGACGCCCTCGCCCAAGCCCCCCGCTTCCGCGCCGCCCACGTCCTCCTCCTCGACCTTCAGGCCAACTGACTCACTTCAGCTCCTGCGCCTCCTCATAAAACTCCGGCTTCATCCCCGGCAACGTCGCCGCCTTGTCCGCATACCGGTCAAACCGATTCGACAAAATTAAGAGCGTCGGCGCCCACAACCCCACAAAAATCCCAAACCGCTCCGCATGAGCGATCTCTTCCGCCGTCTCCCCTCGCATCAACCACCAAATCGCGATCGACAGAAAAATCGACAGCATTCCAAATTGAAAGCAGACCATGCTGAGCGTCCGACAAGTGCGTTCATTCATAATAAACACAGGCTACCCCAAACCCAACTTTCCCCCCAACACCAATTCCTCACCCATTCTTGCGCCTCAATACCCCCTTCCTGCCCCAAGCCCCACCCACCTCCTCACAAAAAGCCCATTTCTTTCAGCAAAACACGCCTTCACACACCCTCCGCCACCTCAAATTTTGCTGGATTTAACCTCAATCACACACCATGCTCCGGGCTCGTTTAAAAACCCAACCCCAACCTACCACCACTTCAGCCTCCCATGTCTGACTCCTCATCCCCCTCCTGCCGCTGGGACCTCGCCTTCGCTAACCTCCTCCTCCGCCTCTGGATCGGTCTCCGTCTCTTCTTCGCAGGTGTCGACAAATTCCGCTACGGCTCCGGTGCCGACGCCACCTTCAACATGGAGAACTACGAGAAGAAAATGGCCGCCATCGCCAAACTCACCTTCAACAACGGCATCCTCCCCGAGAACCTCTGCAACCTCTACGCGAAACCCCTCGGTTTCCTCCTCCTCATCGGTGGCGTCTGGGCGGTCCTCGGCCTCTTCAGCCGCCTCGGCCTCTTCTTCTGCGGCCTCGTCTTCCTCTCCCTCGGTGTCGGTCTCGCCACCTTGCCTGATGACACCGAAGTTCTCTTCATCGGCATGCACATCCTCATCGTCGCCGCCGCTCTAGCCACCAACGATCACAACAAGTTCTCCTTGGACGGCCTCCTCTTCGGCAAGAAAAAAGCCGGCTCTGCAGCATCCGACAGTTAAGCGGCCTCCCTCGTCCGGGTCCCGTTACCCGGACGTATTCGGTACCTGAAATCAAACCCGTTCTTCTGCATATGACTCCGACATCCCCCGTCACCGACACCGCCTCCACAGGTGGCCTGTCCCGCTTCATGGATCGCCGCTCGTTCATCCGCACCAGCGTCCACACCGGTGCCGCCGCCGGCCTCGTCCTCTCCACCAGCAAAACCGCTGTCGCCCAGGCCACCGACCCGTCCCGCAAACTCAAGTGCGCCCTCGTCGGTTGCGGTGCCCAAGGCAACGCCATCCGCATCGCTTCCAAAGACGTCCCCGGCATGCAGTGGGTCGCCGTCGCTGACATCTGGGAGTTCAACCGCCGCCCCACTGCGCGCCGGATGCAGTACGAAAACAAGCATCAAGTCGATGGTGCCGTCGCTGAATACGCCACCATCGAGGAAATGCTCGAAAAACAAAAGGACATCGAGGCCGTCTTCATCGCCACCCCCGACTTCCTCCACGCCCCCTTCTCCCGCATCGCCCTCGAAGCCGGCAAAGCCGTCTACTGCGAGAAAATGATGTCCAACACCATCGAAGGTGCCAAGGACATGGTCAAAGCCTGGCAACAAACCGGTGGCATCTTCCAGATCGGCCACCAGCGCCACTCCAACCCCCGCTACCTCAACTTCCGCAATAACATCGTCAAAAAGGCCGACATGCTCGGCCGCATCACCCACTGCTACGGCCAGTGGAACCGCGGCGTCTCCGCCTCCCAACCCCTTGGCATTCCCAAAAACCAGTCCATCCCTCAGGACCTCCTCTCCAAGTATGGCTTCGCCAGCATGGAAGAATTCATGAACTGGCGCTGGTATGCCAAATACGGCGGCGGCCCCATCTCCGATCTCGGCGCCCACCAGATCGACATGTTCAACTGGACCTTCGAATCCACCCCCGTCTCCCTCTTCGCCACCGGCGGCATCGACTACTACGACGGCACCGATGGCAAAGCCAAGTTCGAACTCCCGGACAACGTGATGTGCCTCTATGAGTACAAACTCGCAGGCGGCACCACCCGCGCCTACTACCAGGTGCTCACCACCACCGGCTCCCAAGGCTTCTACGAAAAATACATGGGCGTCAAAGGCAGCGTCGTCATCTCCGAAAGCCCCAGCTTCAACGACGCTTACGCCGAACCCGGCGCCGACTGGACCAAATGGTCCGAAGGCGAAACCCCCTTCATCGTCAAGCCATCCAACGCCATCAAAAACAAGTTCTGGGAGCAATCCCGCGACTGGGACAAACCCAAAGCCCCCTCCTACACCCTCGTCAGCAAGGCCGACGCCCGCGAATCCAAAGGCCTCTCCCCCTGGAGCCTCGCCGCTACCCTCGACCGCCCACCTCACGCGCCTCACGTCCAAAACTTCGTCGAAGCCGCGACCATGAAAAAGCACGAGCACCTCAACTGCAATGTCGTCGAAGCCTACAAAGGCTGCGTCACCGTGTTGAAAGCCTACGAGTCCATCAAAACCGGCCAAAAATACATCTTCACTCCTGAAGACTTCGCTGTCTAAATTCAGGCGACCCAAATCCATTCAGTCATCCCCAAAACATGAAGAACACCACCCAAAACCTCATCCTCGGTAGCAGCCTCGCCGTTGCTCTCTCCTTCTCATCCTGCGGCAAGGCCCCCGAAACCGCCGCCTCCTCGGCCAGCGCTCCTGCTGCCGCCGCCGCCGAAGCCGCCGCTCCTGCTGGCGACATGGAAGAAATCGTCCCCGAGTTCCCGAAACCCATGTTCATCGGCACCCCGGTTCCTGCCGAACTTCCAAACCTCGAGAA
The DNA here is from genome assembly GCA_947440575.1 of Verrucomicrobiaceae bacterium. Classification (GTDB taxonomy): domain Bacteria; phylum Verrucomicrobiota; class Verrucomicrobiia; order Verrucomicrobiales; family Verrucomicrobiaceae; genus JAGRPD01. The sequence goes on from CANETF010000140.1 coordinate 3,126, forward strand.
GCCAGATCCCGATAAGGTCGTCAAAGTCCTCAAAGTGCCAAAGGGCACCGTCCTTCTCTCCAAAGGCAAGCCAGTCACCTCCTCCGACCCCGCCCCCATCATCGGCGATCTTCCCCTCGTCACCGATGGCGATCCCGATGGCGCTGACGGTTCCTTCGTCGAACTCGCTCCTGGCCAGCAGTGGGTCCAAATCGACCTCGAAAAACCCGCCGCCATCCAGAAGATCCTCATGTGGCACTACCACAAGCAGGCTCAAGCTTACGTCGACGTCGTCGTCCAAATCTCGGATGATCCAGAGTTCAAAGCCGGTGTCACCACCGTCTTCAACTCCGACCACGACAACACCCTCACCCTCGGTGAAGGCAAAGACCCCGCTTACATCGAAACCAACCACGGTCGTGTGGTCGACGGCAAAGGCACCAAAGGCCGCTACGTCCGTCTTTACAGCAATGGCAACACCTCCAATGAGATGAACCACTACTGCGAAGTCTTCGTCTACGGCATCCCGTAACCCGCCTTCACCTCATCTCTTCAACGCCGTCCGCGCCCAAAAGCCGGACGGCGTTTTTTTGTGCACTTTACTTACCCTAGCCTGGATGATTCATGAACATTGTCACGAAAACGTTGGGAAGCCCTTGAATGCAAGGCGGGCGCAGGCTTTGGAAGGCGGAGTGCATTAGTAAATGCTCGACGCCTTTCAAAACTAGCCCAACGCCGCAGACACGGGCTTCCCAGCGTTTGCAGTAGATGGCTCATGAATAATCCTGGCTAAGGCAACTTCGCCACCCGCATCGCCACCTCCAATTCCTGCCCCTCTCTCACCAACCTCACCACCGCCTCCTTCCCTGGCAGCAAAGACCGAATCGACTCCATCAATCCCGAGGGCGACTCGATCAATTGCCGCTGAAACGCCACCACCACATCCCCTGGAAGGATCCCCGCCACCGCCGCAGGCGAACCCCGCACCACCGCCGTCACCAACGCTCCCACCACCACCTGCCCCGGACCCTGCGCGCCCTCCAATCGCACCGTCTCCGCCGCCACTTCCAACCCCAAATACCCCGGCTCAATATCCTGCTCCTGATTCAACACCGCCTTGATCACCGCCTCCGCATCCTTCGCCGGCACCGCCAACCCCACCCCTTGCCAAGCCCGCACGTTTTCATCCCCCCGATAAATCGCCACGTTGATCCCCAAAATCTCACCCCTCACATTCACCAACGGCCCCCCCGAATTCCCTGGATTGATCACCGCATCCGTCTGCAAGTAATCCAACGAACTGTCACTCAAATGCCGGTCACGCGCACTGATGATGCCCCGCGTCACCGTCCCACTCAATCCAAACGGATTCCCCACCGCCAGCACCAACTGCCCCACCTTCACCGCATCCGAATCCGCAAAACGTAGCGCCGGGAAATCCTTCCGGTTGGAGTCAATCTTCAATACCGCGATGTCCCGCTGCCGGTTCGCACCCAAAAACCGAGCCGGATACGACTTCTTATCCTGTGTCGTCACAATCACTTCATTCACGCCTTCGATCACATGAAAGTTGGTCACCACATGACCCTCCTTGCTGATGATCGCCCCCGACCCCAAACCGGGAATCACCTGCGCCCGCGTCCCCACCAATCCAAAGAACGGATGCCACCCATACCCCCCCTGCCGCACCGTCTTCGTCGTCACACTCACCACCGAGGGCAGCACCGACGCCGCCAGCTTCGAATACTCACCATCCAGCCTCGCCAAAAGCTCCACCTCACCCAAATCCAAACTCGGCTCCGCCGGCGGCGTGAACTGCACCTCAGTCGGCTTCTCACCCCTCAAAAAATTCAACAGCCCATACTCCCCCGATCCCCGCCTCCAAATACCAAACAAGGCCAGGGCCAGCGCCAAAACAAATACCGCAAAAATCAGTCGTCGAAGGGATTCCATCATGTCCCAGTAACAACGCTACCCAGCGCCCATCCTGCGCATTGAATTCAATCCAAAGCCCTAGTTCGAAACCAAATCAGCCCCTACTCCGACTTTTCGGCAGAGAGTCCCTCACCCGGACCCACCGCCTTGACACTTTCGTTCATCGCCGCATGCGCCGCAGGCACCCGGAAAAACTTCCCGGAAAACGGACACTTCACCGAAGCTCCCACCTTCAAGCCCGTCACATCCACAATCTGATGCGACTGCGCATACGGACTCCTCACAAACCCCGGACGCCCCTCAACCAATAACCCAAAAGGCACTACCTCAGCCACCGAACCAGAAACCATCTCAGGCAAAAACTTCGCCACCTTCGCATCATTGCCTTCAACCTTAGCCACCTCTTTCACCTCAACCACTTCAGCCTTTGCCCCCTCCTTCACCCCAACCACCTCAGCCTTGTTTGTTTCCTTCACTTCCACCGCATCGCTCTTCGCAACAACAGGATCGCCTCCCGGCTTCACCCCCTCCTTCAACCCTTCGGCCAGATGATTCACCACTTCCTCACTAGGACCAGCCGCCACCGGATCTTTCATCTTCAATCCCGGAGCCCCCCCTTTCACCTTCTCATCGACAGCCACCACTGGCGCGGTCACTGCATCCGGCAGATCTACCTGAGCAAACTCATCCTTCGCCAGATCACCCAAGAGCGGGTTCACCCCAAACCCCTGCGCTCCCACCGGTGCCGTCCCGCCTTCCACCAACGCTGGCGGTTCCGTCGCCATCAAAGGAAACACCGGCTCCACAGGCCGCGCCCAATCCTCAGGCATCGTCGCCGGCACCTCCGGAAACGCTTCCCCTTCAGCGATCACCCCACTTTCCTCTTCCTTCGCTTCTTCCCCACCATCATCCACTTCGGGCGACTGCAACCCAAACGCCTCTGGCACCAACTCCTTCACATAGTCCGGCACCGGCTTCTTTCCCCACGAGATCGCAAAGTAATCCTTCACCCCATCCTTCCGAATCACCGTCCAAGCCGTCCCGGGCGGCAAAGCACACTGACTCAACGTCAGCACCGCCACCAAAGCAGAAGCCGCCTGACCCAAACCTTTAAACCGAAAAAGACCATTCATGGACAATAGAAGTTGCCCGAATTTATCATCGCTCATTGAAAAAACAACAACGACTCCAATTACTTTTCTTAAACTATTCCCTAAACCCCAATATTCAACCCCTCCAAACCATCCACCCCACTAACCACTAACCACTAACCACTAACCACTAACCACTAACCACTAACCACTAACCACTAACCACTAACCACTAACCACTGATTACTGATCACTGATCACTCCCCCAAAATCCCCGCCCTCTCCCCCATCCTCGCATACACCTCCACCCCTCGCGCTCCCTGCTCCCGCAAATCCTCCGCCCACTTCACCTTCCCCTTCGCCACCAAAGTCGCCACACTCGATCCTCCAAACCGAAAATACCCTTTCTCCTGCCCCTTCCCCACGCGAACCCCGTCGCCCGCCGTGTGCACCACCGACCCCACACACGTCGCTCCAATCTCAAAAAACACCACCCTCCCAAACGCACTCTCCTCAATCACCGTCCGATACCGCTTGTTCTCCCAAAGAATCGACGCCCGCTGCCTCAAAGCCAACGGACTCACCGAATACAGCCACCCATTGATCAACTCCGCACGCCCCGACACCCCACCACACGGAAAATGAAACCGATGGTAATCCACCGGACACAATCGCGAAATCAACAAACTCCCTCCCTCAAATTCGTCCGCCAATCCCGCATCCCCCACAAACGCCCGCAAATCAAACCGCACGCCCTTCACCCAAAAATCCGCCACCTTCGAAACATCCTCAATCAACAAATGCCGCCCATCCGCCGGCATCACCAAAGTCCTCTCATCACCCTCAATCGGCCGAGCCTCCGGCTTCAACCGCCGATAAAAAAAATCGTTGAAGGTCGCAAAGCTTTCCACCGGCTCCGCCATCTCCTCGACCGGCACTCCGAACGTTTGAATGAACGGCCGAATCTTCGCCCGACTCGCCGCCGCATCCATCCGCCGCCCATACCAATTCGAAAACGCCGCCCGCTTCACCAGCGCATGCAGCGAAAGCTTCCCCAGTCCCGTCCCATACACCCACTTCAAAAAGCCCTCACCATACACCTGCTCCCTCTCCATCTGACCCTTGAGGCGATTGTAAAACACGATCTCATCCATCCCCCATCTCACACCGATAAATCCCCCTCCGCAAATTCAGAAATCACAAACCCGCTCCTTCACCCCTTCAAAACAAGGATGTCTTAGACCGCTTCTCGAAAAGATTGTCATTTTGATCCGGCGAGCGCAGCGGCCTCAGTGGCAAGGAAGTCGCGCAGCCCGCTATTCAATCAATAGCGGGCAAGCGGCTGACGCAGCCAATGAGGCCGCTCCGCCGCTGGGCAAGGTGACAAGACTTTCGAGAACCGGTCTAAACCCAGAAATGCGAGCTAGCGCTCCGCGCGAACTGCATCATAATGCCCACCCACTCATGAGCGACTCCGACGCCCAACCTCCCATCTCCGTCCCGGCCTCAACCGAAGCTGCACCCCAACCCGCCCAGCAACCGGAGGCCGCCACACCGTCTGTCCCCGCCAAACGCTCCGGACTCGATCTCTCCGATCTGAAGATCATGCCCGCTTGGGTCTCTGACTTCGGCAAGTCCCCCGAAACTCACGCGCGTCAATACGATGACCATGACCGCCCCCAACGCGGCGATCAACGCCGGCCCGGCGGTGGCGGCCAGGACCGCGGACGCGGACGCAGCTTCGGCCCCGGTGGCCCCGGTTCCGCTCCTCGTGGTGATCGTCCCCCTTCCCGTCGCCCCGAAGGCGGCGGCGACCGCAATGGACCCCGCCCTCCTCGCGGCGAAGGCGGCTTCCGTGGCCGCGACTCACGCCATCATGACGGCCCGCCTCAACGCGAATGGGTCGACCTCCCGAAAGACGTCAACGTCTCCGTCCATCCCGAAGACAAAAGCCTCGACGCCCTCAGCGCCCACATCCGCTCCACCGGCCACGCCTTCAGCCTCTTCGATGTCTCCCGCCTCGTTCTCGCCGGTGGCGAACGCTTTGGTGTCCGCTTCCTTTGCGATGACAAACGCCCCCAGCCTCTCTTCCGCACGCCCTCAGACGGTGGCCTCTTCTTGAGTCGCGACGAAGCCCTCCAGCACGTCCTTCGCGGGCCCGCCCTCGAGACCTTCTATCGCGTCGAAGAAATCGAACTCGAAGAACCCAAAGGCAACTTCCCCTCCGTCGCCATCTGCGGCTTCAGTGGCGAACTCCTCGGACCCGCTAGCCACCACAGCTTCCAAACCAACATCATTCGCCTTCATCGCGAACGCTTCGGCAACATGTCGCTTGAAGACTACAAGCGCCGCATCCGCACCGACAACAGTCCCGAGACCGTCCAAAAATGGAAGGACCAGCAGCGCAAAGCCACCCGTTGGATCCCCGTCTCCTCAGAGCCTCAGGAAGCCCCTCCCGCTTCCGCTCCCGCTGCCCCCATCGAACCCACCGAACCCGTTGAGTCCGAAGAAGCCAGCGAACCCGCCGCACCACCACCACCCAGCCTGCCCTCGAACGCCCTCGCCTCACGTCAGGAAGTCGAAGCCCACTTCAAAAAGAATCATGGCGCCCAGGCCGTCATCGAATCACGCGACGTCACCGTTCCCGGCAACATCGACAAAAACAAACTCTCCCCGGCGCTCTTCATTCTCCTGCGCCAGTCCGTCGAAGCCGCTCGCAAGCACCTCTTCGAAATGTCACAGCGACTCTCCGCCGGCTTCGATCGCCGCGGCCTGAAAACCTTCAAACGTCGCTCCGGCAAAATGTTCGTCTGCCGCGTTCGCCCAAAAGCCATCGACCGCTCCACCGTCTTCGCTTTCCGCGTCACCTCCATCGTCGAAGCCCTCAAAGAGGCCCCCGGCGGCCTGCAACTCAACGACCTCTTAAACAACCTCTCCCCAGCACCCACGCCCGCCCCTGAGGTCACCTCGGAAGGTGCCGCTGCAACCGAATCCCCATCGGCAACGACCCCCGCCCTCACCGACGACCAACTCGGTTACCTCAAAGACATCCGCTGGCTCGCCAACGAAGGCTACGTCATCGAGTACTCAGACGGCCTCGTCACCCTCGGCGTCCAAGGCGAAACACCCGCCCTTCCCAAGTTGCCCCTCCCCAAAACCAAACCCGCTGCCACGTCTACAACCGAAGAACCAGTCGAACCATCATCCGGAGAACCGGAGGCCACTGTCGAATCGGAAGCCCCAACCGAAGACCTCCCATCCTGCGAAACAACATCACCCGCTGAACCTCTCGAAGAAGCTCCCACCATTGAGCCAATTGAGCCAATTGAGCCAATCGAGCCAATCGAGCCCATCGAGCCCCCATCACCAGAAACTCCTCTTCCTGAGCCAGAAGTCATTGCCCCAACACCCGAGCCACCCGTTCTCGAACCAGAAGTCGTTGCACCCTCCCCAGAAGCAACGCTTCCCGAACCCGAGCCCGAAGCCACTCCCCCCACCGAAGAGTCCCCAAGCTCACCCCCAGTACAGTAACCCTCTCGCTCCGTCGAGAGGAGCATGCGACTCCACCAACACCCCACCAGTCCAACTCACTGTAGCGCCCCCGCAACCGCGCCAGCAAAGTACCCCTCTCGCTCCGTCGAGAGGAGCATGCGACTCCACCAACACCCCACCAGTCCAACTCACCGAAGCCCCCCGCAATCGCGCCAGCAAAGTACCCCTCTCGCTCCGTCGAGAGGAGCATGTGACCCCACCAACACCCCACCAGTCCAACTCACCAAAGCCCCCCGTCGCCGCGCCAGCAAAGTAGCCCTCTCGCTCCGTCGAGAGGAGCGTGCGACCCCACCAACACCCCACCACTTCAACTCACCAAAGCCCACCGCAACCGCGCCAGCAAAGTAGCCCTCTCGCTCCGCCGAGAGGAGCCACCGACTCCACCAACACCCCACCAATCCAAGTCAGAGTACACACCCATCACCTCCCCTCGAAACAGTTCTTGCCAAAACGCCTCATCCTAGCGCACTAATACCGCGTCATGGAATCCCACGAAGTCGTCCGTCAAGCGCTCACCAAGGGCAACCCTAAAGAAGTCGCCGCCGAACTCGGCGTCTCTCTTTCCCTCATCTACAAGTGGGCCCAATCCGATGACGAAACCGGCAGCGGCACCCCGAATCCTCTGGATCGTGTCCTCCAACTCTACGAACTCACCCAGGAAGATCACATTCTCCAGTGGCTCTGCCTCAAAGGCGGCGGCGTCTTCGTCAAAAATCCCCCCAGCCACTGTCGCAAAGGCTTCGAGGTCATGCCCGCCACCCAGGAAATCGTCCAGCAATTCGCCAACCTCCTCTCCTCCATCAGTCAAGCCGCCCTCGACAACGCCATCACCGAAAAAGAAGCCTCCGCCATTCGTCACGTCTGGGACGAATTGAAACGCTACACCGAAGGCTTCGTTCGCTGCTGTGAAGAGGGCGACTTCGCCCATCTCAACGAAGACCTGAAAAAAGCGACCTCACGTTGATTGGGCACCCGGTTCATGTCATGGTCCCCACGCCATGCAGTTCCACCTTCCCAACCACCCCCTCCAACTGATCCTCGTCCGCCATGGCGAGGTCGAAGAAACCTATCACAAAGTCTTCGGGGGCTCCAAAATCGACATGGCCCTTTCCCCCCTCGGCCACGCCCAAGGCACTGCCGTCGCCCAATGGTTCGGCGCTGACGACATCCACGCCGTTTACGCCAGCCCCATGCTCCGCGTCCAGCAGACCATGGCGCCCCTCCTCGCCGCCAAAAACATCACCCCCACCCTGCTCGATGACCTTCGCGAAGTCGACTTCGGTGAATGGACTGGCCTCCGCTGGGATGAAGTCAAAGAACTCTTCGGCGTCAGCGCCTTCGACTGGCTCGAGGTCCTCGACAAAGGCGAACTCCCCGGCGGCGAATCCGCCCACCACCTCAAAGAACGCGTCCGCCCCTGCCTCGACCGCATCCTCTCCGAGTCCGGCCCAGGTCGCTCCGTCGTCTTCTGCCACGGCGGCATCATCCGCGTCATCCTCAGCCTCCTCCTCGACCTCCCCCTCACCCGCATGGCCCACTTCAACATCGAATACGGCAGCATCACCGTCGTCGAACTCCTCCCCGAAAAACGCCACATCGTCGAACTCGAACTCCTCAACTACCAACCTTTGAATCAACCAGTTCGATAGCATCCTTGCGGCTCACCGCCCGCGACCACGTCCCCGCCTCTGCCCCCCACTGCGCCCCGCCGCCGCATGCACCTTGCTGTTCACGCCCACCGCGTGCAGCACCTTGAACCCATCGCGCTGCGCCACCATCGTCACCTGGGCAAACAGATCCTCCAGCAGCACCTCATAAGGCAACTGCTTGTTCGCCACCATCCACAGTTCCCCCTCGTGCTTCAGCGCCGCCGCAGCAGCCGTGATGAACTTCAATCCCAACCCATGCTCCGCATCTCGCCCCTCATGGAAAGGCGGATTCATGACCACAAAATCATAAACCGCACGCCCCACTCCCGTCGTCACATCCTTCCAAAACAACTTCGGCCTCACCGGAACCAGCACATTCCCCAGATTCCTTCTCGCTGACTCCATCGTCCTGGCGTCCACCTCAAACGCATCCAATGACCGAATCTCCGGACACCGCTTCA
>CANETF010000141.1 GCA_947440575.1 Verrucomicrobiaceae bacterium
CAGAAGCCCTCCCACCCAGCCAACCCAAATCAGGCGGCAGGTCAGCACTCGGGTGAGATCCATCAGACACATAAAACCCGCCAGACTAGAAGGAACCAAGAAACCTGTCAATCACATGACCCTTTTTCACGAGGCCGCAAGGCGCCTGCAACCGCACACTTTCCCCCCACCCAAGGAACTCGGCTCAGACGCCCCCCCGCAAAAACCTCCCCACTAGAATTCAGCCTTGAACCCACCGCGACCATCACGAATCATCCCCAACACACCTACCCTCCCTCCCATGAACCCCACTCCCCTCTGGTTCCTCAACACCGCCGTCACCGTTCGCGTCTCCGAATCCGATGGCCACGACGGCGTCTCCATCCTCGAGCACCGCGTCCCCTACGGCGATTCCCCCCCACTGCACATCCACCACACCGAAGACGAGATCTTCCAAATCCTCGAAGGCGAGTTCCGCTTCGTCATCCACGACCAGGAGCATCGCATCGGCCCCGGCGAAATCAGGCTCGCACCCAAAGGCGTTCCCCACACCTACCGCGCCGAATCGCCCGAAGGCGGACACTTCCTCACCGTCACCGTGCATGGCGACTTCGAACGCTTCGTCTGCGCCCTAGCCCGCCCAGCCTCAGGCCCTGGCCTCCCCGAACCCACCGGCGCCCCCTCCCCCGAAGCCATCCAAGCCCTCGCCGAAACCGCCTCCCAATACGGCATCGAATTCGTCGGCCCCCCACTGACCGAAATCAGCTAAAACAGAACAGCCAACCACGGCCAAGCAATCGCCCCTTCCAACTCATCTCAAGCACGCCCCCTCCCCCATCCTGTTAATCCTGCAAAATCCTGTTCATCCTGTCCAAAAAACCACCGCCCCCCTCACCCGCATAATCCCCTGATCAAACCCCCGCCCCCCCAACGTTTCCTACCCCCACCATGAAACGTCTCGCCCTCCTCCTCACCCTCGCCGCCTCCACCCTCCAAGCCAACGACTGGACCCCCGAGCCCGGCTTCGTCTCCCTCTTCAACGGCAAAGACCTCACCGGCTGGTGCTTCCGCGCCAAAGTCAAAAAAGAGGTCACCACCCCGGGCGAAATCCTCGAAAAACACGACGGCAAAACCGAAGCCAAAGACGCCGGAAACTACTCCGCCAAAGACGGCATCCTCACCGTTAACTTCCCCACCGAAACCGACAAACTCACCGGCCAAATCTACACCGTCGCCGAGTTCCCCAAAAACTTCATCCTCAAGCTCCAATTCCGCGCCGCCGTCAACGCCGACAGCGGCATCTTCGTCCGCAAACCCCAACTCCAATGCCGCGACTACCTCGTCGCCGGTCCCTACAAAGAACTGAAGCAATACAAAGCCCAGGACTGGAACCAAATCATTGTCGAAGTCAAAGACGGCGTCGCCCACTGCACCTGCAATGGCGAAGTCCTGGAAGCCGCCCTCCCCATGCCCGCCACCGGCCCCATCGGCCTCGAAGGCGACCGCGGCCAACTCGAGTACCGCCACATCCAGCTCAAGGAACTGCCCTGATACATCCTAAAGACGGCCATCACGCCACTCCGCCACCCGGCCACTTCAGCGCACGGGTGAACATCGCCAGCCCGCCCGCCTCATCGCGCGGCCACTCCTCCCGGGGTCGATCCCAGTAAAGCTCCACCCCGTTGCCGTCCGGGTCCCGCAGATACAGCGCCTCGCTCACCCCGTGGTCAGCCGCTCCCTCCAGTTCGATCCCCGCCTCCTCCACCCGCCGCATCGCCTCCATCAAAGCCGCCCGCGTCGGGTAAAGCAGTGCCACATGATACAGCCCCGTGCTGCGAGCCGGCGGCGGCTTCCCACCCGCACTTTCCCACGTGTTGAGCGCAATGTGATGATGATACCCGCCCGCCGAAAGAAACGCCGCCTGATTCCCCATCCGCTGCATCACCTCCAACCCAATCACCCCCTGCCAAAATCCCAGCGCCCGCTCCAAATCGGCCACCTTCAAATGCACATGCCCAATACGGACCTCAGAGGGAATCACAGTGTTCATCGCTTCATCGGCTAACCCCGATCACACCGCGATACAATCCTTTCCCGTCTCCCACCCACCATCACCCAACAGCGATCCCCAACTCAAAAAACATCCGATCCCACCGTGAACGTCACGTTGCTGATCTTCGCCTTCGCCATCGAATTCAGCACATCAATCACCCGGTCATACTTCGCCTGCTCCTCCGCCTCAATCGTCACAATCACCTTCGCCCCCCGATTATCCGCCTCCTGCTTCAGCAGCAACAGGGTGCTCGTAAAATTCGGCAACTCCTTGTTCTCCGGAGTATCAAACTCCTCCTCATTCAACGTCACCACACCCGTCTCCTCAACAGACACCACAATCTCATCCGGCATCTCCTGCGGCTTGTCCAAGTTCGCCGGCGCCAAACCAGGCAAACTCGTCTTCAACTCACGCTCCACCTTCACCGCGCCCGCCATCACCATGAAGAACAACATGATCACGAACACAACGTCAATCATCGGCGCGATTTGAAACCCCATGTTGGGAGAATCTGTCTCGATGCCTCGGCGCTTGGGTCCTCGTGTGTGTCCGCTCATGAAAATAAAGAGGCTGCTAGTCCTTGTTCAAAGTGGAAAATGAAATGTCATCAATGCCAGACTGCCCAATGATCGTCATCGCCTTCTGCACCTCAATGGCAGGCAAGGCCTTGTCACCCCGAATCACCACCCGGTAGGTCGGATTGTTCGCCTTCCGCTGTTGCAGGATCTCCACAATCTGCTCCTCCTCCACGTTCAACTCGTCCAACTTGAACTCGGCCTTCTGCTCGTTCGCCTTCCACTTCACGTTCAGCGCCGCTTCGAACATCGCATTCTTGTTCTCCTTCTTCTTGGCGTCACCCGCCACCGGCAGCTTGATGTCCTTATCGATCTTCAACACCTGGGCCGAGGTGATGCTCATGAAGAAAATGAGCAGCACCAGCAGCACGTCGATCATCGGCGCGATCTGGAACTCAGGTTCTCCGTTCTCTGCGTTTCCTCCTCCTCCGGCCATGGTATCGTATCGTTAAAAGGTTAATCTCAGCAGTCAGCACCGCCAACTGCACAAACATTACTCAGCCACTGCTACTGCCGCGCCTTCACCAGTCACCCAGTTTGGCAGAGCAGCAAAAATCTCTTCCTCACCCACATGCGCTCCTTTGAGGTGCTCATATGGCATCTTGCGAAATAGCCCGGTCACAATCTCCGTCAGACCGTTCATCGAACCCTGAAGACGGTTCCGCAGGAAGTAGAAAATCATGAACGCTGGCACCGCCACCGCAAGTCCCGAAGCCGTCGCCACGAGCACCTCACCGATAGCACCCGCCAGCTTCGACGGATCACCCACCCCCGATGTCCCAAGGGTCGCAAACGCGCTCATCATCCCCGTCACCGTTCCGACCAGCCCGATCATCGGTGTGCAAACACCCAACACGGAAAGGTAGTTGATCCGCGTCTGAATCACCGAGTTCACCTTGTTCAATTCGCTGTACAACGCGCCTTCCAGAGCATCATGGCCTTCTCCAGCAAAACTCAAGGTCACCCGGGTCACATCCGAAAAATACGACTCGTTGTTCTTGCAGAACTGGTAAGCACCCACGTAGTCACCGATCCGGAAAAGATCCTGAACTTGGGCCAAGTGCGCCGGTGGTGCCATCTTCTTCAAATTCGTCCGCAGCCACAGGTCAACAGTCAGCCAGATCAAGGCCACCGAGCAAAGTGTCAGCGGATACATCACCCACCCACCCTCATGGAAAAGCTCCATCAAAGTCTTGGAACTGTGCGTGGCCGCCGCCTCACCTCCCTCGGCAGCCGCAGCCGCTGCCTCTTGGGCAAAAGCACCGGAAGAAGCCATAACAAACAAACTAAGGATCACGAGGGGCAGATAACGACGGGTCATTTTGAAGAACAGATTGGAGTTCATGAATACGTGGGAGGGGATTTTTAACAAAGGAAGTCAGGATTGGGAAGTCTTTTCGTCAGCAGGTTTGGCCGGGGTGTCATCATTTTTCATTCCGTTGATGGATGCCTTCTCCTTCGCCGCCACTTCCGCAACCGCCGAACCCGGATAAGCCTCAATCAACCGTGTCAGAAAAAGCGTCGCATCTTCGTAGCGCTTCATCTTGATCAGCATCTTCGCCGCCTTCATTTCAGCCGCCGGCACACGCTGCATCTGGGTGCCAAAAAACACAGGAATCCTCAAATACGCCATCAAGGCTTCCTCATACTCCTTCTTCTTGTCGTGCACATCACCAATGATATCCCAAACCGCTGCCGAAACCCCCGAATCATTCGTGTCCGTCAGGATGTTGTTCGCCTTCGCAATGATCGACACGTAATCCGACGACGTCTGCCGCTCAATATTCAGCTTCAACACCTTCAACTGCACCTCTTGCTCCTTGCTCAAACTCAGCTTCTCCAGCGACGGCATCAGGCCAACCGTTTCATCAAATTTGCCGCCCTGTGCCAACGCTTCCACATATGCAAAAAACAAGTCCCGATAGAGGTCCTTCCCTCCTTTCACGTCCTTGAATACCTCAAAGAACTCCTTCCCCGTCTTCAGCACGGCGATCGCCTCCTCCGCCTTGCCCTGGGAAAGCAGGGAGCGACTCTCAGCCAACTCCGCTGAATACGGCCAGACCAGTTCCGCAATGTTGCTTGGCGCCAGAACTGTCGTCGCACTGTTGCTCCCTTGCAGTTTCACCGTGCGAATGATCTTGCCAGCCTCCACCTTGAAATCCTCCGCCGGAATCCGACTACCATCCTTCAAGACCAACCCTTGGGCAAAAACAGACTGGCCAGCCGCCAAAACCGCCGTCACTCCCAGAATCCGGACCCACATTTGGAACATCATACAAACAGTCTTCATCACAGTGTCGAGAGCAGTTGGCGGGCTTCTTTCATTTCAGGCTGATCTTCTAAATCCGTGCGCTTCGTCATCTGCACCAGGAACAGCTTGGCAGCTTCACGATCCGCATATTCACGCTCCGGTGGCGCCGCAGGACGATTCAACTGCACAAAACTCTTGGCGCACTGCAAATACGACTTCGCCACCCAGGGCTTCCACTTCTGATGTGCGATGAACACCCGCTGATAGAAGGGAATCGCCGCCGCTGGGTTCTTCTGCTGAAACTCAATCTCTCCCAACATGAACAGCGAGATCGCTGTAGCCTCACCCCGCCACTCCCGGGTGTTTGAAATCTGCTCGTAAAGCTTCTTGGCATCATCCCACTTCTTTAGCGCTACTAGTGTCTTCGCCTTCCCCAGGTTCGCATCCAAAAGCTTAGAACTCGCCGCATACTTCTCAATCGCCTCATTGTACAACTCCATCGCCTTGTCGTACTCTTCTTTGCTGAAAGCGATCTCCGCCAATCCAACCGGCGCTGCATCCGCGAACTCACTGTCCGGAAACAAACTCTTCAGCCGCTCATAACAGGCCGCCGCTTTCTCCAGATCGCCCTTGCTCCGGGCATTGTCTCCCACGGTCGAAAGCAGCAACGGACTCAAGTCCTCAGGCTTGGCCACCTCTATGATGATCGCAAACAGCTTCTCAGACTTCACAGGCTCCTTCATCTGCCTCGCCAACCACGCCCGGGCAAACAAGATCCGCATCTGCGCTGTCCCGTTCATCCCGGCTTCTTCTGGCGTGATCAGAGCTTCCAACTCCTTTTCCTTCTCCTCAAACGTCGGCCCGTCATACGTACCATCCGGCTTTTTACGACGCTTCGGCGCCATCAATCCACACAATTGCTGGATCAACACCTCCACCTGCTGATTCGCTCCATTCGGGATCTTCGGCTTGATCGCCTCCGCCAGCAATTTGATCGCTTCCTCCGGCTTGTTCTCCCGCACCCGCGCCCGGCTGATCCATGAGATCGCCTTCAGCGCCTGATCTTCATTGTCCTTGTGCGACTCATAGTAGGACTGCCACATGTCGGCCAGTTCCTTCCATTTGTTTTCCGACGCATACAAATCCGTCGCGTTGTCCATCGCGTAGTTCAACACATCGTCGGTCTTGGCCTTGGCCACCGCATTCGCAAAGGCCTCCAACGCCTTCGGGAAATCCTGCCTCTGATTGTACCCATCCCCCAGCAGACTGTACACCTGCCCAATGTTTTGATCATTCGGCGCCTCTTCCACCAGCTTCTCCAAATCCTTCATCGCCTCCTCCACTTCGCGCCCCTGAAACTTGATGAATGCCAAACGATACTTCGCATCAATGATGTACTGCCCCTTGGGATTCTCTTCGGCATACGTCCTCAACGCCTTCGTCACACTCTTGAAGTCATTCTGATAGAAGTAGCTCAACGCAATCCGATACTGCGCATCATCCTTGTAGGCGGACTGGGCGTTGGCATTCAACAACAGCTCCAAACACGTGCGCGCATCTTCGAAGCGCTGCATTTCAAACAACACCGACGCCCGCAAAAACAGCAACCGCTCCTTGTCCGCCTTCGGGAATCCAAGCGCCTTGTCAAACGACTGCTCCGCTCCCGCCATGTCCCCACTGTTGTAAGCCAGCATCCCGTACATCTCCGACACCTCGCCCAAATTCGCCCCATCCGGAAAATCCGAAATGTAGGTCTCGCACAACGCCCGCGCCTGAACCACCCGCTTCAACTGCCCGTTGGCAATGATCATCCCAAACAACGCCCGATCCCTCTGCGGAAACGTCTTGAACTCACTGACAATCACATCAAACGCCAGCAGCGACTCCCAGAACCGGCCCATCTCAAAGTAACAGCGCCCCAACCGATAATACAGGGAGGCATCGTAATCCGGACGTTTCTCAATCTCTTCCAACAGCTTCTTCTCAGTCTCCAGACGCGCTGTCAGCTCCTCTTTGCTCCCTGGAATCGGCCCCTTCCCGGGATTCGCCAGCGACTTCTCAATCGCCGCCAGACGATCCTTCTGCAACCGGGTGATCTCACTCTGCCGACGCACCATCTGGTAAGCACCCAGCGCTTCCTTGAAACTCTTCTTCTCCAACATCTGGTCGCCCAATTTCAGGCTGATATTGTTCATCTGCGCGACATTCTCACCGCCACCCGCTACGCCGCGCACCTTTTCCATCATCTCAGAGGCCTTCTCCCCTTCGCCCTTCGCCACCAAAATATCCGCCGCCAGCATCGCCGCCTGAATCGCCGAAGGACTTTGAATACCACCCGCCAGCACCTTCTCCAAAATCTGCAACGCCTCATCGGCCTTATCCGTCGACCTCAATTGCTCAGCAATCACCACCCCCGCCTCCGCCATGAACTCAGGCGCTTCCGCCGCCACTTTCCGCAGGATTTCGATTCCCTTATCCGGCTCCTTGTTGCCCAAATACGCCCGTCCCAAGGCCATCCTCACCGAATTCAAACTCTCCCCATCCGGAAACGTCGTCACATACAACTCCAAGGCCGTGATCGCCTTGGGGAAGTCGTTCATATTGAAATAACACGCCCCCTCCACAAACACCACTTTCTCAAAAGGCCGGGAAACCTTCCCCTTCAAAGTCGTAATCTTGGCGATCGCCTCCTGAAACTTGCCCTCCTGAAACAGGTTGAACGCCTCATTGTAGAGCGATTCCACCTCCTGCTCCATATTCAACGATCCCCCAGCACCAGCCGCTGGCGCCGCCGGAGCCGCCGGTTGCGGAGCTTGCCCAAGCGAAAAACTCTCCCCTAGGCCCAGTATCAAACTCACGGTCACCACCAAAAGGCCACCTCGGCTACGACTGCCTTTTTGCGAAACCTGACGCTTCGAAAATGAAGTGGTAAGCCCGTTCAAGACTGGGTGAGTTGGGAATTTCGGACGCATTTTCAATGAGTTGGGAGAACGAATCTAGGATGTCGCACCAATTTTGTCACGAAAGAAGTGAAATGGCGGAATTTCACCCCGTTTGAGCATCCTAGCCATCGCCCCAACCCCTCCCTGACTCTCGCTCGTCAGATTCCCACTCGCCATGATCCTCCGCCCCCTCCTTCTCTGCTTCGCGGCATCCCTGCCCCTCCTCGCCCAGGAATCCCCCCCACCCGTCGCCGTCAACGCCGCGGACCACACCTCCCTCCAGGCTGCCTTCGACGCCCTCCCCCCCTCCGGCGGCATCGTCCGCATCCCCCCCGGCACCCACAAAATCACCGCCCCGCTCCGCATCCACACCCCTGAAACCCGCATCGAAGGCTCTGGACCCGCCACCCACATCGTCAACGAAAACACCGAAGGCCAGCCCGCCTTCCTCCTCAAACCCTCCGACGCCGCCCTCGCTGCCGATCCCAAAGCCCGCCTCTGGCGCGTCCAACTCGCCGACCTCCGCATCAGCGGCAATGAAAAAAGCGGCGACGGCCTCCGCGCCGAGTTCGTCCAGGAAATCTACCTCCACGGCCTCTCCATCGATCACCACGGCGGCAACGGCATCCACCTCCTCTCCTGCTTCGAAGACCCCCGCATCGCCGACACCATCCTCACCTACAACCGCGACTGCGGCCTCCGCCTCTTCGACTGCCACGACATCATCGTCTCCGCCAACCACTTCGAAGAAAACCAGGACGCCCTCCATTGCGCCGACTCCTTCAACCTCTGCGCCACCGGCAACAACATCGATGACCACCTCCGCCACGGCATCATCATCGAAAACACCTACGGCTCCGTCGTCTCCGGCAACATGATCGAGGAATGCAACGGCACCGCGATGATCCTCGACCGCGACTGCTACGGCATCACCCTCTCCTCCAACGTCATCGCCCACCATCTCCAGGGCGGCATCGACCTCCGCGACGCCCACGGCTGCAACATCGCCGCCAACACCTTCACCATCGCGCACCAGTTCAGCGTCCGCGTCGGCCCCGGCTCCGGCCGCCACACCATCTCTTCAAACACCTTTTGCAACACCTACATCGGCGACGCCCAGGACAAACGCCCCGCCGAAGGCAAAACCCCCATGTCCATCGACGAAGGCACCGGCATCTTCCTCGAAGGCGCCCGCCACATCAACATCACCGGCAACTCCTTCTCCGGCCTCTCCACCGCCGCCATCTGGACCCAGGGCAACTGCAGCAACCTCCTCATCAACTCCAACACCCTCACCGACTGCGGCCGCAAGCTCGACAAAAAAGCCTCCTGGATCAACGTCAAAACCGCCACACCCAGCATCATCAAAGAAAACCTCATCGACCGCGCGCCCTAAGTCCTCCCTGACTCCACCGCTCCCCTGCAAGTTCCCCCACCCCCCACCGTTACCCACCGCATGACCCGCCTCCTCGTCACCCTGCTCACCCTCACCACCCTTCTCGCCCCCGCCGCCGACCTCCTCCGCGACGACTTCACCACTACCCAGCACCCCACCCGCAAACCCACCCGCGGCCCCTGGAAAATCGAAAACGGCACCGCCACCTGCACCCAGGACGACGCCCTCTACGCCAAGTTCAAAGACCACGGACCCGTCATCTGGTATGACGTCAAATTCACCGACGCCACCCTCACCTTCCAGTTCAAGCCCGACCCCGCCACCAAGACCTTCGTCTTCACCCTCAACGGCGCCGAAGGCCACGTCTTCCGCTTCGTCACCAGCGCACGCGGCACCGGCATCCGCGCCTTCCCCCCCGGTCCGCAAGACCACGCCTCCATCGCCCTCGGCAAAACCGGCCCCGCCCTCACCCCGGGCGCTTGGACCCAGGTGAAAATCACCCTCACCGGCCCCCAAGCCACCGTCCAAATCGGCGACACCTACACCGAAACCGTCACCCACCCCTCCCTAGCCCGCCCCAAAACCACCCTCGGCCTAGGCTTCAGCTACGGCACCCTCGCCCTCAAAGACATCGCCATTGAAGCGACCAAATAACCACCCTCCTCAAAAAAGAGCGCCAAACCGCAGCAATGCAGAGGCCTCGACGGCGATGTTCACTCCGCATCCAAACCCTCAGCGTCCCCTGCTGCGGCCCCTTGCCCAGCCTCAGGTTTCTTGAAGCGAGGATCGCCAGCCTCCCGCAACTGCAACGACCGGCCCAGCGCCATCACATCGAAACCAAACGCCGCCGCAATCTCATGTTTGTGACGGCGGACTTCGGTGATGACCGGATCAACCACGCTCTGGGGAGAATCAATCGTCTTCATCGTCTTCATTCTGGAGGAGTTCTTCGGGACTGCACATCACTGGGAGTTCAAACCCCGCTCTTGTGATCGCAATTCGTAAGCGATCCTGTATGAACGGATTGGCAATGTGCTTGAAGTTCCACGTCACAAGATAGTCCATTCGGTGAGCTGATGCCACCGCAATGTGGATTGCGTCCGACGCCGCCTTTTGAGGAACAATGCCTGAAGTGACCAGATAACGGGCTAGCTCCAAACCCTCGTCAGGCAATGGCAAAAGCGGAATGCCGCGAAGCAATTGGAGCCTGTCTGCGGCCATTTTTCCGTCTCCTTTCCCTGCCTCGTCGAGCGTCTCGAGTGACGTGAACAATTCAAAGCCGGAAAAACCGCCATCCCACCAACGCCGCGTAGCCGCCTGCTTAGCAGCTTGCAAAAGACTGTCCGAAGTCCTCGCCACGTAGTAGCTGGGCACGGTGGTTTCGATGTAGGCTGTCGCCACGATAACTCAGTTTCTATTTCAGATACCCTGTGGATAAACCACGCTAAGAGAAAGCATATTCATGAATCCACCAGCCGAAGTCAAGGGCCTCAGCGCCCCACTATGCAGAACCTGCATGCACATGCACACCCGCCCACCCGGATCTAGCCGCATCACGCAACCGGTCCGAGAATCAAAACTCAACAATCTGACTCGAACCGCCCCACGCGCAACCGCACGCCGGATCGTGTGGGAAGGTCACCAGACTCCATCCCTCCACGTAGAACCAATTACACGCGAGTGGGTAACTCATGAACAAAGCGCCGAAAATCCTTGGGATAGTGTCCTGCTCGAAGCAACTCAAGGAGTTCACAGCGCAGCGAATGGAGACGATCCTCAGCGCCCCGGTTGCGGTCCCGAATGTGGGGAGGAACTACCCCGATTAAAGAAGGCGTCGGGGGCGATTGTCGAATCGCTTCCAAGAGCGCAGCCCCATCCTCCTCATAGCCCACCGTCCAAAATGCAAACTGGTCGCGGACAACAAGCCTGTGTATCGCTGCAACGCCATCTCGGATGCCCTCGAAAATGGTGTTGGGCGTTGTTCCATCCGCTGCGGCGAGAGGAGCGAGTTTTGCCTTAATGCGATTCTCTTGGCGCAGCAGTAAAACCAACAGGCTCAGGGATTGAATGCGGAAAAGAACCGGGTCTTCACTATCAATGGTATGCGCTAAGTCCATCCGATTGCAGAGACGCACAAAGTCCGAGTAATCCACGATCCAAGTGTGTTCCATGAAAAGCTCCGAAGAGCTCTCGGGGAATTCACATAAATTCCAGCAGTTCGCCCACCGGGCCACCGCCTCGCCATTGAAGTAAAGCGTCCACGGCCAGTCTAAATCGTGGTCAAACCAATCAGGATCGTGCTCAGTCATCATGGAACGGATAGATAATCGACACAAACATCGCATTGTCTCCTTCATTATCCCAATCTGTTCCTCCTCTTCTTCGGAAAACATTGCGCCGATGCGCCACCAAATCTCATCAACCACAATGCGTCGCTTCCCCAGAAGAGATCTCCACCCTCTTGTGCTCTACCCCGCCACCTCCTCACGACATCACATCGGTTCCAAGCAATCCCACCGCATCACCTTGATTTTGCCCACAGCCGAGTAGCATAGCCTACCCCATG